>DATIGO010000333.1:0-6691 GCA_035454665.1 Gemmatimonadaceae bacterium | reverse complement strand
CATCATCGGCCTCGAGGGAACCGTCTGGCACGCGGAGCAGCATCCGTCGGAGGGCGAGGCGGCCCCCTTTACACCACCCGCGGCCGACCTGCGCTATACCGGCGCCGGCGTGATGGCGGGGTATGCGCGGGAGCGCGGGCTGTTCGGGATCGGGCTGCGCGGCGGCTCGAGCTACGGCGAGGTCGACACCCCGCTGCTGGATGGTGCCACCCGCGCCACCGCCCTGGCGGAGGCGCGGGTGCGGCTCACCTTCTCGGTATCGCGCCTCACGATTGGCATGCACGGATCGGGCGCCTATGCCGCGGGACGCACCAGCGGCGAAGGCTGGAGCCGCGCGATCACGTCGGGCGTGCTCACGCTCGGCACCCAGCGGCGGTGGCTGCGCGGCGACGTGGTACGCGGGAACGTCACGCGAGCCGAAGCCGGCGAAGCGGGGCGGGCGTTCGAATACTTCGTGGTGGGCGGTTCGGGCTCGCCCTACATGGACCCGGCCTGGCTGTCGCAGCGCGTGTCCCTGCCGCCGGTTCCCACGGGTTACGCATCCGGCCGGAGACTCGGCCTGTATCGCGCCGCGATCGGCGGCGGAGTGCTGGAGCCGTATTTCCTCTGGGTCGCCGCGGGAGACACGCTCGGCGACTGGAAACGGATCCTCGGGGCGGAGCGGGAGCTCGCGCTGCCATCGTTAGGGTTCGCGCGGCTGCCGGGGATGCGGGTCCGGTTCGGGGTGGGGTATTCGTTCGACGAGCCGTTCAAGTACCGGACGCGGGGGTACGCGAGCGTGACGTACCGGCCATGAGCGGACGCGACGGGTCCGAGCGCCGGAAAAGGCGCCGCGACACGCGACCCCTGATCGCGTCCCGCGGCGCCGGCCTCCATGACCCGCCGCTATCGGATCGGCCAGAGCTCCGCGAACGGCCGCTTCGCCCGTCCCTTCGTGGCGCGCGTCGGCGCGATGTCCCGCGCCCCCGCCACGAGCGACGCGTCCAGGAGCGAAAGCGTGTACGGCCCCATCACGCCAGGATCGAAGTTGTTCGCCAGGATATGGTAGATCTTCCCGGCGTCCAGCGTGATGAGCATCCGCGCGTTCGTCCCTCCGCCACCGTCGTCGTCGAAGCCCACCTCGACGAGATCCGTCGCCGTTTCCTCGAGCAGGATGATGAACGCGTCGAAGGCGGTGCTCACGAGGTCGATCTGCACGTCCACGGCGCTCGTCGTCTCCAGGCGGTACCCGTCCACCACCGTGCCGTCGTTCAACGTGCAGTCGGTCGCCTCGAGCGTGCCCTGGTGCGTATCGCCGAGCACGATGCGCGTCGAGAGCAGCGTCGAACAGGCATCCACCACTTCGATGTTCACCGCGTCCGTCTTGCCGTCGATCGTCCCGGTGATCGTCGTCGTCCCGATCGCCAGCGCCGTGATCAATCCTGCCGGCGTCACCGACACCACGTTGACCGCGGACGTCGAATAGTTCACGGTCCGTCCGGTGACGGGGCCGCCGTTCGCGTCGGCCAGCTGGACGTTGAGCTGCAGCGTCTTCCCCACGCCGAGGGTGTCCGCTTCCGGCGTCAGCGTGATCGTGGAGACGGGAACGCCGACCGTGATGCTGGCGGTGCCCTGCTTTCCTCCCACCTCCGCGGTGATCATCGCGGCACCCACGGTCAGCGCGGTCACGAGACCGTTCTCGTCCACCGAGGCCACCGACGCGTTCGACGTGCTCCAGTCGAACGTCTGCCCGGCGATGACGTCCCCCGCGGGGCTCATCGCTGCCGCCGTGAGCTGCACCGTTTCACCGGGGATGCGCGTGGCAGTGGACGGCGTGACGCTGACCGATCCGATCACGACCGAGGGCGAGGACGAGCCCTTGCACGCGAACGCCAGGCCCAGCGCGAGGAGTGCGGCGATCTGCCGCGAACGTGACTGCAGAACGCGAACGAACCCCAGGTGAGGGCGCATGACGGGAATCCGGTCAGTTTGAGACGAACCATACCCCGGGACGCCCGGCCAGTGCCTGGCGTGAAGCGGGGTGAAGTGCCGGAAGTATACGGAGGTGCTCGCGTGGCCGCGTGGCCCCCCGGGCAAGACGCCTCACCGAACGGACGGGCAACCTCCGGACGGTTGCCTCGCGCGGGGTGCCGGAGGACATTGCGGCAACGCCGGGCATGCGGTGCGGACCGACGCAGGCGCGGGCCGTTGCGCTCGGCGCCCACGGCGTTCCGATGGCCCGGCCAACCCCGGAGGAGGACGACATGCGCGGGACAGTCCTGATACTGGTGGGCCCGGAGTACGAGGACCTGGAGGTCTGGTATCCCAAGTTACGGCTCGAGGAGGCGGGGTTCGCGGCGCCGCTCGCCGGGATGGGCGAGGGGTCGTATCGCGGCAAGCACGGCTATCCCGCGATCGTCGACGGGCACGCGCGCGACTGGAGCGCCGGCCAGCTCGCGGGGATCCTGGCTCCCGGCGGCTGGGCCCCGGACAAGCTGCGGCGGGACGCGCATGTGCTCGGCCTCGTTAGGGACGTGCACGCGGCGGGCGGGCTCGTGGCGACGATCTGCCACGGCCCCTGGATCCTGATCTCCGCCGGCATCGTGCGGGGCCGCCGCCTCACCTCGACCGTCGGCATCCGGGACGACCTGGTGAATGCGGGCGCCGTCTGGGTCGACGACGCCGTGGTCTGCGACGGGAACATCGTCAGCTCGCGGGTGCCGAAGGATCTGCCGCGCTTCGGCGCGGAATGCGTGCGCTGGCTCGAGGCCAGGGGTTAGGCCGGAGGCCGGCGCCGCCACGGGGCCGCGGGCGCTGCCCCCAATCCCCATGACGGGCTTGATGTTGCTCTGCCCGGGGACCATTCTCCCCGGGCTTTTCCATTCAGGAGCCATTCCGCAATGCGCATTGGAGTTGCCAGGGAGACCACACCGGGGGAGCGCCGGGTCGCGCTGGTGCCGGAGAGCGCGGCGCGACTCGTGAAGGCCGGGGTCGAGGTCGTTGTCGAACGCGACGCCGGACGGGCCGCCTTCTTCACCGACGACGCGTACGAGCGCGCGGGCGCGACCATGGCCGACACGGCGGCGGTGCTGGGCGCCGACGTGGTGCTCAAGGTGCAGCGCCCGACGCCGGCCGAGGTCGCCCGCATGAAGGATGGGGCGATCCTCATCTCGCTCCTCCCCGTCCACACGAGCGCCGACGTGATGTCCGTGCTCGCCGAGCGCGGCGTGTCGGCCCTGGCCCTGGAGCGCGTCCCGCGCATCACGCGCGCCCAGTCGATGGACATTCTCTCCTCGCAGGCCACGGTGGCGGGGTACAAGGCCGTCCTCATCGCCGCCTCGCACATGGGGAAGCTCCTCCCCATGCTCACCACCGCCGCCGGGAGCATCCCGCCGGCCAAGGCCTTCGTGGTGGGTGCCGGCGTGGCGGGACTCATGGCCATCGCGACCGCGCGCCGGCTCGGCGCCGTGGTCTCGGGGTTCGACATCCGGGCCGCCGCGCGCGAGCAGGTCTTGTCGTTAGGTGCGACCTTCGTGGGCCCGGAGCCCCAGGCTGACGCCGAGGCGGCGGGGGGATACGCCCGCGCCCAGACCGAGGACGAGCAGCAGCGCACCCTGGCCGCGCTGGCCAGTCACGTGAAGGACCAGGACCTCGTGATCACGACCGCGCAGATCCCCGGCCGCCCCGCCCCGCGTCTCATCACGGCCGAGATGATCGCGACGATGCGCCCCGGCGCCGTCATCGTGGACCTGGCCGCCGAATCCGGCGGGAACTGCGAGGTCACGCGAGCGGGCGAGATCGTGGACCGGAACGGCGTCTCCATCATCGGCGCGGTGAACGTCCCGAGCTCCGTCCCCTATCACGCGAGCCTCATGTTCAGCAAGAACGTCCTCACCCTGCTGCAGCATCTCATCAAGGACGGCAACATCGTCCTCAATCTCGAGGACGAGATCACGGGGCCCATGTGCGTCGTCCACGCCGGCGCCGTGAAGGCCTAGCCCCGTCCCCCGGTCACTCGTCACCCCAAACGGCTCTCATGATCTCTGAAGCCCTCATCGGCGGCCTCGTCATCTTCGTCCTCACGACGTATCTCGGCGCGGCGCTGATCGGCCGCGTGCCGCCCACGCTGCACACACCCCTCATGTCCGGGTCGAACGCCATCTCCGGCATCACGATCGTCGGCGCGCTCATCGTCGCGGGCGCGGGACTGGGCTGGATCTCCACCGTGCTCGGCTTCCTGGCCGTGGTCTTCGCCATGGTCAATGTCGTCGGGGGATACGCCGTGACCAACCGCATGCTCCTCATGTTCCGGAAGGAGGAGCAGAAGTGATGTCCCTCGCGGTGGAACGGCTCGTCTATCTCGTGGCCGCGGTGCTGTTCATCACCGGCCTCCAGCGCCTGCAGAGTCCCGCGACCGCCCGCAGCGGCAACATGATCTCCGGCGTCGGCATGCTCATCGCGATCGTGGCCACGCTGCTCGCGACCGAGATCGTCTCGGCGGGCACGATCGTGGCCGGCATGATCGTCGGCGGCGCGATCGGTTTCTGGATGGCGCGCACGGTCAAGATGACGGCGATGCCCCAGATGGTTGCGCTGCTGAACGGCTTCGGCGGCGCCGCGTCCCTCCTCGTGGGCGGCGCGGAGTTCCTCCGCTCGGAGCTGCGCGGCGAGCAGATCCCGCTCGACACCGGGATCACGATCCAGCTCTCGCTGCTGATCGGCGCCGTGACGTTCACCGGGAGCCTCATCGCCTGGGCCAAGCTGCAGGAGGTCATGACGGGCAAGCCGATCGTCTACGCGGGGCAGAAGGTGATCAGCGCGCTCCTCGCGCTCGCGGTGCTCGCGTTGAGCAGCTATCAGCTCGCGACGCCGGATTCGCTGCTGTGGCCCTTCTACGCCGTGGTGGCGATCAGCCTCGCGCTGGGGATCCTGCTCGTCATCCCGATCGGCGGCGCCGACATGCCCGTCGTGATCGCGCTGCTCAACTCGTACTCCGGCATCGCGGCGGCGATGACGGGCTTCGTGATCGACAACAGCGTGCTGATCATCTCCGGCGCGTTGGTCGGGTCGTCCGGCATCATCCTGACGCGGATCATGTGCAAGGCCATGAACCGCTCGCTCGCCAACGTGCTGTTCAGTGCCTTCGGCTCGGCCACCACGGCAGCGTCGGGCAAGAGCGCCGCCGGGCTCTCGGTGCGCTCCCTCTCGCCCGAGGACGCGGCGGTGCAGCTCGCCTACGCGCAGAGCGTCGTCATCGTCCCGGGCTACGGCATGGCGGTGGCGCAGGCCCAGCACCAGGTGCGCGAGATACAGGAGCTGATCGAGAAGCACGGCGGCGAAGTGAAGTACGCGATCCATCCCGTGGCCGGCCGGATGCCGGGCCACATGAACGTCCTGCTGGCCGAGGCCAACGTGCCATACGACAAGCTCCGGGAGATGGACGACATCAATCCGGAGATGGAGCGGAGCGACGTCGTCGTCGTGATCGGCGCCAACGACGTGGTCAACCCCGCCGCGCGCAGCGATCCCGCGAGTCCGATCTTCGGCATGCCGATCATCAACGCCGACTACGCGAAGAGCATCATCGTGCTCAAGCGCTCCATGGCCGCCGGGTTCGCGGGGATCGAGAACGAGCTGTTCTACAATCCCAAGACGTCGATGCTCTTCGGCGACGCCAAGCAGAGCCTGACGAAGGTGATCTCGGAGATCAAGCAGCTGTAGGCCGTGATCCTCCCGGTCGCCGCGCCGCTCGCGGCGCAGGACGCGCTCGCCTCCACCACCGACGCCGTGTCGCAGGCACTGGTGGCGGCGATCCTCGTCGCCGTCTTCGTGCTGCTGGCCCGGGAGGCAGCGCACCGCGTGGTCGTCGTGCTCGTCGCGGTGGCCATCCTCTGGCTGATCACCTACTTCACCCCGTACCGCCTTCTGAGCTTCGAGGCGACCCGCGAGGCGCTGGACCTCAACGTCCTCGTGCTGCTCGCGGCCATGATGGCCGTGGTGGGAGTGCTCAAGACCACGGGCGTCTTCGAATGGGCCGTGGCGCACCTCATGCGCCGCGCCCGCGGGCGTCCGCTCGCGGCCCTGGGCCTCGTGGTGTGGTTCACCGCGCTCCTGTCGGCGTTCCTCGACAACGTCACCACGGTCATCTTCGTGACGCCGATGGTCATCGGGCTGGCCCGGCAGCTCCGGATGAACGCGGCCGCGATCCTGCTGCCGATGGTGATGGCGTCGAACATCGGTGGCACCGCCACGCTCATCGGTGATCCACCCAACATCATGATCGGGTCCGGGGCGCATCTGGCGTTCATCGACTTCGTGCGCGCGCTCGCCGTCCCGTGTACGCTCATGCTCATCTGGCTCCTCGTGCTGAGCCGTTGGCGCTTCCGGGCCGACCTGGCCGCGAGCGACGACGTGATGGCCAGCAGCGAGCAGGTGGTGGTGCCCGCGCTCGCCAATCCGGCGCTCGCGCGCTGGATGCTCCTCATCGCCGGCGCGGTCCTGGTCGGCTTCCTCACCCATCACGTGACCGGAATGCCCGCGGCCGTGCCGGCCACCGTTGGTGCGGCGGCAGCGCTCGTCGTGCAGGACCGCCTCTACCTCCGCCACCACCGTCCCACGCCGGCCGAGCGGATACATGGCGTGCTGGTGGTCACGGAGCGGGACATCGAGTGGCCCACGCTTGCCTTCTTCGGCTTTCTGTTCATCATCGTCG
>DATIGO010000332.1:0-10308 GCA_035454665.1 Gemmatimonadaceae bacterium | reverse complement strand
GAGCGCGTCGGCACAGGGCAAGGATCTTGCCCCGCGAGTCGCGGCAAAGCTGCAGGTCCCCGTGGCGGCCGACGCGCTCTCCCTGGTGCTCGAAGGCGACGCTCTCGTCGTCAGGCACTTCGGCTACGCGGGGAAGGTGATCATGACGCTGCGACTCACCGCGTCGCCCGCGGTCGTCTCGCTGCGTCCGGGGGCGCTGGCCGCCGAGCGAACACCGGGTGCGGGGCGCGTCGAGAACGCGCCACCCGTCGGGGATCCCGCGGCGGCCCGCGTCGTCGTGACCGAGGCGGTACGCGGGGATTCGCGCAAGCTCGACCTCGCCGACGCGCCGGTGATCGTGAGCGGGGGCCGGGGCCTCAGGGCACCGGAGAACTTCAGGCTCGTGGAAGAGCTGGCCGACGCCTTCGGCAACGCCGCCGTCGGCGCCACCCGCGCCGTCACCGATGACGGGTGGCGTCCGCACAGCGACCAGATCGGGCAGACGGGACGGCAGGTGAGCCCCGATCTCTACGTCGCGGTGGGCATCTCGGGGGCCATCCAGCATCTTGCCGGCATGCGCACGTCACGCACGATCGTGGCGATCAACAAGGACCGGGACGCCCCGATCTTCAAGATCGCCGACTACGGCATCGTGGGCGACGTCCTCGAGGTCGTCCCGGCGCTCACCGCGGCCATTCGTGACGTCAAGCGGCAGCAGGGTTAGGAACAGAATAGGCATTCAACGCAGAGACGCAGAGGAACAGCCCGCAGAGAGAGACACCGGGGAGCGGTCGTGGGACCCGGAAGCCGCCGGGGCCGGCAGGCCGCAGGGTACGCTTGAGCGATGCGGAGCGAATGACCAGGTGCACTCCTGCGGTCGAGCGCAACAGCGTGGGTTGAAAAACGAGTGCCGTTGTTGTTTCAGTTTGTTCAGTTGATCTGTCCTCCTTCCTCGCGATGGAATACAGCCGGCCTGCCGGCCACGCCGCGGCCTCGACGCCGCGCCGGAGCAATCCGCGTGTATCTGCCGTGATCCGCCCGATCCGCGTTCCAACTCCTCCGATCTCGGCGCGACCGCGATGCGGGTTCCTCCGCCGACCTCCCGGCCCCACAATCGGTAATCGAACCCGACCATGACGACGCGGAACATCGTCTTCCTGTTCGTCCTGACGCTCGCGGCCGCGTTCTTCTCGTACAGCGCGCAGCGGCTGTATCGCTTCCTGCGCATCGGACGCGACGTGAGCCGCACGGACGACATCGGGACACGGCTCCGCAACGTCCTCCTGATCGGCATCGCGCAGCGCAAGATTCTGCGCGACCGCGTCGCGGGCCCGCTCCATGCGCTCGTCTTCTGGGGCTTCATCGTCCTCACGCTCGGCAGCATCGAGATCCTCGTCAACGGCGTCTTCCCGTCGTTCTCCTACGAGCGGCTGCTCTCCGCCCCGCTGTACGCCCCCTTCCTCCTCTCGCAGGAGCTCTTCGCGCTGTTCGTGCTCGTGGCCGTGAGTGTGCTCCTGTATCGCCGCATCGTGGTGAAGCCGGCGCGGCTCCAGGGCGACAACGTCCACAGCGGCGACGCGATCCTCATCCTCTCGATGATCGGCGCGCTCATGGTCACCCTGATCCTGGCCTACGCCTTCGACCGGATCATCGAGCCGCGCCACGCGATGGCCCTGCAGCCCGTCTCCTCGCCGGTCGCCATGCTGCTGGGCTGGATCTCGCCCGGCGCCGCGGCCGTGGGACACGAGGTGAGCTGGTGGACGCATGCGCTGCTGATCCTGATCTTCCTGAACTACCTGCCGTACTCGAAGCACCTCCACGTGATCGTCTCGCTGCCTAACACGTTCTTCTCGAACACGAGCGGCCCGGGTCCGATCGGCGCGATGCCCCCCATGGACCTGGAGGCCGAGACGGAGCAGTTCGGCGCGGCCGACGTGGAGCACCTCACGTGGAAGAACCTCCTCGACGGCTACGCCTGCACGGAGTGTGGCCGCTGCACCGCCGCGTGTCCGGCCAACATCACGGGAAAGCCGCTCTCGCCGCGCAAGATCGTGATCGACACGCGCGAGCGCCTGGCCGAGGCGGCGCCGTCGATCGTCGGGGGCGCGGACGTCTTCGGGCTCCCGCTCTTCGGCCCCACGCAAACGGGCCCCGCGCCGGGCGCCCCGCCGGAGCCCGCGCGTCACCGGCTCCTCGACGACTACATCACCGAGGCGGAGCTGTGGGCGTGCACCTCGTGCCGGGCCTGCGTCTACGAATGCCCCGTCTCGATCGACCAGCTCGAGATCATCAACGAGCTGCGGCGCGGGCTCGTGCTCACGGAATCGCGCTTCCCCGAGGAGGTACTCCCGGCGTTCGAGTCGCTCGAGCGCAACGGATCGCCGTGGGCCTTTCCGCCGTCCGAGCGCGCGGCCTGGGCCGAGGGCATGGACATCCCCACCATGGCGGAGCTGGCGGAGCATGGCGGGCGCCCCGACGTGCTCTTCTGGGTCGGGTGCATGGGATCCTTCGACGACCGCGCGAAGAAGATCACCGTGGCCTTCGCCCGCATCCTGCAGGCCTCCGGAGTCCGCTTCGCGATCCTCGGCCAGGAGGAGAGCTGCCACGGCGATCCGGCACGCAGGCTGGGGCACGAGTACCTGTACCAGATGCTCGCCAAGCAAGCCATCGAGACGCTGGAGCGGTATCACGTCACGACGGTGGTCACGAGTTGCCCCCACTGCTTCCACCAGATCGGGAAGGAGTTCCCCCAGTTCGGCGGTCATTACGAGGTGATCCACCACGCGCAGTTCATCGAGCGGTTGATGGCGCAGGGCCGGATCCCGCTCGACGGCGAGGACGGTCGCCGCCTGACGATCGCCTACCACGACAGCTGCTACCTGGGGCGCTACAACGGGATCTACGACGCTCCGCGGGAGACGCTGCGGCGGGCGCTCCCCATCGCCGACTTCGTGGAGCCGCCGCGGACGCGCGATCGCGGGCTCTGCTGTGGGGCCGGCGGAGGCCGGATGTTCATGGAGGAGCGTACGGGGACCCGTGTGAACGTGGAGCGGAGCCGCGAGCTGCTGGACACGGGCGCGGAGGCGCTGGCGGTCGCCTGCCCGTTCTGCATGACCATGATCACCGATGGGGTACGAACGCTGGGGAGCGAGGTGCCGGTGCACGACATCGCCGAAGTCGTGGCGGGGCGGCTCGCGACCGTTGGCGCGACGCCCGCGCGGCCACGATAGGAGCGGGTGAAAGCCGCCGGCTGGTGATTGCCTCTGCCGGACTCGGCGCGCATTTTCTACGGCGTCGTGCGGCGAGTCGCGCGCCGCACGGAGCGCGACTCAGACGACGCGATCCCGGAGACCTCCCATGCGCACCCCCCTCTCCTTCAGAATTGTCGCCCTCGTCGCGGCCGGTGCCACAGCCGGAGCGTGCGCGAGTGGTGCCGACACCGCGGCGACCGCCGATTCGGCCGCTGCCGCCCCCGCGCCCGCGTCGGCGCCCCAGGCATTCAGCCTGATGGCGGCAGATGCCTCGTGGCAGGCCGAGATCACGCCCACGAACATCATCTTCGTCCGCTTCCGTGGCACCCGGCCCGACTCGCTCTTCTTCGACTACAGGGCCCCGGACGACACGGGCGCGCTGCAGAACTACGAGGTCCTGCGCACCTCGCCCGACACGACGCGCATCGCGATCTCGCTGGCCCGGACGCCGTGCACCGACCAGTCGGGGAACACGTATACGCACATGGCCCAGATCTGGCTCACGGGCAAGCAGCAGGCACAGGGGAAAGGCTGCGCGAACAAGAAGTAGCGCAGCACGAATCCCCAATGACTCGCGCGCTGGTCCGAGGGACCGGCACGCGGTGCTTACCGCGGGGCGGCGCCTGAGGGGCACCCGGGCTGGAGACCGGCGCTAGAGGGAGAAGGCCGTCGCGAGCTCCGCGTCGTCGCTGAGCGGCAGCGCGTGGAGCTGATCTCCCGCTTCGGTGCGCGGCCGGTCGTCGGGGACGACGAGCAGGGCATTGGCCCGCGCCATCGACGTGAGGATCCCGGAGCCCTGGGGCCCGGTGAGTCGTGCGGTGAGGACGCCGTCGGGCCGCACGCGGAGCACGGCGCGCAGGAAGTGCGTGAGCCGGGCGCCGATCGTAACCGGCTCCTCGAGCACGACGGGCACGGGACGGCGGAAGAGCCGGGTGTGCCCCAGCAGGCGGCGGATCACCGGCCGTACGAAGAGCTCGAAGGTGACCATGGCGGATACCGGGTTGCCCGGGAGCCCGATCCAGGGCATCCCGTGCAGCACGCCGAAGCCCAACGGCGCCCCCGGCCGCATCCGCACCCGCCAGAAACGCAGCTCCGCGCCTAACGATTCCAGCACCGCGCGCGTGTAGTCGAACTCGCCCACCGAGGCGCCGGCCGAGGTCACGAGCAGATCGGCTCCGCGCGAGCGCTCCAGCACCGCGCGCAGCGACTCGGGCGTGTCACCCGCGTTGCCGAGGTTGAGCGGCACGCCACCGGCGCTCCGCACGAGCGCACTCAGCGTATAGCTGTTCGAGGCCACGATCCGGTGCCCCTCGAGCACCTCGTGAAAGCGATCGAGGTCCACGAGCTCGTCCCCCGAGCCGGCGATCGCCACCACGGGCCGCCGGTACACGTCGACCGACGCCATCCCCAGGCTGGCCAGCACGCCGAGCTGCGCCGCCGCGAGCGGCGTGCCCGCGTCGATCACTACCTGCGACTCACGAAAGTCCTCTCCACGGGGCCGCACGTTGCGACCCGCGTCGCGATCCCTGAGAATCGCGACGCGCTCCAATCCCCCGTCGGTATCCTCCACGCGCACCACGGAGTCGGCGCCCTCGGGCATCGGCGCGCCCGTCATGATCCTGGTGGCTTCACCAGGTCCCACGGGCCGGTTCGCGAACTGCCCTGCCGCCACGGTCTCGAGCACGCGCAGCACGACGGGCGCGGCCTCCGTGGCTCCGGCGATGTCCTCGCCCCGCACCGCGTAGCCGTCCATGGCCGAGTTGTCCCAGTGGGGCAGGGTGTAGGAGGCCACCGCGGGGGTGACCAGCACCCGCCCGAGGGCGTCGAGCAACGCGACACGCTCGGGCGCGAGCGGCTGAATCGCGGCCAGGATTTCGGCCGAGGCCTCTGGAACAGTCAGCATCAGTCCCCACCCCTCCTGTCATCCCGAGGAGCGTCCGCGACCAGGGATCCGCTCCCCGTGCCCCGTGGCGGGCCCGGGTCACGCCGGTGGTAGATCCCTCGTCGCTCCGCTCCTCGGGATGACAACGAGAGCGAGGGGCTCCTCGAGACGACACGCATTCGCACGGTCACGCCTCCATCACGTCGCGAATCACGATCCCCACGAGCGCGTCGAGCCAGCCCTCGTGGTCGAGGCGGACGACGGGCACCGGTACCTGGAGCGCTGCGTCGTCCGTGACGATCGCGCGATAATACGCGGCCTGCTCCGAGGTCGCTGCAAAGAGCGGGCGCGGATGCGCAGCGACCCGATGGACCTCGATCTTCGGGAGCGCCGAGGCCTTGAATCCCTCGCACAGCACGACGTCGGCGTCACCCATGTGGCGTCGCGCGACCTCCTCGGCGGTGAGCTCGTCGTCCCATCGCATCACGAGCGCGAACTTGTCGGGGGCCACCATGGCCACACGCTCCGCGTTCCCCTCGTGAAAGTGGCGGTACGTGTCGGTGGTCGCCGGGTCGATGTTGAACGTGTGCGTCCCGTGTTTGATCGTCATCACGCGGTGGCCGCGGCGGTGCAGCTCGGCCGCGAGACGCACGAGCAGCGTGGTCTTGCCGCTATTCTTGCGTCCGATGATGGCCACCAGGGGCGGCTGCCGCATATGCCTCCGCGCGCGCGAGATCCTCCGGTGTGTTCACGTTCATGAACATCCACTCCGGGTCGCCGAAAGCTGACACCTCGCTGGCCGGAAGGCGAGCGAGGCGCACGGCGTCGAAGAAGCCGATGACGCGGCGATCGTCCGCCGCGAGCGTCCGCTCGATCGCCGCGAGGCAGCGCGGCCCGTACCAGGCGCAGAGCGGCTCGAGTCCGCGCCGGGAGCCGCTCTCCGGCACGGCGGCGTCGGCGTCGTCGCCGAGCTGGCGCAGGCGCCCCAGGAGCGCGCCCGGCACGAAGGGCATGTCCCACGCGGCCACGAGCACCGCGCGCTGCGCATGGTGCAGCGCCGCGTGCAGCCCTCCCAGGCTTCCCTGGCCCGCGTGCACGTCGCGCGCGAGCCTAACGCCGGGGAGCCACGAGTCCGCGCGCGGATCGTTGGCGATCAGAAGCAGGTCGTCGGCGACCTCGCGGAGCGCGCCGGCCACCCGATCGATGATCCGCTCGCCCGCCACGCGCTCGAGGCCCTTGGCCACGCCGCCGAAGCGCGAGGCCGCGCCGCCGGCCAGGACGACGCCGGTGCAGGGGAGTCGCACGCCCGCCGCCTCAGACGCGGTGAATCTGCGGCTGGCCACTCACGGCGCGTCCCATCAGCATCATCCCCGAGGCCCGCGCGATCTCGACCGCAATGGTCGAGGGCACCGAGGGGGTTGCCACCACGGCGATGTTGGCGCGGGCGGCCTTGAACGCCAGCTCGCCCGAGATGCGGCCGGTCACCAGCAGGATGAGCCCGTCGGGGCGGCGTCCTGCCTGGATCGCCGCGCCCAGCACCTTGTCGACCGCGTTGTGCCGGCCGATATCCTCGGCGTGGTGGAGGAGCTCCTGTCCGTCGGTCAGCGCCGCGGCGTGGATCCCGCCGGTGTCCTTGTAGCGTGCGCCGCGGGCGAACAGTTCCTTGAAGAGCGCACGCAGGCGCGGCGTGTCGAGCTCCGGCAGCGGTCCGCGATGCCGCGGCACGTCGGCCAGGCTCCCAAGGAACGCGGTCACCGAGCCGCATCCCGAGGCGAGGATGCGGCGGCGCTCCATGCCGTCCACCGCCGCCACGCGTTCCGGCGCGAGATCCACCCAGAATCCGGGCTCGCGCGTGCACGGGCGCATGCGCTGGATGTCCCTGACGCTGTCGATGTACCCCTCGCCGAAGAGCCACCCGACGACGAGATCATCGAGCTGGTCCGGGGTGCACATCCAGGTGACCAGCGGTACGCCGTTCACCTCGAGCCAGACGGGCGTTTCCTCGACGGCGTCGAGCGCGGGGGTGGGCGCCACGGGCGTGGACATGGCGCGGCTCCCCTACCCGGCGCGCACGGTCGCGCTCAGGGATTCGTCCTCGGCCACCGTGACCGTGGTGACGCGGACGGCATCGCCCAGCGCGCCCTGGACGCGCTCGAGGATGAATCGGGCCAGGTTCTCGCCCGTGGGCACCAGCCTGCCGTCGGCGAACTCCGGCACCTCGAGATTGATGTTGCGGTGATCGAACCGGTCCATGACCTCACGCTGCAGCACTGCGTCCAGGACGTCGAGGGACACGACCATGCCCGTGACGGGATCGATGGGCCCCGCGACGGTGACCGCACAGCGGTAGTTGTGCCCGTGGAAGTTCTTGCCCGCGCAGAGACCGAAGACGCGCTCGTTGCGGGCATCGTCCCAGTCGGGCCGACGATACCGGTGCGCGGCAGCGAAGTGGACGCGACGCGTGAGCTCGGCAGCCATCGCGCCCTCCCGCCTAACGACCGGTGAGGTACGAGAGCCCGACCTGGAAGCTCACGTTGCGCCGCCACAGCTCGCGCCGCTGCGTGACACCCCGCACCGGATCGCCCGTGCCGTGATTGATGTAGTACGAGTTGGGATACCGGATCTGGTAGATGTAGTTCACCCAGTCGCCGCGCACCTGCCAGCGCCCCCCCGCCGTCCACTTGAAGCCCGCGCCGAAGTTCATCGTGAACGGCGCGCCGAACCGGTAGTTCCCCACGTCGTTCCCCCCGGACAGATCCGCCGTGAATCCCACGCCGGCGCTCATCGTGGGCGCGAAGCCCCGCCACGTCCGGAACCCCGTGAGGTTGAGCCCGAGTGCCAGATCGGTGAAGAGGAGCGGCACCGACTCCTCGCCGATGATGCGCTCGTCCTCCGGCTGGCGCGGGTCGAGGACCCGGCGCTCCACGAACGCGGCCATGACCCGTCCCGACAGATACGCCGGCCCGCCGAGGCGCATGTCGTACCGTCCGCCTGCCATCGGCCCGCTTCCCGGTGCCACGCCGACGGGATCGCGTGCCGCGCTGTAGTACCCGGTGACGAAGGTCCACTCCCGTGGATACCTCAGGTCGCGATACGGGCTGCGCTCCGGAAGGTGGCCGACCTGCGCCATCCCCGGCATCGCGACCCCCAGCAGTAACAACCCTACCAGAATTGCCCTCACGGTCATTCCTCTGACTCCCTTAGTCGAGCGCGACCCTCAGGTCGCGCCCCGTCATCTCGCCTGGCCGCTCCAGACCCAGCATCGCCAGAATCGTAGGTCCAACATCGCACAGCGCGCCTCCGTCGCGAAGGGGGCGGTCCCCGTCCGGGTCGCGGATCACCAGCGGCACCGGGTTGGTCGTATGTGCCGTGTGGGGACCTCCCGTCTCCGGGTCGATCATCAGCTCGCAGTTGCCATGGTCGGCCGTGATCAGGAGCCGCGCCCCGGCCCGCTCCGCCGACTGGACGACCCGAGAGAGGCACGCATCCACCGTCTCGACCGCCCGGATCACGGCCGGGAGCACGCCGGTGTGCCCCACCATGTCGCAGTTCGCGTAGTTACACAGCGTGAAGTCGTATGATCCGGCCTCGATCGACCGGCACAGCACCTCCGTGACGCCCGCGGCCGACATTTCCGGCTGCAGATCGTAGGTGGGGACCTTCGGGCTCGGGACGAGCAGACGTTCCTCCCCGGCGAACGGCGCTTCGATCCCGCCGTTGAAGAAGTACGTCACGTGCGGGTACTTCTCCGTTTCGGCGGTGCGGAACATGGTGAGTCCGGCGCCCGACACCACCTCGGCCACGATCCGCGCCATCGAGAACGGGGGAAACGCCACGGGAAACGTAAAGGTCTCGTTGTACGACGTCATCGTGGCCAGCGAAAGCGCCGGCCGATCCGACACGTCGAAGCCCTGGAAATCCGGGTCCATCAACGCACGCACGATCTGCCGCATGCGATCCGAGCGATAGTTCCAGCAGATCACCGCGTCGCCATCGCGCATCGGCGCGATCGGCCGTCCCTCCTCCACGATCGCGACGGGCGTGATGAACTCGTCGGTCTCGCCGCGCTCGTACGCGGACTGAATCGCGGCCACGGGATCGGTGGCAGCGGGGCCGACACCGCGCACTGACGCGTCGTACCAGCGGCGCACCCGCTCCCAGCGCTTGTCGCGATCCATTCCGAAGTAGCGCCCGCCGAGACTGGCCACGCGCGCGCCGCGCTTCCGCGCCTCCTCCACGGTACGGCGCATGAAGCCGAGTCCGGACGTGGGCATGGTGTCGCGCCCGTCCATGAGGGCGTGAATCACCACGCGGGGCACACGCTCGCGCTCGGCAAGCTCCAGCAGGGCGAACAGGTGCTGGTCCAGCGCGTGGACGCCGCCATTCCCAAGCAGCCCCATCAGGTGCAGCGTGCCGCCGGACTCCCGCAGCCTCGCGCAAGTGTCCAGGAACGCCGGGCGAGTGTAGAAGCTGCCGTCCTCGATGGCCTCGGTGATCCGCACCAGATCCTGCTTCACCACGCGTCCCGCGCCGAGGTTCAGGTGACCGACCTCACTGTTGCCCATCTGGCCGGCCGGCAGTCCCACCGCACGTCCCGAGGCGTGCAGCAGCGTGCGCGGAAGCCCTTCCCAGAGCCGGGTCCACGTGGGCGTCCGGGCCAGGGCGATGGCGTTCCCCTCGCGCTCCTCACGGTATCCGAAGCCGTCGAGCACGACCAGGACGACGGGGCGGGAGGGGGGCATCGTGGATGAGAGAAGGCCGTTGTGATAAACTGACGGGCGGGTCCGCTAGGGGCTCGCAGGATGTCTGAGGCACGGGATCGTCAACGACAGGAGCGGCAGTCTGAACAGCTGAGTGCCACAAGCCTGTCAGCGACGAGCCGTCTCGAGGTCAGCTCGAAGCCGCAGGCTGGTGGCCGGTCGCTGTCAGGCTGCCGCTCCTTCGGTTCCACTGTCCCGTCATCAACCCCGTGGAATGTATGCACTCACCGGAATCACCTCCAGCAAGCACCTGGCGCGCGCTCTGGCGTGCGTACCCGAGGACGGTGGCGGTCCTGCTGGCGGGCCTGGCGCTGCTCGGCGTGGTGAACGTCGTGCTCGCGGCCACGCATGCGCGGTATCGGCGGGAGATCGACCGACTGCGGGAGGCAATGACCGACGCGGAGCGCCGGCGGGTGGATCTCGTCGTTGCGTCGGA
>DATIGO010000331.1:0-27246 GCA_035454665.1 Gemmatimonadaceae bacterium | reverse complement strand
TGCCGCTGCTCAATGTCGTGCTGCCGCTGCAGGCTTCCGAAACGCCGCTGACGATGAGCCTCATCGGCAAGCTGCGCGCCGACCGCACGACCGACCTGCTGCTCGCCGCCCTCCAGCAGGCGCGCGGCTCACAGCCGATGGTCATCGTGCTCGAGGATGCGCACTGGATGGACCCGCTCTCGGTGGCGCTCGTGACGGCCGCGCGCGAGCGCATGCCGCGGATGCTGATCGCCCTCACGTCGCGTGACCGGCACGGCGATGCGGAACTGGAATCCATCGCCGCTCACGAGCGGACGACGCACCTGCGATTGGGCGGTCTCGAGCTGGCCGAAACGGGTGCGCTGGCCGCCTGGCGGCTCGGCGTTCGCGCACTGCCTGACGAGCTGACGAAGTACATCCACGCGACCGCGGGCGGCCAGCCCTTCTTCACCGAGGAGCTCACCCTCGCACTGCGCGATGCCGGATTGATCCGGGTCGTGGACGGCGCGTGCCAGCTCACGTCGACCCGTCGCCTCGACGAGCTCGATTTCCCGAGCACGCTGCAGGGCGTCGTGACGAGCCGGCTCGATCGGCTCGACGCGCCGCAGCAACTCGTCCTGAAAGTCGCCAGTGTGATCGGCCGGACGTTCGAGGTGGTGGTGCTCGAGCATGCGTATCCCGACACGGCGGACCGCAAGCGTATCCGTTCGGATCTCGAGGCACTGTCACGGGCCGACATCACGCCGGTGGCGAGCCGGGAGCCGGAGCTGACCTTCATGTTCCGGCACGCGTTGATGCGCGACGTCGTCTATCGGCGGCTCCTGTCGTCGCAGCGCCGGGATCTGCATCGGGCCGTCGGCGCCTGGTACGAACAGGCGCACGCCGACGACCTCGGCCGATACTACACCGTGCTCGCGTATCATTGGCGCGAGGTTGCGTCGATCGACGGGGCGGACGTCGCCGCCCGTGCCCGGGCACTCGACTACCTGCGGAAGGCCGCGGGACAGACCACACACATCGGCATGCCGAAGGACGCCGTGGCGTTCGGCCTCGATGCGGTTCGCCTCCTCGGCATGGACATCCCGGCCGATGCGGCGGCGATCGGCGCCGCGATCGGCGCGGGCGAGGGAGCGCTCCAGCAGGAGCTGGCCGGGCGCGACCCCATGACCCTGCTCGCCCTGCCACAGATGACCGGCGAGCCACCGGCGCGGATCATCGAGACGTTGCTCGAGATCATGCCCGCGGCGTTCATGGCGCAGATGGGCGAGGTCTTCGCCCTCGCCGCGATCACGAACCTCCGCCTCACGCTGGAGCACGGCAACGCCCCGGCCACGCCGGTCGCGCATTCGATGTATGCGATCCTCCGCCGGAACGCCTTCCAGGACATCCCGGGTGCGCACGCGTTCTCACGCCTGGCGCTGGCCCTGGACGAGCAGCAGGGCGGCTACTGCTTCGGGGTCTGCGCGTTCATCCACACGTGGTTCATCGACATGTGGCTGCATCCGCTGCGCGCGTCCATCCCGCTCAGCCTCCGCGCGGGGCGGACGGCCCTGGCGCGGGGGGATGTCCTGTATGGCTGCTTCAACCTGTCGGGCCACGTGCTGTACACCGCGGGAGCCGGCTGCGAGCTCGAAGTCGTGGAGCGTGTGGCTCGCGAGCAGCGCGACGCCATCGCGCGCCGCGTGCTGAGCTCCACGTTCCATTGCGTGATCGAGCTGCAGTTCGCGAAAGCGCTGGCGGGGCGGACCCGCGATCGCTTCAGCCTGACGGACGACGAGCACGACGAAGAGGCCGATCTCGCGAGCATCTGCGACACCGATCAGTACAACCAGATGGCGTACTATCACGTGGCGCGGCTCAAGCTGCGGGTGTATCACCACGACTACGACGAAGCCCTGCGGGCGGCCGACCGCGCCTTCACCCTGCTCACGGCGTGTGGCGGTCAGGTCGCCGAGGTGGAGCTCCGGTTCTACTTCGTCATCGCGGCGGCGGGGGCCTGCGACGGCGTCTCGGCGTCGCGCCGGCAGGAGCTGCTCGCGCGCGCCGAAGAGCAGGCCGGCGTCATTCGAGGGTGGCGGGCGCACTGCGAGGCGAACTTCGGACACCTGTCGGAGCTGGCCGACGCCGAGCTGGCGCGGCTGCGCGGATGGGACGAGGAGGCGACGCAGGGCTTCACGCGGGCGGCGTCCGGCGCCGCGGCGAACGAGTACCGGCAGTACGCCGCGCTGGCGCTCGAGCTGCTCGCGCGACATCACGCGCGCGCGGGGCGCACGGAAGCGGCGCGTGCCGCCTTCGATGCGGCCGGAGCGGCGTACGACTCCTGGGGCGCGTCCCTCAAGGCCCGTGACGTGCGCGCCCGGCACCCCTGACGCTCAGGCGTTACGGCGCAGGAGCAGCGCGATCGCCTGAAACTGCGGTCCGACCGCGACCATCACGAGCCAGTCCTTCTCGATCTGGTCGTACGCGCGGGACAGGTTCACCGGAATGGATGCCAGCGTCATGTTCGCGAGCTCGGCGATGGACAGGATGCTCTGCGCGGGCTTGATCCCGTCGCGCCACGGATCGAACAGCACGGTCGAGGCCTGGTACGGCAGCAGCGTGATGTCGTCGCCGGTCAGGCCGTTGCGGGCGAGCATCGCGTTGACGATCCGCGGGGGCGTGGCGACGCCGAAGTTCTTGAACATCTCCACGCCCACGTCGGTGATGTTGTACCACGCCCTGGTGTACGTCCCGTTCGCCTCCGGGCTGCCCGTCACGAGCTCCGGGGCCATGTACATGCCGCCGTACCCCTCGAGCTCCACGCTGACCTCGTAGTCCACCAGGCCGAAGCGGGAGCGGTCGGTCGTGGCACTCAGGATGAACGCGCCCGCCGCGTCCGAGGAGCTGATGGCCTGCGGTTTCTCGTAGTTGCTGTACTGCGTCCAGTTGCATCCCACCACCACGAGGGCCCGGCGCGCGCGCGTCGTGCGGATCATCGCGTCCGCGACGATCAGGCCCGACAACGCATTCGTGAATTCGTCCGCGATGGGCAGGACGATGCAGTGCGCGGGCAGCTCCATCAGGTGATGCACCTGCGCGAGCCCGTTAGGCGTCAGGAACTCCGAGATCGACGCGTATCCGGTGATCACGTCGATGTCGCCGGGGCCGAGGCCCGCGCTCTCGAGCGCCCGGCTCGCGGCGCCGACCATCAGCGCCTCGAGCGATTGACCCGGATCGAGCACGCGCCGATACTCGTATCCCTGAAAGAGATCCGTGCCGGGTGGCTGGTGCTGGTGCAGATAGTCGAAGATGGGGTCGTCGTTGCCGCGGATGGTCGGGGGCAGCTGGTGTCCCGTCCCCGTGATCGCAACCCGTTCGCCGACGTGGATCACGCGGCCGGAGCCGGTGCGGGCGCGGGCGGCGTGACCCACGACGGCTTCCGCAGGTGGAAATGCGATTGCAGCATGATCTCGCTCGTCTCCAGCGCGCCCTCCACCCACCCCTGCGTACGCGAGTAGGCCTCGCCGACGACGTACACAGGCGCATCGGACACCGGCTTCACCATCCGCGGGATGCAGTCGAGACTGTTGTAGCCGATGTTCCAGAAGTGCACGCCGCCTCCGAACGGGTCCTCGCGCCAGTTGCGGTAGGCGGCCGCGTAGGGGGCCGGCGCATAACGCACGCCGTGGAGCGACATCAATTGCCGGTGCGTCTCCTCCACCATCAGGCGCGGCGCGCGATAGCACCGCCACGCGTCACCGTCGGACCACGACGACACGAAGCGATTGGGCTGGTCCGGGAAGAGATCGGGGTGAAAGCTCGCGGCGCCTTCGAGACCACTCCAGAAGAACGTCTCGCGGACGTCATCGTAGCTGGCCAGCAGCACGGCGTTCTGGTTGTCCGCCTCCGCCCCCGGTTGCCGGCCCTCGACGCCCCAGTAATAGCACTGCCGCAGGGGCAGCGTCGTCGTCGAGCGGCCGGCGGTCACCCCGACCGTTTCCCACCATGGCGTGTGGTACGCCATGAACACCTTGAACAGCGGGATACCTTCGACGGAGTCGATGAGATCGTGAACGTCCTGGTGCTTCGGATCGAGCAGGCAGCCGGTCGGCGACAACAGCTGCAGGGACCGTCGCGGCATCGCGAGGACGAGATGCCTGGCCAGCACGGTCAGGGGACCTGACGCCGCGATCAGCTCCAGCCGCACCCCGGTCGCCCCGTCAGGCAGCGATGTCCGATCGAAGGACACGAGACGGTGTCCGGTGTGCACGGTGCCGCCGGCCCCGATGAAGCGGTCGCACAGCGCACGCGGAACCGATTCGAATCCGTCGTTCAGGCCGTGATACGTGATTCCCGGCGCGAAGTCACCGAGGCACATCCGGAGCGCGTCACCCGCGTTCCAGTTCGTCGTGATCGAGTAGTACCCGCTGGAATCCTGAATCAGCTCGTATGCCTCGGCGCTCACGACCCGCAACAGCAGGTTCCAGAATCCCAGGTCGTAGAGGTGGCGGCCGTCGATCGTGAAGTTGCGGTACACATCGTCGAACTGGGCGTCGGACATCCTGTCGATGCCCGGCACGAGCTGCCGAAGCGCGAACAACAGCAGCGCGCCGGGATCGAGGCCGACCTCGGCGTCCGCGAGATTGTAGGGCACTTTCCCCGTGCCGTTGAGATCCTTGACGCGAAGCCGCGTGTTGCGCAGGTAGCAGAGGTTTCCCGGCAGATCGGTCGGAAAGTCGTGCACGCCGAGCTGCAGCACGTTCTCGACGAGCGAACGGCAGAGCGACTGGGTCGAGATGTAGCGCATGCCGCCAAGCTCGCAGGTGACGTGGGGCATGCCGGGTGGTTTCACCGAGAGCAGGCGGCCGCCTACGCGGCCGCTCATCTCGAAGAGCGCGACACGCCGCTGCGTTCGTGGCTCGGCGGCTGGTGCGTCGGCGCCCAGCAACCGCCAGCCGGAATACACGCCGGCGACGCCGCCCCCGACAATCGCGACATCCAGGACATCGTTCGTCATTGCGCGTTCTCGCTTCCGGCTAGGGACTGGCGGGCGGTGTGGGAATCCACGGATACTGGTTGATGTAGAACGGCGGCACCGCGGATCGCTCTTCCTGCACGACCACGACCTGCGGCCGGCCGGCGCGGCCCCCCTCGATGGCCTTGAGGAACGCCGCCTCGAAGTCCGCGGCCGAGGAGACCGTGGTCGCGTCGGCGCCCAGACCCTCGGCGATCTTCGCAATGTCCGGATTGCCGAGCTGGTAGTAGTGCCGATACACGTCCGGCTCCTTCAGGATGATGCCCATGCCCTGGCTCACCATGTTGAAATCATTCTCCGACCACACCACCCAGATCGCACCGGCCTTCTGGGCCGCGGCCGTGGAAACTTCGGACCCGTGCATGAGGAAGCCGCCATCGCCACACACGGCGACACACGTGGCCTCCGGAGCAGCGAGCTTCGCGCCCACCACCGCCCCGACGGCGTATCCCATCGTCCCGACCTCGAGTGCCGCATGCGCCTGAGACGGCGGGTCGATCACCAGGTAGTGCGACGTCCACCCGCACGAGTTCCCGGCGTCGGCGAAGACGTGGCTGCCGGGTGGCAACAGGGCACTGATGATGCCCATGACGCGCTCGGGACGCACGGGCGTCGCCTGGGAATCGCGCGCGCCGGGGTCCGCGAACGGCGAGTAGGTCGACTTGAGCCACGCGAGGTACTGCCGCCGCGCCGTCACTTGCGCCGCATCGGGCGCTCTCTTCGCCGCGAGCGCCATCACGTCGTCGAGGAACGCCCCCGCTTCGGCGATGATGCCGCGATCGACCGGCATGCCTCGCGCGATGCTCTCCTGCCGCGCGTCGACCTGCACGAATGGTCCCTGCGGGTGGAGCCGCCCGTCCCACAGGTTCGTCGCGAACTGATCCAGCATCGACCCGACGACCAGCAGATAGTCGTAAGGCGCGGCGCCGGGCGCATCGGGCGGCGGTGACAGATACGCGGCCGGCCACATGCAACCCGCCTTGCCGTACGCGCGCAACGACAGCTGATGCGATTCCGGGAAGAGCCCCTTCCCGTCCAGCGTGGTCATCACCGGTATACCGAACCGCTCGACGAACGACTGGAATGGCGCGAGCCTGTCGCCGCGCAGGGCGAGCCGGCATCCGTTGCCCAGAAAGATGAGTGGACGCTTCGCCGCGAGCAGCTCGTCCACGACGACCGCGGCCGCCGCAGGATCATGACCGTGAGACTGCGCGCGATAGTTCGCCGGAGCGCTCGGCAGGACGATACCGGTTGCCGGGAGGTTCTGCACATCGAGCGGCACGCTCAGATGGCTGGACCGTCCCGGGATGGCGCGCGAAACGCGCAGCGCCGTCGTCAGCAGCGTCTGAAAGTTCTGAGCATCGGTCACGATGCCGCTGAAGCACACGGCATTCTTGTAGAGCGCCGCGATGTCCAGCGACGCGTCGATCCCTTCCTGCTCCCAACCGCGCCCGAAGACGGCCTGGCTGACCTCTCCGGTGATCGTGAGCTGCTGCGACAACGACGCGTCCGCATTCATCGCGCCATTGAGCGCGTTCACCGCACCGGGACCGGACGTCACCATGACGACCCCCAGCTTCCCGCTCACGCGCCAGTAGCCGTCCGCCACGAAACCCGCGCCGGACTCCTGCCGGCACAACACGTACTGGCAGTCCTTGCTCCGCCGCAGCGCGTCGAGGAAGTACATGATCGCCGCTCCGGGCACGCCGAAGACACGATCAACACCCTCGAGCTCGAGATAGTGCATGAGAACATCGGCGACCGTGATCGGGTTGCCGGTCTGCGGTGCATCCGCCGCGTCGGTCGTTGGCATCGTTCTCCAGGGTGAAGCGCAGGCGCGCGGCTCTCTTCGCGAGGCCGCGCGGGGATCGGCGGTCCGGCCGCCAGGAAGCGGCTGAGCCCGGCAAACCTAGCACGGTAGGGGTGGGGCGCTAGGTGGGCCCCCCGGCGACCCGGTGGAGTAACCGGTCCCGCCCCGAAGAGGCGGCCCGGCTCGGCGCCTGGGACGGCCGCGACAGGGAATGATCCCCTCGTGCTGGCGGGCGTTCGAGTAACCGGTATTATTGGCGGACTCGACGGCGCGCTACCGCGCCAGCCGGCCTCCCTCCCTCCCGCCTGCATGGATTCCCTCCGGACCGCTCTGGCGTCCGACTACCGCTTGGAGCGCGTGCTTGGGAGCGGCGGAAGTGCAACAGTCTACCTGGCCGAGGATCTGAAGCACGATCGCCAGGTCGCGCTCAAGGTACTTCATCCCGAGCTGGCCACGACCGTCGGAGCCGACCGGTTCATCCGGGAAATCCGCGTCGCGGCTCGCTTGACCCATCCCAACATCGTCCCGCTCCTCGATTCGGGCCGGGCCGACGACGCGCCGTACTACGTCATGCCGTTCATCGAAGGCGAGACGCTGCGTGCGCGACTGGAGCGCGGGGAACGCGTGCCACTCGCCGAGGCGGTCGCGCTCGTGACCGAGGTCGCTGATGCGCTGGAGTACGCGCACGCCGCCGGCATCGTGCACCGCGACATCAAGCCGGAGAACATCCTCTTGCTGCGCGGACACGCCGTCGTCACCGACTTCGGCATCGCGCGCGCCCTGACGCGTGCCACGGATACGGCGTCGGGGTCCAGCACTGCCAGCGGGATCGCCCTCGGCACGCCGGCCTACATGAGCCCGGAGCAGGCCGCTGGAGAGATGGAGATCGATGGTCGCAGCGATGTCTACTCGCTCGCGATCGTCCTCTTCGAGATGCTGAGCGGAACACTCCCCTTCTCCGCCCCGACGACGCACGGGCTCATCGCCCAGCGATTCCACGAGCAGGCGCCACGTCTCGCGAGCAGGATCGCGGGCATCCCCGCCGCGGTGGACGCTGCGGTCGCCGCCGCGCTGGCCCTCGAACCCGTCGATCGCCCCGCCGGCGCCTCCGTCTTCGCGCGGCTGCTGTCGGCGACGGGTGACACCGGCACGTCGCTGGCCGCGCCCCCCCGCACGGGCGCTGGACCGACCGGCACGGCTACCACGATCCAGGGCACGCTCGGCATCGCGGCCCGTCCGGCCCTCCCGTCGGTGGCCGTGCTTCCGCTCACGAATCTCAGCGCCGACCCCGAGAACGAGTTTCTCTCGGACGGGATCACCGAGGAGATCATCAGCACGTTGAGCCGGCGCCGCACGATACGCGTCGCGGCGCGTGCGTCGTCGTTCGCCTTCAAGCACCATCGCCCCAGCGTCCAGCAGGTCGCGGAGCAACTCGGCGTCACGAACATCCTCGATGGCAGCGTGCGACGCGCCGGCGACCGCGTGCGCGTGGCGACGCAGCTCATCGACGCGAGCACGGGGTTCCCGGTCTGGTCCGATCGCTTCGACCGCTCGTTCGACGACGTCTTCGCGATCCAGGACGACATCGCGAGCGCGGTGGCGGACGCGCTCTCGGCCACGTTGCTCCACAACACCGGGCCGTGGACGCGCGACAGCGTGGCGGGGCTGGCCTACGAGCAGTACCTGCGGGGCCGTTACGCGCTCAACAAGCGCACGGAAGCCGATCTCCGTTCGGCGGCCCGTCACTTCACCGCGGCGGCCGAGGAGCAGCCCGACTACCCGCTCGCCTACGCCGGGCTGGCCGATGCCCTGTTGTTGCTGGGCGTCTACGGCGCGGAGGCGCCGGGGGACGTGTTGCCCCCGGCGCGGGAGGCAACGCAGCAGGCGCTGCAGCTCGATCCGTCGCTCGGGGAGAGCCATGCGACGTTAGGCGCCGTACTCGCGCTCTACGACTGGGATTGGGCCGGAGCGGGCGATGCGTTCCGGCGCGCGATCGCGTTGAGCCCGCGCTCACCCACGGCGTGGCAGTGGCGGGCGATGCACCATCTGCTGCCGAAGGGTCGGCTCGATGACGCACGGCTGGCCATCGACCGCGCGCGCTCGCTCGACCCGCTTTCGATGGCCATCGCCACCAGCGTTGGCGTCGTGTACCACCTGAGCGGCGACAGTGCCGGCGCCGTGCGTGCCCTGCGCCGGGCGATCGAGCTCGACGCGGCATTCCCGATGTCGTACTACTTCCTCGGCGGCGTCCTGCGGGACGTCGGCGACGCGACGGCGGCGATCGATGCCTTCCACCAGGCGATCACGAAGTCGGGCGGGACGCCGGAGATGACCGCCGGACTGGCGCAGGCGCATGCGCGAGCAAATCAGACCGGGAAGGCGCGCGAGCTGCAGGGCGCGTTGACGGCCGCGGCCGCGACGCGGCACGTCCCGCACGCGTTGCTGGCGCAGGTGCACGCGTCGTTAGGCGAGATCGAGCCGGCCATCGCAGCGCTCACGCGCGCGGCAGACGCGCGCGAGCCAGAGGTGGTGCTCATCGGCGTGCGACCCGCCTGGGCGCCGCTCCGCGGACATCCGGGATTCGACGCGTTGCGAGCCCGGGTCGGCGTGTAGCGCTGGCACGCGCTGAGAACCCGTGGCCGGGTGGCCGGCGGGTCGCTGCGGGACGGGGCACCGGCGGTCAGGGACCCGGGGCGGACCGTTTGCCCCGGCGCTCCGCCCCGCCGCCCCCGTGTGTACAGGGAGGTATCAACGCAGTAACGTTGACCGGCCCTCTCCTCTTCCCCGGCACTTCCAATGCGCGCCTTCGCCGCTTCGTCGCTCGTCACGCTGCTCGCCGCCTCCGACGTGCCGGGGCAGAGCCCCGGCCCCGCACCGCAGCCCGATCGTACCGCGCTCGTCGCGCGGATCGACTCGCTCGTCGGCGACTACATGGACGTGCGGAGGGCCCCGGCGGTCTCGGTGGCCGTACTGCGCGGCTCCGACACGCTGGTGATGAAGGGGTACGGCCTCGCCAGCCAGGAGACGCGCCGCCCCGCCACGGCGAGCACGGTGTACCGCATCGGGTCGATCACCAAACAGTTCACCTCCGCCGCCATCATGCGCCTCGTCGAGCAGGGCAAGCTGTCGCTCGACGACGACCTGTCGAAGCACGTCCCCGACTTCCCACTTCAGGGTCACAAGGTCACGATCCGACAGCTCCTCAACCACACGTCGGGGATTCACAGCTACACGGCGGACAGCATGTGGGCCAAGACCTGGGCCCAGGACCTGACGCCGCAGCAGATCGTCGACTTCGTGGCCAGGACCCCGTTCGACTTCACGCCAGGCGCGGGGTACCGCTACAACAACACCGGGTACGTGCTGCTCGGCATGGTCCTGGAGAAGGTCACCGGCCAGCCGTATGCCGCACACCTCCAGCGCGAGCTCTACACCCCCCTTGGCCTCGAGCAGACGAGTTACTGCCCGTCGCGCCCGACCGATACGACGCACGCCGCAGGATACGACGTGCAGGGGGACATCGTGCAGCCCGCGCCGTATCTCAGCATGACGCATCCGTACTCGGCGGGCGCGCTCTGCTCCACGGTGCGCGACCTCGTGCAGTGGCATCGCGCGCTCACGGCCGGGCGCGTGGTGAGCCCCGCGTCTCTGGCGCGGATGACTGCTCCCGACACGCTCGGGTACTCCGGCCCGCGCCTGACCTACGGATACGGACTGGCGCCCGGACAGCTCCAGGGAAAGCGCTCCGTCGGCCACGGCGGTGGCGTCCACGGCTTCACCAGCTCGAGCATGTACTTCCCGGACGACAGCGTGAACGTCGTCGTCCTCACCAACTCCAACGGCGGCCCCGACCCGCTCGCGATCAACATCGCGCGCGCGGTCTTCGGCATGCCGCTCGTTCCGCTGCCGAGACCGCCGGTGATCGTCGCGCTCGCCGACGCCGACCGCGACAGGCTCCCCGGGGTCTACGACCTGAGTCGCCTGAACGGCGGCGTCTTCACGGTCCACATCACGATCGAACAGGGCCGTCTGATGGCCCAGGCCGAGGGACCGGGTCAGGGGAAGTTTCCGCTCCTCCACCTCGGCAACCTGCGCTTCGGCGCCACGATGGATCCGACACTGGTCCTGGCGTTCACGGCCGAAGGCGGCAGGGCGACGAAGCTGCAGCTCACGCAGCGGGGGAACACGATCGAGGGACCGCGGCGGCAGCAGGACGGCGGGTGACGCGCCTCACCAGCTGACCAGGAACGGCCCTGCAGAGGGGAAGCGACCCTTGCGCGGCTGGACTTTGCATAGTAAAGTACTTCGCAGCTTCAGTCGCGAGAGGCCGACCACCGATGGCTGTTGGGATTGCTGACGCGGACAAGGGCGACATGACCGGCGTGCGCACCCGCGCCGCTCGACGCATCCTCATCGAGGCCGGCTTGCTCGGCGTGCTGGCCGACGGCGCCCTGCGCAATGCGCCCGACGGACTCGGATGGACGCTCTGGGTGGTCGCGCTGGCCCTCGCCGCGGTGAACGTGGCCCGCCGCGCTGGCCTCAGCGTGACTCGCGAACAGATCGCGTGGCTCGGCGCAGCCGTCGCATGCGCGGCCGCGTTCTCGTGGCGCGACGCCGAAGAGCTCCGCGTCGCCAACGTGTTCGGGACGCTCGTGGCGCTCTCGATGTTCGCCATGTCCGCCGCCGGGCTTCCCGCCGCCTCGATTCTCGTCGCGCGCGTGCGCGACGTGGTGACAGCAGGCGTCTACACCGTGCGCGACCTCATCGCCGGTGCACCGATGCTCATGGTGCGTGACGCGGAGCTGCACGCGCTCCCGGCCGTCCGGCGCGGCGCGTCATGGACGGCCGTGCGCGCCGTACTGCTCACCGTGCCGCTCGTCCTCGTGTTCACCGTACTCCTCTCGCGCGCCGATCCGGTGTTCGCCTCGGTGTTCAGGCTGCCGGAGCTCGACGCCGAGCTGCTCCTCTCTCACGTGCTGATTGCCGGCGCCTTTGCGTGGTGGTCGGCCGGCTGGATTCGCGGCGCCCTGCTCGGCGTCGCGCAACGGCCTGCGCTGCCGGAGCGGCTGCCGGTACGCCTCGGCCTGGGAGAGGTCACCACGTCGCTCGGCGCCGTGATCGCGCTCTTCACGATCTTCGTGGCGCTGCAGCTCCGATGGCTCTTTGGCGGCGCCGAGGTCGTGCTCGCAACCACGGGACTGACGGTCGCGGAGTACGCGCGGCGGGGTTTCTTCGAGCTGGTCGCCGTGGCCGCGCTCGTGCTCCCCCTGATCCTCGTGACGCGGTCCCTGATCGAGGACGAGAAGGTCATCCGGCGCCATCGGCAGCTCTCGCTCGCGATGATCGTTCTGCTCGCGCCGATCATGGCGTCCGCGCTGCTGCGCATGCAGCTCTACGTCGGCCACTTCGGGCTCACCACCGATCGGCTGTACGCGACCGCGCTGATGCTGTGGCTTGGCCTGGTGTTCGTAGCGATGGCGCGCACCGTGCTGCGCGGCTGGGCGCGCCCCTTTGCCGCGATGGCAATGCTCTCGGGGTTCGCGACGGTGTTCACGCTGAACGCCCTCAACCCCGAGCGGCTGGTCGCACGCGTGAACCTGGGGCGCTCGTTAGGTGATCATGGTGTCGATTACGTCTACCTGGCGCGGCTCAGCGGCGATGCGGCGCCCGCGGTCGTGACGGCGCTCGAGGCCGCGGCGCCGTCACCGATAGCCTGCAAGGCCGCCGAGTCGCTGCGCACGCGCTGGACGCGCCGGCAGGACACGTCCTGGAACCTGGGCGCGCGGCGTGGACACGCGTCCGTCATGAACAATCTGTCCGACGCGGACGTGCAACGTCTCTGTGCCGGGGCAGAAGTTGGCGTCACCTCGTCGCCCGTGCCAGCGCCTTGATGGCATCCGACATCGCCTTCACCCGGGCCGCATCCGTCGCGCTGGCCACGTCCCGGTCCACCTGTCTCGCCAGGGCATTGAGCGCATCACGCCGTGCCCTGCCCGACTGCTGCTCGGCCAGGTCGAGCGCGCTCGCGATCGCCGAGGTCCGCTCCGCCGCCAGGCCGTTTCCTCTCACCAGCTGGTCGAGGTACGACCGAACGACCGGGAACGCCGGCGGCCACTGGATCTGCGGCTGGCTCTGCGGATTGTACTCCACGAAACGCACCAGCTTCGCCGCCTCGATCTCGTTCTTCGACAGCTGATCGCTCGGCTCCAGCTCCAGGATGTCGAACCCGCGGTCCATCTCCGACGAGTAGATGTAGCCGTTCCAGTAATACGCGCCCCACGAGCCGCCGATCGTGCTGCGGCCGCGACCACCGCGCCCCTGCTCCCCCGCCGCGACGGGGACGTCGATCTCCCGCGGCGGATCGATCGCGCCGCGATCGAAGTAGGCGAGCTCCTTCGGGTTGGCCGGGTCGGTGAAGTCCATCACGCTCACGCCGCCCTGGTACCACCCCTGCACCATGACATCGCGTCCCGGCACGGGAATCAGGCCGCCGTTGTGGGACACGCAGTTCTCCTCGGCGGTCTGCACCGAAGGGATCTTGAAGTAGGCGTGCTGCGTGTACTTCTTCTTGCCGTCGATCGTGAGGATGGTGTTGCCGCCCATCTCCATCATCGAATTGGCCTGGCACATCGGCGACGTGCCGCCGCCCCACTCGTCGGTGAAGACCACCTTCCTGCCGTCGTTGGAGAAGACGGCGGTGTGCCAGAGCGAGAAGTTCGTGTCGGCCTTCGCGTCGAGACGCACCGGCTTTTCCGGATTCGACACATCGACGAGGAGACCGTAACTGCCGCAGGCGCCGGCGAGGAGCTTTGCCGCAGGATAGGCCGTGACATCGTGGCAGTTGCGCGGGCCCGTGGGCCGCGGCGGCGGAGTGGTGTCGCCGGGAGCTCGCCCACGACCACCACGTGCCGGCCGACTCGCCGCGCGCGGGGCCGGATCGAGACCGGTGAAGATGCGTGCGCCCGTAACCACCTCGGCCCTCTCCGGGCGTCGCAAGTCCACCTTGATGACGTCGAGCCGGAAGAGCGAGTTCGTTTCGTCGGCCGGGTCCGTTCCCTCCTTGCATCCCGGGACTTCGGTCGCGGGCCGCGCACCCTGGCTGCCCGACACGTAGATGTAGAGGACGTTCCTGTCCCTCGGGTGCGGCAGGATCGTGTGCGTGTGCGAGCCCTTGCAGGTCTGCACGTTCTTCACGAGACGTGGCTTCGCCGGATCGGAAACGTCGTAGATGCGGACGCCCGCCATGTGATCCTTCGGGTCCTGCACCCCGCCTTTCGCGCAGTCGTTGCGGTTGGCTCCTCCTTCCGCCGAGATGAAGAGGAGGTTGCCGATGATCGAGGGATCGCCCTGCGAGGTGACGCACTCGACGGTCGAGACCAGCTTCGGCTTGGCGGGATCGCTCACGTCCCAGATGGAGAATCCGGAGAAGTTCCCCTGGTAGACGTACTTGTCGCGGAAGGCGAGATCGGAGTTGGCGAAGGTCAGGCCGCGCGTTGTGTCGAACTGCGCCGGCTTCGGCGTGTTGGACACGAGGCGCATGCCCTTCTGCGCGACTTCGGCGTCGCGCTTGCCCGGCCGCAGGTTGCTGCGCGGATCTTCCTTGTTCGGATAGGTCTGCGCCGCGAGCAGCGTGGGAATGCAGAGGGCGGCGGAGAGCACGAGGACCTTTCGGGCGACTGACATGGTGGGGGACATGAGAGGGCAGGAAGGGGGCGCGGGCTCGGGCGCGAGGTTACATGGGCGGGAGCTGGGACAGGAGCTGCTGCATGACGCCGATTTCGGCCGTCTGCACCGTGACAACGTCGTTCGCGAAGACGTTCACGTCCACCTCCTGACCGGCACGGGGCGCGGCAAAGAGGTCCTTCACCATCTGCAGTGCACCCTCGTGGTGCAGGATCATGAACTCGAGGAAGAGGCGGTCGAAGTCGACGCCCCGTGCTGAATCGAGCTGCGCGAGCTGGGCGTCCGAGATCATCCCGGCCATCTTCATCGTGCGCCATGACGAGGTGTCGGGAGCGATCTGGCCGTAGTCCACGAGCCACTGCTGCATGAGGCGGATCTCGGCGACCTGCGACTGGTCGATCTTCGTGGCGAGCCTGAGGACGCGGGGGTTGGCCCCATGCTTTTCGGCCATGCGGGACATGTGGATCGCCTGGGCGTGATGGGCGATCATGCCCTGCATGAACTCGACGTCCGCCACCGTATAGGGAGCTCCCGGGGGGACGATGATCGAAATGTCATGTCCGGCATGCTGCGCGGCCGCCGCACCGAGCGGACCGAACAGTGCCAGGCACGCGGCAGCGGCAGTGAAGGCAACGCGTTGGCGCGACGTCATCACGAGCAATGGATGCGATGGGGGGGATCCTGCTGGTGAAACGCTACGGCGGCGCGGAGCGTTGCGCCACCACCGCGCGGGACGCCGGCGCCCTCGGCCAGGCCGCGGCGGGCCTCGCTCACCGAACGCAGGAACTCCGCTTCGGGCGACTACTCGGCGCGGAGCGCAACCATCGGGTCCACCACCGCGGCCCGCCGCGCCGGTAACCAGCTGGCCAACGATGCCACGGCGACCACGGCGAGCGCGACGAGCACCGCGAGCCCGATGATCTCGATGCCGACCAGGTTGGTCTCCCGCCTGACGATCCCCAGTGCCGCAGCGCTCAGCGGCAGCCCGAGCACCAACCCGAACAACGACGTCCGCAATCCGCCGGCGAAGAACATCCGCACCACCCTGCGTCGTCCTGCGCCGAGGGCGATCCGGATGCCGATCTCGCGGCGCCGGTGCCCGACGGCGACGCTCACCATCGCGTAGAGCCCCACGGACGCGAGAATGAGCGCAATCGCCCCGCATCCCGCCGCGAAGGCGGTCGCCTGGAGCCGCGAGCTCCGCCGCAGGCGATCGCCCTCCCCCAGGGTTCGCATCCGGTAGACGGGGACGAGTCGTGCCTCATCCCGGGCGATCGCCAGGAACGCCGGAATGAACGCCTCGGCCGGCCCGTTCGTGCGTACCAGCAGTCGCCCTTCCCACGTGCGCCGGAACGGAACGAACATCGGTGGTAGCTCACCGGGGTAGTCGAGCGTGTTCCGGTCACGGTCCACCCTGGCGACACCGACGACCTCCACCTCGGTCGCCTGCTGACCATCGAAGAGGATCATGCCTCCTTCGGCGCTCACCTCTCGTCGTACGGCTCCAACGCGGCGGAGCCTTCGACCTATCGGATCTGCTCCTCTGAACAACTCGGCGGCCAGACTGTCGGTGATGATCACCGGGGTTACACCAGCCGTCGTATCGCTGGCCACGAAGTCGCGGCCGCGGACGATGGGGATGTCGAACGCACGGAAGTACCCGGGCGGGACATTGACCACGTCTACGCGAAATGGTGCTCGCAGCTCCCGCTCGCCGGTGGACCCTGCCGCTGAGGGCTGCTCCAGTGTGGCGGATCCCTCGCCATACCCTTTGGGCAGCACCGCGATCACGCCGGGCACGCCGGCGAACCGCTCCATCAGGCGCGGCATGCGGTCCGGCTCCCCGGGCTTCAACCCGGTGGCGAACTCCGCCACCAGCACCTGGTCGCGAAGCGCGAGGTCGTCGATCGATGGAATGTCGTCGACGACCGAAACGATTACGGCGGCCAGCGCCACCATCAGCGGCTGGGCGATCGCGATCTGCGCCACGACGAAGGTCTGCTGCAGTCTCGATCGTGACGTCGTGCTGGTGGCACTGTCCTTGAGCACATCGGAGACGCCGGTGCGCGTGGCATGCAACGCCGGGGACAGCCCGCAAAGCACCGCAGTGAGCACCGCGTAAGCCACCGTGAAGACCACCGCCGCCCACGATGGCGAGACGTCGAATCCGTCCTGCGCGACTTCGGTGAAGCGACTGATGGCATTGAAGGCCCACAGCGCAAGCGCGCCGCCGGCCAGTGCCAGGAGTCCGATCTCCGTGAGGAGCTGACGGATCACTCGCCGGCGCGAGGCGCCGAGGGCGAGCCGGACACCGATCTCGTACCGCCTCGCGACGGCGGCACCGAGGAGGAGCGAGCTCACCGTCGTCGTACAGACGAGCAGGATCAGCAGCGTGATCGTCGTCCCGGCGGCCAGCGCGGTGGGGAGGTCGTTGTCGTAGCGACCGGTAACGGGAATGACTCCACGCAGGGGCACGATGTCCGCTCGCGCCGTCGCCCGTCGGGGAGCGCGGGCCCTGGCCTCGCCATCGGCCCTCGCGGCGACGAGGCGGACGGCGGGGAGCGCGTCTTCGAGAGTGACGCCGGAACGAAGTCGCGCCAGCCCCTCGAAGGCTGCCGCGTTCGGATCCGTGAACGCCTCGGGCTTCACGTTCTCGATCATCTGCCACGTCGAGAGGGGCAGCCAGAGGTTGCGCGTCTCGCCCGAATGAACCGGACCACGGAAGCGAGGATGGACAACCCCGACGATGGTCACCGTGACGTCGTTCACCTCGAGCCGCTTGCCGAGGGCCCCTCGCGCGCCGCCGAACCGTTCGACGGCGATCGCGTCACTGATGATGGCGCTGAGCTCGGGAGGCGCGCGCTGGTCGAACCGCGACTGGTCGAATCCACGGCCGGCCGCGAGGCGGACGCCGAGTGTCGGGAAGTAGTTGGGCGTCACGAAGTACGCCCGGGCGCTCATCGCACCGACGTCCGGTCCACCCGTGTTGACTACGACGCCGGACATCACCCATCCCACCACGGATGAGAACTTGTCGGTGAGGGCGGCGTAGGCTGCGAGCTCCGGATACGAGAGTCGGCGCGCGAACGGACGCTCGCTCGAGATGCCGCGGATCTTGACCAGCGCCGGATCGTCCGGGACTCCGGGGGCCGGCCGGCGGAGGATTCCGTGAATGATGGAGAAGCCGGCCGAGCTGAAGCCGATGCCAAGCGCGAGCGTGAGGACGATGGTGACGGTCGTGAGCGGCGTCCGCACGAAGTACCGGAGGGCGTACTTGAGGTCGCGGCGGATGCCGTCGATCCACTGTCCGCCACGCGCGTCGCGCGCGTCTTCCTGGATGACGCCGAGCGATCCGAACTCGCGACGGGCGGCTCGGAGCGCGTCGTCCCGTTTCATGCCGCGGGCCATGAAGCGGTCGGTGGCCTGCGCAATGTGCGCCGCCATCTCCTCCTGCATCTCGCGCTCCAGCCGGCGGCGCTGCAGCACCGCGCGCAGCCACGCACGCCCCCGACCGAAGGCGCTCACTCAGCGCACCTCGAGGATGGAGGCGAGGGCGCCGGCAAAACGCCTCCAGTCCTCGCGCTGTGCCTGCAGTTGCCTGCGGCCGCTTGCCGTGAGCGAGTAGACCTTCACGCGGCGCCCGGTTTTGGACTCCTCCCATTCGGCGCGAATCAGGTCACGGGCCTCGAGCCGATAGAGGGCCGGGTACAGGGAGCCCGCGTTGACGTGGAGCACGTCGCGGGAGATGGTGTGGATGCGCTGCGCCAGCTCGAACCCGTTGGTGGGTTCGGCACGCAGCAGCTGGAGGACGATGAGGTCGAGCGTGCCCTTGAGGAGGGGCGCGGATCCGGGCGTCATGTTCCGAAGCACTAGATGTTCTAGTGTTTCAGAAGATGTACGCTCGAGCACTAGACTGTCAAGTGCTCGCCCGCCAGCGGCAATGCCGGTCAGCCAGCGATCGGCGAGGTTCGGCCACGTCGAAGGAGTGCCACCACAGCAAGGTACGCCACCACGCCGGTTCCAACGAACTCGGCAAGGGCCGTCAGTCGTGCTCTCCCGAACGCCCACTCGAAGGTGGCGTCGGCCCAATAGTACTCCCACGCGGGTTCGACCACGCCGGCGAGCACGATGGCGCAGCCCACCAGGGACATCGAGGTTCGAAGGATCTGACCGGGCCATGCGCGCACCACATACCAGGCCACGAGACCGAACGTGGGAATCGCAAGCAACCAGTGCCAGGAGAGTCCGAGGCTCAAGTGATGCTCCGCCGGACGGGCAAGGTGCCAGTCCAGATGCATGGCCGTCGCAAGCGCGAGACAAACGAGCGTCGAAGTAGTCTTCCGACTGAGCACGGTATCGCAGGCCAGCGGATCAGGTTTCACAGGCCGCGGCATCCCGGTTTGCGCGCGCCGCAGGGATGACGCTCAAGGTGCCGCCGGCCAAACGCCGGCGCAATACGTCGCGGCGCTCCTGCGGCGGTCAGCCGAACATCCGGCTTCGTGACTCGGATGCGTGGCTGGGCGAGCGCATCCCTCCCCTCGTTGCTTGCGCTCCTCGGGGCAGGCTCTCGCTGCGCTCGTCGGGATGACAGGTGGCGGGACGGCCCCGCGCGTGGACGCCTTCGCTAGTCGAGGCGCAGCGAAGTCGCCGGATCGACCCGCGTGGCCCGACGGGTCGGGATCCACGACGCGAACCCCGCGACGAGCGCGAGCATCGCGACCGTGCCCGTGAGCACGAGGGGATCGCCCGGGGTCATGTCGAAGAGCCACGACGTGAGCACGCGGCGCATCCCCCAGAACCCGATGAGGCCGACCAGCGCACCCGCGGCGACGTGCGCGAGACACCGTCGCGATACCGCCGTGGCCACGGCCGCGCCGCTCGCACCTAACGCGAGACGGAGCGCGATCTCGCGGCGGCGATGCTGTACGCCGGATGCGATCACACCGTAGATCCCGATGCCGGCGAGCAGCAGCGCGAAACCCGCGAATGCTCCGACGAGCATGGTGCGGAAACGCGGCGCCGCAACGGAACGGCTCACCACGCGCGAGAGCCGCTGGACCACCGGCGCCAGCCGCGGCTCCTCGGCGACGATCTCCTTGCGCAGCACCCCCGGGAGCGCGGTTGTTTCGCCGCGCACCAGCAGCACCGGCGTGCCCTCGGCGTTCTGCGCGCGCGGCACAAGCACGGTGGGTCTCGCCGGCCGGTCCAGTCCCACCTCGTGAATGTCGGCCGCAACGCCGATCACGCGCGTCTCATGACGCCCCGCGGGGCCGATCCGCCAGCGATCCCTGAAGTGCCCGATCCGAATGCTCCGGCCAACGGGCGATGCCTCCTGCCAGAAGTGACGGGCGAACGCCTCGTTCACGATCGCCACCGGTTCCGCTCCGGCGACGTCGCCGTCGTCGAAGTGGCGACCGCCGCGCAGCGGGATGCCCAGCGTGGCCAGGTAGCCGGGTGACACGAAGCGCAGCTCGACGGCGCCGATCGCCAGCTCCGGACGTTCCGGAACGTCGATGGGGAAGTTGAGGCCCCGCTCGAGCGGAAGGTTCGGCGCGGCGGCGACGTGCTCGACACCAGGCAGCGCGCGGACGCGCTCCAGCAGCCGATTGACGAGCAGCTCGCGGCGCGCCGCATCGTACTCCGGCGGCAGGCGCCCCAGCCCGACCGCAACGACGCGATCCGCGTCGAATCCCGGGTCGACCCGGATCAGGCGCGTGAAGCTCGCGGCGAGGAGCGAGGCACCAGCGAGCAGCACGATGGCGACGGCGGTCTGGAGGAACACGAGTGCATCCCGGAGACGCCTGCCGCCGGCTGTGCCGCCGTGCGCCCCACCCAGCAGAACCGACTGCAGGCGGGCGCGATAGGCGGGGATGCCCGCCGCGAGCCCGAAGGCGACGCCCGTGACGGCGGAGATCGCGACGGCGAAGGCGAGCACCCTCGCATCGACGCCGGCCTCGGCGCCGGCGGGCAGTGCGCCGGGGGCGGCGGCGAGGAAGACGCGGAGCGCGACGATGCTCAGGAGGACGCCAAGCGTCGCGGCGATCGACGAGAGGACGAGGCCTTCCGTGAGCAGTTGCTGCAGGATGCGGCGCGGGCCGGCACCGATCGACACGCGAACGGCGATCTCGCGCTGGCGCGCCGCCGCGCGCACGAGGAGCAGCGTGGCCGTGTTCGCGCACGCGATCAGGAGCACGAGCGAGATCGCGCCGAAGAGCAGCCACAGCGTGCGCTCGAGAGCGCTGCCGACGTAGGCCTCGACGTGCGTGAAGAGACGGAAGGATCCGGTGTCGGTGACCGACGGGTGGGCAGCGCGAAACGCGGCGCTCAGCGAGCGCAGGTCGGCGTCGCGCATCGCGTCCGGCGTGCCGTGACGCAGGCGGCCGATCACGTCGGTGTTGTGGCCCTCGTCGTTTGGATTTCCACGCACCGCGAGCGGAACGAGGTAGCCGGTATGCTCCGGCGCCGCGGGAAAATGGAACTCCGGGGGCAGAACGCCGACGACCGTCCGCGGCTCGCCGTCCAGGCGGATCTGACGGCCGAGGATGCCGGAATCCGCACCCAGGCGCGTCCGCCAGACGTGATCGCTCAGGATCACGACCGGGGCTTCCGTCTCGAGCTCGTTCGCTTCGAACCCGCGGCCGAGTCGCGGCGGGATACCCATGGTGCCGAAGAAACCGCTGCTCACGCGCAGGCCGCGGATCGGCTGCGCCGCGGACTCGTCACCGAGATGCACCTCCTGCGTGCGGTAGGCCGCGACCGCGTCGAACACGCGGTTGTGGTCGCGCACGAACTCGTACTGAAGATCGGTGAGTGCCGGAATGTGGTTGTTCGGTGCCCAGGCCCAGCCGACGTACCGGAAGTCTTCAGGTTGCGGGATCGGGAGCGGCCGCAGCAGCACCGCATTCACGACGGTGAAGATGGCCGCGCTCGCGCCGATCCCGAGCGCGAGGGTGAGGACTGCGGCGATCGTGAAGGCAGGAGACCGGCGCAGGCTGCGCAGCGCGAAGCGGACGTCCGAGACCAGGCTCTCGGCAGTGCGCGCGCGGTGCGCCTCGCGCGCCTCCTCCTTGAACGCCTCCGCGCTCCCGAACGCCAGCTTTGCCTGACGTCTGGCCGCCTCCGGCGTCAGGCCGCGATCCAGGTTGCGCCGCGTCGCCATCTCGAGGTGGTGCGCCATCTCGCGCTCCATCTCGCGCTCCAGCGTCTCGTCGCGGCGCAGACTGCCGCGCACTCGCGACCACCACTCTCGCCACGTCATGCTCGCGCTCCGCCCAGAATCAGGTTGACGCCACGCGAGAGCTTCTCCCATTGCGCGCGTTCGGCCGCGAGCTGTCTGCGGCCGGCTCGCGTGAGCGAGTAGTACCTCGCCTGGCGGTTGTTCTCCGTGGTTTGCCAAGCGGACGAGACCCAGCCGCGCGCGACCAGGCGGTAGAGCGCGGGGTAGAGCGAGCCCTGGTTCACGCTCAGCAGGCCCTGCGAGCGACGCTCGATGAGCTCCGTGATGCCCCAGCCGTGCATTGGCTCGTGCTGGAGCACCTCGAGCACGATCATCTCGAGGGTTCCCTTGATGACTTCCCCGCCCCGGTCGTCGGCCATGCCGCTCCTTTCGTTTCGACCAGGATGCGGCTCTCCTTTCGTTTTGTCAAGGGAGTGGGCCTGCTGTCATCCCGAGGTGGCCATCACCGTCGTCATCCCGAGGAGGCGGAGCCCACGAGGGATCTTCCGGCGGTGTGCTCGTATCCGGCCACCGCGCCGGCTGAGAAGATCGGCGCGCCGACTCCCCGCAATAACGCCGCTTCCTTCAGCAGATGATCGCCAAGGCGGTCCTGCTGCATCTCGAGGTCCAACCCTCGCTTCCGGTCATCACCTGGACGATGCCAACCTCGCTGACCACGTTGCGGCGAGTTCAGGGCGACCGGTGTTCGTGTACAGCGCGATCAAGTAGTTGATCGTGCGTTGCGCCCCTGGATCGCGCAACCCGACGGTACGCTCATAAGCTGCCAGGTTCTCCCGATACATGGCCTCAGCTTCCGCGTGCCGCCCCTGAACATCGTACAGGTTCGCGAGCGCACTGCGCGTCCACAATGTTCGAGGGTGTTCGGCACCCTGCACGCGGCGCTTTCCTTCGAGCGACTCGAGAAACTCCCGTTCCGCCTCGGCGAACCGCCCCTGTTTGGCGTGAACCGTCGCCAGATTGTGCAGCGCGTTGAGCGACTCGGGGTGATCGGGACCTTGTTGCCGGCGACGACCCGCCAGCACTTCCGTCGCTGCCGCCTCCGCGTCGGCGAAGCGTTCGCGGCGATAGTACAAGCCCTGAAGATTGTTCAGGATGAGCAATGTTTCAGGATCGTCGCGTCCGACACTACGAACGGCGGCCGCGTGTGCTCGCACGAGGATGGATTCCGCTTCCGCCCAGCGTTCCTGGAGAATGTTGTTCGTGCCGACGGCTCCCTGCGCCCTGATGGTCAGGGGGTGCGTTTCCCCCAGGACCCTGGCGCGACGCTGCGCGACGTCCACGAACAGCGACTCCGCGCGTCCATACTCGCCTCGATAGAAGGCCAGATCACCGAGCGCGTATGCGGTGAGCAGCGTCTGGGGATCGTCGTGACCCAGGATCGCGCGCTGCGTCGCCAGTGCGCTGTCGAGCAGCGGAAGCGCCTCGTTGTAGAGGCCGAGCCCCATGTAGACTTCGCCAATGGTGCGCTTGAGGCGCGCGCGAATATGCGGCTGGTCGCGCAGGCCCGCGACGACGCGAGTGGCGCCCGAATCGAGCAGTTCGCGGGCCGACATCGTTCGACCCCTGGCCTGAGCCGGATCGGACAACGAAAAGAGCCCGGCGAGAAAGTTGGCGACCTCCGCCGAAGCCTCCGCCTCCCGTGCCGCGCGCGCCTCCGCGTCGCGCGCGCGGAACATCGCGATCGTGGTACCGGTCGTACCCGCGACCAGCGCCAGCATCGCGACCGCGGCCGCCGCGACGCTGCGCCTGTTTCGGCGGACGAACTTGCGCAGTCGATACGAGGCACTCGGTGCACGCGCCAGGACGGGTTCGTTGTCGAGGTAATGGCGGAGATCCATCGCGAGCGCGTTCGCCGTCTGGTAGCGGGCGTTCCTGTCCTTCTCGATTGCCTTGGAGACGATCCACTTCAGGTCGCCGGCCAGCTCCCGCCGATATGGCTGAACGTCGGTACGCCGGCTCGCCGCCACGGCCTGCAACTGCGACGCATCCCACCGCGACAGCGTCTGCGACAGCGTCGGCAGTGGATCGTCACGCTGCATGAGCCGCAGGACAAAGGACTGGTCGCCGGTTTCCGCTGGATCGATCGGCACGCGATCGGTCAAGACCTCGTGCAGGATGATTCCAAGCGCGTACACATCCGTTCGCGTATCGACATCCAGGCCGCTCATCTCCGCCTGCTCGGGGCTCATGTAGGCGAGCGTACCGAGTGCCTGTCCGAGGCTCGTGACCACGGTCTGCTGCGTCATGCGATGACCGGTGGCCTTGGCAATGCCGAAATCGATGATCTTGGGACGCGGTCGTCCGTCATCCTCCTTGACGAGGATGTTGCTCGGCTTGATGTCCCGGTGGATGACTCCCTTCTGGTGGGCATGCTGCATGGCCTCGCAGACGGCGATGATGAGCTCGAGGCGTTGCGGCGTCGTGAGCCGCTGGAGGTTGCAGTACCGGTCGATCGGTACGCCGGCGACGAGCTCCATCGCGAAAAAGGGACGGCCCTGGGGGCCCACGCCGGCATCCAGGACCTTCGCGATCCCCGGGTGATCCATGACCGCGAGCGCCTGGCGCTCCATCTCGAAGCGGCCCACGACCTGCTTCGTGTCCATGCCGATCTTCATCATCTTGACCGCGACGCGACGGCGCACCGGCTCGCGCTGTTCCGCCTCGTAGACGATCCCCATGCCGCCCTCGCCGATGACCTGGACGACGTGATAGGGGCCGATCTGGTCGACGTCGAAGATTTCGCTGGACATGGCCGGCTCCCTGCGGACTCGCTGAGGAGGTGCGCCTGTTCCACCCGCGCGCCGAACGACGCGGCGTGCCGACTCCGGCAGATTCACGCGCTCGGTGAAATGAGCCGCCCTCCCGTCGGCCGTCAAGGAGACGGCAGTTGTCATCCCGAGGGGCCGCGGGCGACTGATCGCCGGGACGGAACTACTCTGCCTCGAGACGGCGCTTCACGTCACTGTATGCGGATTCGATGAGTCTGATCAGAGCCGTGGCGTCGATGTCGACACCGGGCCTGAGCTTCACATGGCGCATGGACTTGCCCGTACCTTCCAGCAAGGCCCCGGGATCCGCGAGCTCGGCGCCATGGAAGAATCCGACGTTGACGTGGGCTTTGAACACGTTGACATAGGCGAAGGCGGCATCGGCGACGCACGCGGTGGGGTGGCCGTCGTGGAGCAGTTCGCGGACATCATCGCCACAATCGCGGATCACGCCGAACCAGTGCCGCGCGCTCGCGCCCAGTTCACCTGAATGTCCGTTCATCCAGATATTGACTGCAGGATCGCGCCGGACCGCGCTGGGAAATCGCCAGATCGCGGTCACGGCGACCTACCCGTGCCGCGCTGGCCGATACGGCGTGCTCGACCGATGCCTACGAGTTTACGAAGCATGATCCCCCTTGCGTTGTCAGGGTCAAGCCCGGGAACGCGCGAGTCCTCCGCGAAGGCGCTCCAGCCCGGGCCAGCTCGGCGAGCGCCTGCTTCGCCTACCTCCGGAATCCACAGGACCAGTGCGTGGGCTCCGCCGTGCACAGGTCGCCGAGCCGCGGATTGGCCTTCCGGTACTGCTCCAGCGACGCCAGCGCCTTCGCCGAGTCACCCAGGAGCAGCCATCCGCGCTGGGCGGGTATGTCGATGTCACGCGACGGATCGACCTCTGCGCTCACCGGCTCGGACAGGAGGGCACGCGCGCTGTCGGCGTGACCCAGAAGAGCCATCACAACACCTACCAGGACACGAGACTGCGCTCGACGGAACGCGCGCTCGCCTTGCGCTGGAGTGAGCTGCACCATCGACTCGGCGAGCTGCCAGGCGCGTGCGGCGTCCGGTGTGCCGGCGCCCGCGCTCATCAGGAGCAGCTGGCAATACGCGAAGCGGGAATCCCGGGGAAAGCGCTCCGCGCCCTGCAGGCACCATCGGTCCGCGTCCGCCATCCGATCGTCGTCGAATGCAGCGAGGAACAGGCGATGCACGATGACGTTGGCATTGTCCAGGTACATGTCGGCCTCGAGCGCCTTCCGTGCGGCGTACTCGATGTCGGCGCTCGTCGCATCGGCGACGTTGTTGTAGAGATGAGACAGCGTCGCCCACGCGCCAGCCTGCGCGGGATTCCTCGCAGTGGCCTGCTCCAGGTCCGCGCGGGCCGCGGCAAGGGTGCCCGAATCGGGGCTCGCTCCGACGAGCCACCGCCAGTAGCGCAGCGTGCCGCGCAGTTCCAGCGCATCGGGATGCTCCGGGTCACGCCCAAAGGCACGATCTGCGTGGATGAGCCCCGTATCCATCGGCGCGACCGGGTCCTCCGTGGATGCGTTGAAGGCCCGTCGCGACCGCTGGTAGGCCAGCCGGCCTCGCAGGATGGACGGCTCCGCCCATGCCGGATCGCGGGCCTCTGCCAACCGTGCCAGTGAATCGGCCGCGCGGTAGCCATCCGTCCACGTGGCGGCGTCGGCCAGGAACAGGGAATCCGCCCGCACGCGCAGCAGGTCCGCGCGTTGATAGAGTGCCCAGGCTTCCGTGCTCCGGGTGCCGGCGCGAGTCCGCACGAGTTGCACCGAGCGGCCGAGCGTGCGTCGGATGAGGCGTGCCACCGAGTCCACGGTGTTGTCGGCGAGTGAGGACACGTCGCGTGCCGGCCACCGGAACGATGCACGGTCGAGCTCCACCGCCATGTCGTCGAGCAGGCGCACCGTGGTCCGGATGCTGTCGCCCTCCGTTTCGACCAGTCCCGTCACGAGATTCGTGGCGCGCAGCGCGCGCGCGATGCTGTCGCGCGGGATGGTCGTGCCGCGATACGGTGCCACGCCACCGACGGAGATGACGGACAGGCCCTGGACGCGGCCCAGCACGGCGATCACACCGTTGGTGAGACCGGCGGCCACGTAGTCGAGCGCTCCATCGTCACCGGCGTCGTCGAAATACAGGACGGCTATGCGCGGCGCGGTTGAGCCTGGTCTGGCGCTCCGCTCGGCGCCGGCGCGGGCGAGTGCCCAGCGCGTGCCTAACGCGACAACGACGACGCCCAGGATTCCGGCTGCGATCACCCCGGTTCGTGCGGGCGTCCACCACGATGGCCACCGGCTCGCCGTTGCCGGACCCGTACCCGACGGCACGGCGACGTCGCGAAGACCCGCCGTCGCCCGCACCGCGCCCGCCAGCTCGGCGGCAAGCACGGCCGCGGAAGGAGGTCGATCCGCCGGAAGCTTGTTCAGGCAGCGCCGCACCGCCTCCTCCACGTGCGGCGGGATGGTGTCGCGCACCACGCGCATGGAGGGCACCTGCTCCATGGCGTGCCGGGCGAGAATGGCGCGATGACTGGGCCCCGAGAACGGGGGCTCGCCCACCAGCATCTCGAAGAGGACACACCCCAGGCTGTACAGATCGCTCGACGGCCCCACGGCGTCGCCGACGCCCTGCTCGGGGCTCATGTAGACGGGGGTGCCGAGCGAGATGCCGGTCTGGGTGAGCTTGTTCCCGTCGGTGTCGGCGACCGCGAGCGCGATACCGAAGTCGGCAACGA
>DATIGO010000330.1:0-19495 GCA_035454665.1 Gemmatimonadaceae bacterium | reverse complement strand
GGGAGAAGTACCACCTTCCCCCGAAGGGCGGGAACGGAGCGCAGGCGGACCCAGTCGTCAGGTGCCCGAATAACCCGGAGCCGGCGCAATCCCACCCTCCCGCCAAGGGGGGAGATCCAACCAGCCTCCGCCGGGAAGGGGCCAGTCCAGCCGAGCTCGGGAAGAAGCGACCACTAGCGCTATAACGCTCCCAGCCATAGACTTAGGCAGCACCATGACGGCCGTGCGCTATGTCACACTTCTTTTGTGACGTACATAACGCATCGGTCGTCATTTGTGCCATCAGGACTCCCCATTCGTCGTTGGGTGAGGATTGGACCTGCTCGTTTGGGGAATGGTGCATTGAAGCGACTCGACCTGGCGTTCGCCGTCTCTCTATCGCTCCTCGCGTTTTTCGTCGGCTACGAAGCGGTCGAGACACGCCAGGAAGCACGCGAGCTCGCTGGCCGTACGGCCAGCTTCGGGGCCACTCCCCTGACCGGCACGCTTGACGCCGTGGCCGAGTCCGAGGCTCCCACGATCGTCGCCGGTCCCGCCGAGATCTCGTCAGGCAGGGACGACCTCGAAGAGGTGCGCCGCCGTCTCGAGCTCTCCTCCGCCGGCACCTACATCAGTGACCTCCTCCTCGCACGCGATTCGGCACTCGCGCGCTGGCCCGATCGCCGCGGCCAACCCCTCCGCGTCTGGGTCCAACCCGAACCCGCTCTGAAAGCGTTCGATCCGAATTTCATCCGCATCGTCGAAGAGGCCTTCACCGACTGGACCGCGAGCGGCATTCCACTCCTGTTCACGTTCGTCCGCGATTCCGGCAATGCCGACATCCGCGTCACGTGGGTGGACCGCTTCAACGAACCGATCAGCGGCAAGACGCTGTGGGCGCACGACGAGCGCTGGTGGATCGTCGACGCCGACATCCAGCTCGCCCTGCACCACCGCTCGGGCGACCCGCTCGACGCTTCGGCCATGCGCGCCATTGCGCGACACGAGGTAGGCCACCTGATCGGGCTCGATCACACGAAGGACTCCACCGCGATCATGACGGCCCGCGTCCGTGTCCGTGAGCTGTCCTCGTCCGATCGCGCGACCGCGCAGCTGCTGTACCTGCTGCCTCCCGGACCAATCGGTGGATCAAGGGTGGCGAGACGTTAGGGAGCAGAAATCACGGATCAGGGAAGGACTGAGGGGTCGCGCGCATTCGCTCGCGACCCCTCGACCTTTCCACCCGTGATCCCCTGCTCCCCGCTCCCTACCACTTCAGCACCACCGTCTGCTGCTCCTTCTTCCGCAGGATCAGGAGCCTGACCTCGCGCTGCTCCCGGACCGACGGCCGGTTCATGATCCGCTGCAGCACGCGCACGGATTCCAGGGCGCTGTCGTTCGCCGAGAGCAGGATGTCGTTCTTGCGGAGCCCCGCGCGATGCGCCACGGTGCCGGGGAGGACCTGCCAGACGAGAAGTCCGGAGGGGACGCCGAACGTCTCCGCCGTCTCCTCGTCCAGCGACAGCAGCTGAAGACCGGCCACGGTGCTGCTTCCCGCGCCCGCAAATGCGCCGATGGCGCCCGCGTAGACCGCAGTCGCCGGGAGCGTCGGGCTCACGCGGACCGAGTCCGCACGAACGGACGTGCCACCCGAGCGCACGAGGGTACCGCGCGGACCGGCTGCGGGCTGGGGACCGGCTTCCACCTGGTAGCGGTACGTGAACTCGGACGGCGCCGGCGCCAGAGCCGCGGCGATGCGCGCATCGACCCACGGGCAGGGTGCCTGGCTCATCGCCTCGGGGCGCGGCTCCACGACGACCACCAGGGTGCGCGTCTCGCCGTCACCCCGCTGGATCTTGAGCGGCAGCCTCGCGGCGGGGTGGATTTCCGCCAGCCTGATGCCGCCGCGCCGCACGTCCCGCCCATCGATCTCGATCAGGATGTCGCCGCTGCGGATGCCGGCCTTGTCGGCCGGCGATCCGGGATCGACGGATTCGACGATGGGAAGGCCGATGGCGCGCATCGTGAGCTCCCCGTTCACGCGCTGCACGACCCGCATCGGCTCGTTCACGGCGAGCCCCACCCAACCCTGCGGCTTGGGAACGGCCTGGCAGGCCTGTTCGAGCTCGCGCCGGAGCGACGTCAATTGCGCGGCAGTCGTGCGCATGCGGGACTGCACCGAGGCCATGAGCTCGGCGATGGCCTTCCGTTCGGATTCGGTGTTTGCATTACGAACGCGAACGGCCTCCGCCTGCAGGAGCCGATCGAGCTGCATCTGGTACGAGCGCAGCTGTTCCAGGTCCTGCGCGAGACGCAGAAGCACCCCCTCCTGCGTCTCCGCGGCGCGGAGGCGCACGACGTTGGCGGATTGCTGTTCCTGTTGCGCGGCAGCGGGCCTGGGCATCACCGACGGAACGACGACACCAGCCAGGGCGGGCACCACGAGCCGGAGCGTTCCGCGGATCTTCCCACGGCGCCACGCACTGCGGATTCGCATGCTCCCGTCTGCCATTGCCTTCCCGTCTCCTCTAGAACCGATGGAGTCGCGCGCCGGTCGGCAGGGCCGTGCCCAGCCGGCTGAGCGTCATCTCGCGCGCGCCTAACGTGGTGAGATAGACCTGATTCATGATCGGATCGGCCGGCGCCTGTTCGAGCGCGCGCAGCGACGCTTCGGCCATCTGGTCCAGCGCGGCCAGCCGCGTGCGATAGAGGTCCGGCGCCGTCTCCATGCTCGTCGTGTCGTGCGTGGCGAGGTACAGGGCCGCCTGCTCGTACTCGCGCTGGGCGCGCCGGAGCGTCTCCATCGCCGCCGTCGTGGAGGCGAACGCCCCGGCCGACATGATGCCGTCCGCGAGCGGATCGTTCGCGACCGGCTGCAGCGCCAGCGCCTGCGGGAGCGAGAGCCCCGTCGACGAGCGCCCGAGCACGACGCCCGCCGCGATCAGCGCGACGGCCGCGGCCGAGCGCCATATCCAGCTCCGCACCGCCGCGCGGCGATGCTGGGCGATCTGATGCTCCTGCGTGATGATCAGCCCTTCCTCGCGCAGCGGCTCGCGCAGCGCCCGCCAGTTCGTGAGCGGCGGTGCGATGCGGCGCCGCTCGTCGGACGCCGCCGACACCAGGCGCTGGTAGGCGGCGAGCTCCGTCGAACACATCACGCACTCGGTGAGATGCGCGCGTTCGGTCGCGTCAGGCTCGCCGTCGGCGAGCTCCGCGAGGCGCTCAATAGGCAGGTGCGACATTTTCTCTTCCGGTATCGGCGTCGGTTGCGTCCACCAGCGGCGCGAGCAGCCGTCTGAGCTTGGCCCGCGCCTTGAACAGCTGCGACTTCGATCCGCCGGCCGTGATCCCCAGCTCGGCGGCGATTTCCTCGTGCGTGTATCCCTCGACATCGTGCATCAGGAAGACCGTGCGCGCGCCCGGCGACAACTGAGCCGCGGCCGCCTCGATCGACGCCGCGAGCATCGAGCGGTCACTCCCGTTCTCCACCGCCACGGTCTCCTCGTCCATGTCCGTTTCGATCTTCCCCAGGCGCCGCGTGCGGCGCAGCGCGTTGAGCGTCCGGTTCACCGCGATGCGATGCGCCCAGGTCCCGAACTGCGATTCCCCCCGGTATGTCGGCAGCGCGCGAAAGATCTGGATCCAGACCTCCTGCGCGACGTCCTCCGCAAGATCCGGGTCGCCCACGAGTCTACGGACGACGGCATCGATGTGCGGCGCGTGCTGCGACCATAGCGACCGCAGCGCGCGCTCATCGCCCTCGATGGCGCGTTGGATGGTGGGGAAGTCCGTAGCCATGCGTTCAGTAGCTTGGTCACCTACTACGAGCGTCGGGTTTCCACGGTCGCGCGATTGCCGTCACCCGCCGGGGGACACGGCCCCCCGCATTCTGCGCGCCGCCCGGCAACAATTGCAAGCTATTACGTGCCAAGAGGATGGCCCGTTCCATCCGCCGCGATTCGCAACACCGGCCATGCTTGACAGAATCACCCTGGCGTCCTATCTAGGCGCAGAAGCGTAACGCACGGAACTGCTTCCGCGTCAGATGGTAGCAGACGTGCGCGCACGTGGGACCGGTTTCCATGCCAGCGGCCCGCCCCGGGCAGACTGCTTGAGGGGGCCGCTAGTTGTTGTCTGACATAGGTTTGCGGGGAGCCCACCGGGTTGCTGGCCTACCTCATCGCTGTCACCGTCGCCTACGCCCCGGCCGACGCCCTCCCCGTGAGAGCGTCCGACGGCCTGCCCGTGCGCCCCCCGCGCGAAGTGGGGATGTCTGCCGAGCGCCTGTCCACGATCGAGCGGGTTGTGAACCGCGGCGTGAAGGCCGGCGGCTTCCCGGGAGCAGCCGTGGTCGTGGGACGGCGTGGCTACGCGGTCCTCTCCAAGGGCTTCGGCCGCCAGGGATGGACGGCTGGCAGCGAAGCCGTGACCGCGGAGCGCACGATCTACGACCTCGCCTCCCTGACCAAGGTCGTCGGCGTAGCCACCGCGGCGATGATCCTCTTCGACGAGGGACGCCTCGACCTCGGCGCGCCGGTGGCGAAGTACCTCCCCGCGTTCGGCGGCGGGAACAAGGACCTCGTCACGGTCGAGCACCTCCTCACGCACCATAGCGGGCTTCCGGCGGGGCGCGATCTTCGCCGCCTGGCCCGCACTCCGGCCGAGGCGAAGAGCATCGTCCTCGCCACGCCGCTCGCCTGCCAGCCCGGGCGCTGTTACGTGTACTCCGACCTCGGCGCCGACGTCATGGGCTGGGTGATCGAAGCGATCACGGGCCAGGGCCTCGAAGCCTTCCTCGAGGAGCGAGTCTTCACCCCGCTCGGCATGAACGACACGGCCTTCCGGCCCGACCAGTCCGTCCGCTCGCGCATCGCGCCCACCGAAGTGTCGCCGCCGCGCGGGTACCCGCTCCGGGGCGAGGTGCACGACGAGAACGCGTGGGCGCTGGGCGGCGTGGCGGGACATGCGGGGCTCTTCGCCTCTGCCGCGGACCTCTCGATCTTTGCACAGATGATGCTCAACAAGGGCGAGTATCAGGGCGTGCGGATCGCGAGTGATTCTGCGGTCGAGCGTTTCACCCGCCGCACGGCGGGGACGCGCGCGCTTGGATGGGCGATGCCGGATCCCGGGAGCGAGGGGACGTCGGGGCTGTATCTGAGTGAGAACTCGTACGGGCACACCGGCTTCACGGGGACGTCGCTGTGGATCGATCCCGACCGGGAGCTCTTCGTGGTGCTGCTCACGAACCGTGTGCATGCGCCGCGGGCGCGCCGGCCGGCGCGGGTGATCGCGGACGTGCGCGCGGACCTGTCGGATGCGGCGGCGTTGGCGGTGGTGGACGCCGACATGGTGCTCGACATGCCGAGGTCGTTCCGCTCGGACAAGGCAGTGGACTGGAATCGGCGGGTGCGGCGCGCGGCACCGGTGCGGCGACCTGTCGCGAGAAAGCCCGCGCCGAAGGCGACCACGGCGAAGACGTCCGCTCCGAAACCTGGCGCGAAGTCCGCGCCGACGCCGGTCCGCAAGCCCGCGACCGCGCCCGCAGCCAAACCGGCGGCGAAGGCGGGCGCCGCGAAGGCCAAGGCCGGCTCCTGACCGGGGGCTCGCCCTCCTCGGGCGAGCGCGCGGCCCAAACCCTCGGCCGCACTGCCGCACGCTGATGCCAATACTGGCATCAGCTCGCCGCGGGGCCGCCTTGCCCCGCCCCCGGCAACCCGGGCAACTTGCGACATGACCGATCCCCAGACCGCTCCGCCCCTCACCGAGGATCAGGTCCGCCTCGCGCTCCGCCGCGTGAAGGACCCCGAGATCAACCTGAACATCGTCGATCTCGGCCTCATCTACGGGATCTCGGTGGATGGGCGCGATGTCACCGTGGACATGAGCCTCACCTCGCCGGGGTGCCCCGCGGGGCCGCAGATCGTAGGCGACGCCGAGGAAGCGCTCCGAGCCATTCCGGACGTAGGCGGAGTGGCCGTCAACATCGTCTGGTCGCCGCCCTGGACCCCCGAGCGGATCGAGCCCCGCGTCCGCGCCTACCTCGGCTTCTGATCCGTCACCCCGCTTCTGACCTGTCATCCCGAGCGAAGCGAGGGATCTCCTCAGCCTGCCCCGTGGCTGGCCCCCCGGCACCCCGAAAGACGACCCCTCGTCACTGTGTTCCCCGGGATGACAGCAGGACCGTCGGCGACTCCACACCGGCGCGGTCCACGGCGTTCACCGCCACCACGTCGGGGGTGTGGCCCACCCCATCCAAGGGAACGACGACGGTGCGGGCCGTAGCGTCCACGACCTGCGCCCTCCAGCCATCCGCGTAGCGCGATCGGATCACCCACCAGCGCGGGTGGTGGGCCACGGGTCCCGATTCGAGGTGCAGGACGATGCCTTCCGCCTCGTCCGTGCGGACGACGAGCGGCGGCGGCGGGGTGCCTGACGAGAGCCAGGGTGACGCGGGAACCAGCGCCGGCGCGCCGTACGGGCCCGTGGCCAGGCGGGACGCGAGCGCGTCGGTGTCGCGCACCAGGGCCGACATGTTGAAGTGCACGTTCCCGTCGGCGCCCGGCTGGGCGCGCGTGAGGTCGATCTGCCGCACGATCTCCGACGCGGGCCACTGCACGCTCCCCCGGTCGGTCACCTTGTAGGTGCCATTCCCCGGCCAGAGATGCCGCCCGCGCGTGTTCTGGCTCGTCCACCAGTCCAGCAGTTGCGGATAGCTCTGCTGCCGCGCGTCGACGGACCAGTACAGCTGCGGGGCGAAGTAGTCGAGCCACCCCTCGGCCAGCCAGCGGCGTGAATCCGCGAAGAGCGTGGTGTACGCGTCCAGTCCGCGCACCAGTTCGGGGTGGCCGGGACGCCAGATGCCGAAGGGGCTGATGCCGAACTTCACCCACGGCTTGACCTGCTTGATCTGCTCGTACAGGTCCTCGATCAGGAGATCCACGTTGCGCCGGCGCCAGTCGTCGCGACTGAGCGCACCGCCGCTCTTCCGGTAGCGCTGCCAGGACGCGGCATCGGGGAACGGGATCGCGCGCCCGCGCCGGTCGCGCTCGGGGTACGGATAGAAGTAGTCGTCGATGTGGACGCCGTCGACGTCGTAGCGTCGGACGACGTCGAGGATGACCCTGGTGGTGTGCTCGCGGACCCGGGCCTCGCCGGGATCCATCCAGAGGTACGGCCCGTACGGCTTCACCACACTCGGCATCGTACGGCTCACGTGCGTGGCGGCCGCCCGTACGCGCGTGTCGCGATGGCGCGCGCGGTACGGGTTGAACCAGGCGTGCAGCTCGAGGCCGCGACGGTGCGCCTCGGCGACGGCGAAGGCGAGCGGGTCCCATGCCGGGTCGGGCGCCTTTCCCATCGTGCCGGTGAGATACGCGGACCAGGGCTCCAGTTTGGACGCGTACAGGGCGTCGCCGGCGGGGCGCACCTGGAAGATGACGGCGTTGAGGCGGAGCGCCGCCGCGCGGTCGAGGAGCCGCAGGAGCTCCGCCTTCGCGGAATCGGAGGGGAGCCCCGGGCGCGAGGGCCAGTCGATATTGGCGACGGTCGCGATCCAGACGCCGCGGAACTCGCGCGGGATCGGGGGGGGCGAGGTCTCGCCGGGAAGCGCGGGGGCGAAGGGGAGCGGCATCGCCGCGGGATGCAGCGTGCCGGGCGTCGTCCCCTGGACCGGGCCCTGCGCCGTCGCGCGCGACGCGCCTAACGAGCTCAGCAGTGCCGCGAGCGCGAGGACTCCGTGAGCGGCGCGCGTGACACGCGCCGGCATCGTGTGCGTCATGTGTGGTTCGGACTACTCGCGATAGGGACTGTCGGCGTCCGTCTTCCCGCGAAGGGCGCGGACGAACTGCTCGCCCAGGACCTCGACCTGCCACTCACGGAGATCCGGGATCTCGCGCAGCTGGTCGAGCGACCCGGGGTTCCGCCGCGCGATCGCCTCGAGACGCTCGCGCGGACAGAGCACGCCGGGATCGAGATCGAGGACCGTCGCCACCCGATCGCGGACGGTCTTCAGTCGAGTGACGCGGTCCTCGTAGTCCGGGTCACGGGCCCAGCGCGGTGCGCGCGGAAAACGCGGCAGCTCGCTCTCGGGAACGGCCTGCCCGCGTGCCACGGCCTCCAGCAGCGCGTCGCCGAACTGCGTCACCATCCGGCGGGCGAGTCCCTTGGTATGCTCGAGCTCGCTCACGCTCGTAGGCGCGCTGCGCGCGAGTCCGAGGAGCACCTCGTTTCCGGCCACGCGGAAGGTGCTGCGATCCAGCTCCTTCGCGATCGCATCGCGCCATGCGACGAGCTCCCGCAGGATCGCGAGCTCCCGGCGGGAGAGATCCCGGGCTCCCTTCAGCCGGAGGAAGCTCTCGTCCACTTCCTCCGTTTCCCAGCGCGTCCCTTCCAGCCGGTCGAACTCCTCCCGGGCCCAGTGCAGCCGCCCCTTCTCCTCGAGCGACGCGCGCAACCGGTCGCGGAGCTGCAGGAGGTGCATGGTGTCCTGGGCCGCGTAGTGCAGCATCTCCGGAGGGAGCGGTCGCATCGACCAGTCGGCGCGCTGGTGCTTCTTGTCCAGCCGCACGCCGAAATGCGACTCCAGGAGCGCCGCCAGCCCGAAGCTCCGGATGCCTAACAACTGGGCCGCGACCCGAGTGTCGAAGATGTTCGTGACCCGCCAGCCGTAGTCCTGGTGCAGCAGGCGAAGGTCGTAGTCGGCGTCGTGGAAGACGATCTCCACCTTCCGGGACTCGAGCATGGTGCCCAGCGGCGCCGGCACGTCGACCCGGAGGGGATCGATGATCGCGTGATGCTGCGCGGTCGAGATCTGGAGCAGGTAGACCCGGTCGACGTAGCGGTGAAAGCTCGCGCCTTCGGTGTCGAGCGCGATCACCGGGGCGGCCGCGATGGACACGAAGAAGCGCTCGACGTCGCTGTCGGAATCGAGGTAGAGGGGTCCGGTGGGTTGTGCGGACGCGGGCACGGGCAGCAGGAAACCGACGGGCGGAAGCGGAGGCTGAAGCGGGGCCAGCAGGGGCCGCCTCCGCAATCTAGCCGCCCGCCTCACGGCCGGGCATGTTATCGGCCCGATCCGTCCGAGGCGAGCAAGCGGAAGTCCGGCGGGTAGAGCAGGTCAACAGCGTGTCACCAGCCGGGGGGTTCGTGATCGCACTGGCGGACGACATCGAAATCGGCTACGACGACGTGGGGACCGGGACTCCGGTGGTATTCCTGCACGGCTTCCCGCACCACCGGGGTCTCTGGACCGCCCAGGTGAATGCGCTGGTGGACCGGGCGCGGTGCATCGCCCCCGACCTCCGCGGGTTCGGCGAGACGAGCGCGGCGCCGCCCTGGACCATGGACCGCTACGCCGATGACGTCGAGCGGGTGATGGAGGGCGCGCGCATCGACAAGGCGGTGCTCGTGGGCCTCTCGATGGGCGGGTACATCGCCTTCGCCTTCTGGCGACGCCACCGGCGGCGGGTGCGCGCGCTCGTCCTGGCCGACACGCGTCCCGGCCCCGATTCGGACGAAGGGAAGCAGAAGCGCCGCGACCTGATCGCGCTCGCGCGCGAGCGCGGCAGCGAGGCGGTGGCCGACGCGATGATCACCGGGATGGTCGGGAAGAGCACGCGCGAGAAGAACCCGGACATCGTCGAGTCCGTCCACGGCATGCTGGCCTCGGCGCCCGAGCCCGGGGTAATCGGCGCGCTGGAGGCGCTGATGGAGCGCCCCGACTCCACCTCCACTCTGGCCACGATCGACGTGCCGACACTGATCGTCGTGGGGGACGAGGACGCGCTGACCCCAGTGGCCGAAGCCAGGGCGATGCACGCCGGGATTCGCGGCAGCCGGCTGGAGGTGATCGCGGGAGCCGGGCACGTGAGCAACGTCGAGCGCCCGGCGGCGTTCAACCATGTCCTGACCGAGTTCCTCGCTTCGCTGACCCTCGCGTAGCCCCGAAGAGGGTCAGACTCCATCAGATCGAGTCCGATCCCTTGAGATACGCCACCAGGTCCCGGTAGTCCGTGGAGACATACTCGGCGGCGCTCGCGCCGCTGGAGCGCATGAAATCCGCGCGAACGGCCCGCATACCCACGTTCAGCGCCCCAGCCACGTCCGTGCGCTCGATGTCGCCGATGTGGATCGCGTCGGACGGGGCGGCGCCCAGCGCGGCCAGTGCGGCGAGGAAGGGCTCCGGACGCGGCTTCGCGTGCCCGACGTCCATCGAGTAGACCGTCGCCACGAAGTACTGCCTGAGCCCGTCCTTCTCCAGGATCGCGTCCTGCGCGCGCCCGGTCACGAAGCCCGTGTCGGACACGACCGCCAGGCGAAAGTGTCGCGACAGCTCGCGGATCGCCTCTGCCGCACCCTCGATCAGCGCGGGCGGATAGTCGATCATCGTCCGGTCCACCGCGTCCACCGCCCGTGCGATGTGCTCGCACGCCTCAGGTCGCTCGATCGCGAGCTGCGCCAGGAGCCACCGGAGCCGATCGGCTGTGCTGTAGCCGCGATGCTGCTCGCGCCACCAGCGATCGGCCTCCACCGCCGAGGCATGGTAGAGCCGTGCCAGGTCCTCGGCCGGAATCTCGCGTCCGAGCGCGCGCAGGAGGTCGCCTACGACGTCGCGGCGCTCCACCACGCGCTCGGGCACGGAGACGGCGGCGTAGATGGTGTCCCAGTAGTCGAGGGTGAGGACGGTTGGAGGCAAGATTGTGGGCTGGTTGCTGATTGCTGATTGCTGGAGCGGGTTGGCTGGTTGCTCCGCTGGGTGCTCGCGCTCGGGCGCCGTTTTTCATCCCGAGGAGCGGCTGGCGACGAGAGCGTGCCCCGGGCGAGCGCTCCGGTTTGCTGGTGGCTGCCCGTCCGCTGGAGACCCATGGCCGCCACGGCACGCGCGACGTTCCCCCCGTAGCCGCGCACGATGACGGGGTAGGGGTGAAAGGATCCCTCGCTCCGCTCGGGATGACATGGGGAAGGCTGGAGCCGCCCAGGGTGCGAGCAGCGATCTCGTACTCTGGGCGCGCGAACGCATGAGGTGAGTGAGCCGCGGGCTGTCCGAGAACAGATGAGGGGCCACCGGCACCGGCAGCCCCTCGCAGTAGGCTCGCAACTCGCGGCTCGCGTCTATCGCACCGGTCTCCCCGGCGGGTTCTCTCCCTGGAAGACGTTCCGGTTGATCTGGACGAACTGCTGCATGTTCGCAGGCACGTCCTCTTCCGGGAAGATCGCCGTCACCGGGCACTCGGGCTCGCAGGCACCGCAGTCGATGCACTCGTCGGGGTGGATGTACAGCATCTGCTCCCCCTCGTAGATGCAGTCTACCGGGCAGACGTCGACGCAGGAGCGGTCCTTGACGCCAATGCAGGCTTCGGTGATGACGTACGGCATGAGGGATCGGGTAGCTCGGGAAGGGGATGCCCGGGAATTATACGGCCTTGTGAGGGCGCAATGAAGTCGGGCCCGGCTCTCCCGCAGTCACGCCGCCGCCGCGCAACCTCATGCGATTGAGCGCGTTCCGCATACGGCCGGACTGGACAGACGCGACGTTCTCGCCTATCTCACGCGAATGGAACTGGTCGTCAACGGAGTCCGACGCGTCGTCGAGCCGGCAGCGGCCGAAACGCTTGCGACGACCCTTCGCGAGCGCCTGCATCTCACCGGCACCAAGGTCGCCTGCGGCCGCGGGGAGTGCGGCACCTGCACCGTGCTCCTGGAGGGCGAGCCGGTCTACTCCTGTCTCACGCTCACGCGCGGGGTCGCCGATGGCGCGCCCGTGACGACGATCGAAGGACTCGGCAGTCCGACCGAACTCCACCCGGTGCAGCGCGCGTTCATCGATCACGACGCGGTGCAGTGCGGGTTCTGCACGCCGGGACAGGTTCTGGCCGCAGCGGCCTTTCTCGCCCGCGAAGGACCCGGGAACGACACGGTGCTCGACGACGAGGCCATCCGGCGCGCGATGAGCGGGAATCTCTGCCGGTGCGGCACCTATCCGCGGATCGTCGCGGCGATCCGCGCGGCCGCGCAGACGATGCGATCCGCGCACGCCGACCCCCCGCGCCCATGAGCAGCGCGTCCGAGGGTCCGAAGCGGCGCTACGTTGCGACGGTCGTGGAGGTCGAGGGGCGCGACGAGCACAAGATCGTCGAGCTCCCGGACTTCGAGCTGGCGGCCTGGGAGACGAACGAGCCGCTTGCGATCGTGGGACAGCCGCTCCCCCGCGTTGACGCGCGCGAGAAGGTCACAGGGCGCGCGGTCTACACGGCCGACGTGGGGCACCCGGGGATGCTGTACGCGGCGTTCGTGCGCGCCGCCATCCCGCGCGGGCGCGTGACGGAGCTCGAGCTCGGCGCGGCGCGCGCGGTGCCGGGCGTGGTCCACGTGCTCACGGCCGAGGACCTCGCGGAGCTGCCACGTCCCCCCCGCGCGAACGGCGTCACGCTCTTCAGCCGGGACGTGTCGTACGCGGGACAGCCCCTGGCGGCGGTCTGCGCGGAGACGCGGGCCGCCGCGGAGCGCGCCGCGGAAGCGGTGCAGGTGGCGTATGAGCCGGCAGCGTTCGCCGTGACGGGCGACCAGGCCCTCGCGTCGGGCGCGCCGTCCGTCCGCGGCGGTGCGAAGGCCAACGTGTCACGGTCGTCACCGGTGGTGGAGGCGCGCGGCGATGTGGAGCAGGGGCTGCGTGAGGCGGAGGTGATCGTGCGGCGCACCTATCGCACACCCTGCCAGCTGCACAGCGCCCTCGAGCCGCACGGCGCGGTGGCCGTGTGGGAGGGCGATGACCTCACGGTCTGGGAGTCGACGCAGGGCGTCTTCACGGTGCGCGACGACGTGGCCGGTGCGTTAGGCATGCCGCAGGCGTCGGTGCGGGTGGTGATGGAGCACATGGGGGGCGGCTTCGGTGCCAAGAACCACGCGGGGGCGCACACCTACGTGGCGGCGCTGCTCGCGCGCCGCACCGGGCGCGCGGTGCGCTGCGTGCTGGATCGCGAGGGGGAGCAGACGGACACGGGACACCGCCCGCCGGCGCGGATCGATGTGACGCTGGGCGCCCGGCGCGACGGTGCGCTCACGGCGATCGCGGTCCGGGCCGTCGTGGCGCAGGGGGTGAGCGGGTGGGAGGCGTCGGTGGGGAAGATCTTCCACGAGCTGTACGCCTGTCCCAACGTGCGGAGCGAGGAGACCTTCGCGTACGTGAACACGCAGGCGATGGCCGCGTTCCGCGGGCCCGGGCACACGGAGGGGGCGTTCGCCCTGGAGCGCGCGATGGACGAGCTGGCGCGACGCCTGGGGGTCGACCCGCTCGAGCTCCGGCTCAGAAACTACGCGGACCGGGATCAGGAGAAGGATCGGCCGTATTCGGCGGGGAGCCTGCGGAAGTGTTACGAGGCAGGCGCGGAGCGGTTCGGGTGGTGGTCACGCCGGGCGCGCCCGAACCCCGAATCGGGATCACCCAGAAAATCCGACTCTGACCCCCATTACGGGAAATTCGACTCTGACCCTCATTTTCGCGTGCGGCGCGGCTTCGGCGTGGCCGCTCAGATCTGGCCCACCGGAGGCGGCCCGCCAGCCTACGCCACCGTCCGCCTCCACCCCGACGGCACCGCCGACGTCCTCACCGGCACCCAGGACCTCGGCACCGGCGCGCGCACTATCCTCGCCCAGGTCGCCGCCGAGGCGTTGGGCATGCGCTTCGAGGACGTGCGCGTCGTCCTCGGCGACACCGAGCGCACGCCCTACACCGGGAACTCCTGGGGCTCGATGACCACGCCCTCCGTGGCCCCGGCCGTGCGCATGGCCGCCGAAGACGCCCGGCGGCACCTCCTCCAGGCCGCGGCGGAGATCCTCGACTGCCGGCCGGAGGATCTCGTGGTGCGCAACGGCATGATCGACAAACGCGACTGCTCTGCCCACGTGCGCATCGCAGACGTCACGCGGAAGCTCGGCCACGTGATGATCATGGGCCACGGCTCGCGCGGCCCCAACGCCAGGGGCGTCGGGCTCATGACCTTCGGCGCCCACTTCGTGGAGGTGGAGGTGGACGTGGAGACCGGCGTCGTCCGCGTCGTCCGGTTCGTCGCCGCGCACGATGCCGGCCGGATCATCAACCCTGTCCTGGCCGAGAGCCAGCTGCACGGCGGCATCCTGCAGGGCCTCGGCTTCGCGTTGTTCGAGGAGCGCGTCCTCGACGAGCGTCTCGGCCTGCCGCTGAACACGGGCCTGCACGACTACAAGATCCCCACGATGGCCGACGTCCCGCGCCTCGAGGCGTTCTTCGTGGGCGACGCCGACCCGGTGGCGAACTCCGTGGGCGCCCGCGGCCTCGCCGAGCCTCCGGTCATCCCCGTAGCGCCCGCGATCGCAAACGCCGTCGCCGACGCGTTAGGCGTCGAGCCGGAGGAGATCCCGCTCACGCCCTGGCGCGTCCTCGCTCTGTCATCCCGAGGAGCGTAGCGCTCTGTCATCCCGAGGAGCGCAGCGCTCCGTCGTCCCGAGGAGCGCAGCGCACTGTCATCCCGAGGAGCGCAGCGACGAGGGATCTGCTCCCGGTGCGCTCGTGACGGACCACGGGACAGAGTGAGAGGATCCGTCGCGGCGCTCGGGATGACGGAAGGGGGTCACACCCGCCAGGGGGGCGGTGCGCCGGGCTTGCGCTCGAGCTCCTCATTCTCCCGGTACAGCGTGGTCGTCCGCCCGATCACCTGCACGATTTCGGCGCCCAGTCGCGCGGCCAGTGCGTTCGCTGCCGTCTTCACGTCCAGGGGAGCGTTCCGGCCGAGCTGCACCTTCACGAGCTCGCGCGCCGCGAGCGCCTCGTCGAGCGCCTGCACCACCGTGTCGCTCACGCCGTGCTGCCCCACGTGCACCGTGGGCTTGAGGTGATGCGCCTCGGCGCGGAGGCCCGCGCGATCCTTCCCTCGCATCGTCATCGTGCGCCTCGTCCCGCGTCCGCCTGCCTCACGAGAAACGGGTGCGGGTTCACCGGCTCTCCGGCCCAGTAGCGCCCATCGCGCCGGTACCGCATCACCTGGAAGTGCAGGTGCGGCACGTCCGGCGGGGCGTTTCCCGTCGTCCCCACGTAGCCGATCACGTCCCCCTGCCGCACGTCCATCCCGTCCCGGAGGCCATCCCGGTATTTCTGCAGGTGCGCATAGTAGTACACGAACTGCTCGTCGGCGGCGAGCTGATAGATCGTGATCCCTCCCGCGGGATTCGTGCTCAGGCGCAGGATCCGGCCGTCGTCGGCCGCGAGCACGGGCGTGCCCCGCGGGGCCATGATGTCGAGCGCGTTGTGCGTGCGCGCGCCCCGCGACGCGGAGTAGTTGTCGCGCACGCGTGAAGGGTGCACCCCCTCCACCGGCACGATGAGGACCTTCTCCGCCATGGCGCCGCCGCCGCGCGCCGGAGCGGCCGTGTCCGGCGCGGCGGGAGCCGCCTCGGGCGCCGGTGCCGGGATCACCGGCGCGAGACCGGGGCCGCAGGCGGAGAGCGCCACGAGCCCCAGCAGCGCCAGAGCGCACCGGCCGGCGACGGCGCCGGCGGGTCGAGGCCGCCGCGATCCGGAGTCAGCCGGGTCACGTGGAAGGCATCGCATCTCGACGATAGGACGATGAGCGGCAGGCAGGGAAACGACGCCCCGGCCGTCCGCGCGGGGCACCGCGGGGCACAGGTGGTGCGGATGGAGGCGGGGCACCGATCCTGCACTTCCCCGCGCAAGAGGCGCGCCTCTCGCGCGCCTGACGACGGATCTGCACCGCGTTGGTGCACCCCGGTGCGGCGCGTCACCGCGTCGCGCGCCACGCCGGTGCAGCCGCGTGCTCCGGTACGGAAACGGTGCAGATCGCCACACGCCGATGTCCGAGGTTACGGATGAGGTGCCGACAGTCGCAGGTCCGCCGGTGGAGCAGCGCGCTCGGGATCGCCCTCGTCCTGACCGCGCCCCTTGCCTGCGGGATCCCCACGGGACTCGGAAAGAACGGGATGGACGAGATGATCGCGCAGCGTCGCAAGTGGGAGGCGGCCGCGCCGCTCACCTACGAGTACGTCGTGCGCAACGTCTGCGAGTGCTACATGGCGGGCGCGCAGCTGAGCGTCGTCGTGCATGGCGGGCTGCTCGACTCCGTGAGCTTCGTGAGCACCGGCGAGCGGGTCGCCGACGGCGGGATGCTCACGCTCACCGGGATCGACGGGCTCTTCACGCAGCTCGGCGAGGCCTATGCGCGCCGCCCGCACGACGTGGACGTGATCTACGACGAGACCTGGGGCTTTCCCCGCTACGTGCACATCGACTACTCGAAGTACCACCGCCACGACGACCACGACTGGACCGTGGTCTCGTTCCGGCCCATTCGTTAGGCACCCGCCGAGACACCTAACGCTCCCAGGCGAAGCCCGCCGCCAGGCGCTCGAGCCGGCGGCCGTTCACGAGCCGCAGCACCACCGTCCCGCCCCCGCCCGGCGTCCACGCGCGCACCGCCACGTCGTCCACCCCGTCCTCGTCGGCGTCCAGCGCGTGCAGCGCCTCGTGCACGCGGAAACGGAAGTCGGAGACCTCGATCGGCCGCGGCGCCCCGGTGCTGTCCACGAGCAGCGTGCGCTCCCGCGCCCAGTCGTAATCTCCCGCGTGGAGCGACACGAACAGCAGCGCCGAGCCGCGCTCGAAGCAGCCGAAGGCACGCGACGACCGGCTCGTCACCGCGGCCGCGAGCGCCGGCGACGGGGGACGCTGCGTCTCGCGCAGCACGGCGAGGACCGAATCGCGGATCGAGTCGAGCCGCACCGCCCACACTCGCGCCGCAGCCGTGTCCTCCGTAGTGCGGATGCACGTCCCCTCCCGCCGCTCCGCCGCCGTGTCGGCGGCCTGGGCGAGCGCCACGAGCGTGTCGGCCTGCCGCGCGATGGAAAGGACATGCTCCGGCGCATTGAGCGTCGCCACGATGCGGCCGTTCCAGACGTCGAAGCCCGCGACCTCCACGTCGTCCGCGCCCCAGGGCCCCCGGACCCGGAGCCGCGTGCCCCGCGGCACCGGCGAGCGCGCTGCGACCGCTTCCCGGAACGCCGCGAGGCGTGACGCCGGACGCGCCACGTCGAGGTCCACGCGCCCGAGGTCGACGAGGAGCCGTCCCCGGCGACCCGCCGCGACGAAGGCGCGCTGGATCGTCGGAGCGAAAACGAGCCGCTGCGCCACGGTATCGGCCGCGGGGGAGAGCTTGGGCCGGAGCTCCGCCACGGGAGGCGGGGCCGGCACCGACGCGACTGCCGTGTCGACTCGCTCGCCGTCGTCGGGCGGCGGGTCGTCCGACGCCGCCACGCAGGCTGTGCCGGCGGCGAGCAGCCACCAGCCCGTGCGGAATGCCCGCAGGATGTCAGGCTTACGAGCCCGTTTCACCAGAGGTAGGATCACGCGAGTGAAGTTTATCGGATGCCTGTGGCGCCTCCAACGCGTCCGGGGCTCCTCCCGGTGCTGATGCCAGTACTGGCATCGGACCAATTCGCCCGGACCGCGCCCGGACCCGACACTGATCTCACATCCCGCGCCCCGTGAACGACTTCGACTACACCCTCGCCACCGACCTCGACCATGCGGCCGACCTCCTCGGCCGCATGGGGAGCGCGCCGATCGGCGGCGGCACGGATCTGCTCGTGGCCATCGGCGAAGGGATCATCCGCCCCGAGCACCTCGTGGACCTGCGTGGGATCCCCGGCGCGCGAGGGCTGGAATGGCGCGACGACGGCTCACTCCGGATCGGCGCGGTCACCCGCATCGCGCACCTCGCCGCCGATCCCGCGGTCAACGACCGACTTCCGGCCCTGGCGATGGCGTGCGCCGCCGTCGGCAGTCCCGCGCTGCGGAACATGGGGACGCTCGGCGGGAATCTCTGCCAGCGTCCGCGCTGCTGGTATTTCCGCGGCGGTCTCCCCTGCCTCAAGGCCGGTGGAGCCGAGTGCTTCGCCCTGCACGGGGAGAATCAGCACCACGCCATCCTTGGGGGCGGGCCGTGTTACATCGTGCACCCCTCCGACCCGGCCGTCGCGCTCATGGCGCTCGACGCGACGGTCGTCGTGCGCGGGGGCGCGGGCGAGCGACGCCTGGGAATCGAGGAGTTCTTCGTCCTTCCTGAACAGCGCCTGGACTCGGAGATCGCGCTCGCGCCGGGAGAGTTCGTGCAAGGCGTGGAGATCCCCGCCGCGTCGATGTCCGGCCGGCAGCGCTACGTGAAGCTCATGCAGCGCGGCGCCTGGGATTTCGCGCTCGCCTCGCTGGCCGCGGTGCGGCGTACCGACGGCACCGTGCGGCTCGTGCTTGGCGGCGTGGCGCCCATCCCGTGGCGGGTCAATCCCTCGGTCGAGGAGGACGCCTCGTCCGGCGCGCTCGAGGAGGCCGATTTCGAGGCATTGGCGTCGCGGGCGCTCCACGACGCGCGGCCGCTGTCGGGAAACGCCTACAAGGTGTCGCTGGCCGAGTCGCTCCTGCGCGACGGATTACGTTTCGTGAGCAGCGCGGGCAGCCCTTGAGCTGGAAAGCGAAATGAGCAAACCGTGAAGAAACTCTGGATCGTCCTCAAGCGCGAGTATCTGGAGCGCGTGCGCACGCGGTGGTTCCTCGTGGCCACGATCTTCGGTCCGGTGCTCTTCGGCGCCATTCTCTACCTCCCCGCCTACATGGCGGGGCGCGAGGAGGCCTCGGCGGACATCGCGCGCATCCGCATCCTCGACGTGAGCGGCACCGACATCGGCCGGAACATTGCCGCGGAGCTGAACGGCGGGGTCTTCGGCGATACGTCGCTCACGCAGCTCGTGACCGTGGCGCCGCGGCAGCTCGCGAGCGCCGAATCCACGGCCACCGTCGCCGTCCGGCAGCGGCAGATCAAGGGGTATCTCGTGATCGAGCGGCGCGTGGTGAGCGGGCTGGGCGCGCGTTATGCGGGGCTCAACGCCACCGCGATCGCGGACATCCGCCGGCTCGAGAGCATCGTGTCGCGCGAGCTCGCGGCGGACGCCCTGCGGGCGGCCGGCCTCTCCGCCGCCCAGGCCGAGCAGTTCAAGCGCCAGCGGTTCGGCCTGCGCACGGAGCGCCTGACGACGACCGGCGGAGGCCGGGCCGGCTCGGGTCGCGTGAACCTGCTGTTCGCCGTAGGGGTGGCGATGCTCCTGTACATGACCATCCTGATGTACGGCCAGGCCGTGCTGCGCGGCGTGATCGAGGAGAAGCAGTCGCGCGTGGCGGAGGTGGTGCTCTCGAGCATCCGGGCCACCACACTGCTCTCGGGCAAGGTGCTCGGTGTGGGGGCGGTGGGGCTCACGCAGCTGCTCGTCTGGGTCCTCGCCGGGCTGGCCATGGTCCGGTACCGCGTGCCCATGCTCACCGCGCTGGGGATCGAGGCGCGGCCGCTCCAGCTCCCGGGGATCACGCCGGGGCTCCTGGCGGTGCTCGTGATCTTCTTCATCCTGGGGTACACGTTCTACTCGGCGCTCTTCGCGACCGTGGGGGCGATGGTGAGCAGCGAGCAGGAGGCGCAGCAGGCGCAGA
>DATIGO010000329.1:0-7892 GCA_035454665.1 Gemmatimonadaceae bacterium | reverse complement strand
ACTCTCCCCGGTGAAGTGCTCGCGCCAGCGGCCATCACGCCCGCCCAGGCGCCCCTCTGGGCCGTGGTCCTCGCCGGCGGTATCGGGTCGCGCTTCTGGCCGCTCTCCTCGCCCGAACGCCCCAAGCAGCTTCTCGCCCTCGTCAGCAGCCGGCCACTCATCGCGGAGACCGTCTCCCGCCTGCAGCCGCTCGTGCCCCCCGATCGCGTTCTCGTCCTCACGAGCCGGGACATCGCCCCGGCGCTGCACGCCGCGATCCCGGAGGTGCCACAGGAGAACATGCTGGTCGAGCCCCGGCCCCTCGGCACCGCCGCCGCCCTGGCCTGGGCCGCGCACGAGATCGGCCGCCGCGCCGGCCCCGAGACGATCTTCTGCAGCGTGCACGCCGACCTCGCGGTCGCCTTCCCTGATGCGTTCCGGCATGTCCTCCGCGAGGCATCGCGCGTGGCCGGCAGGGACGACGTGCTCGTGACCGTGGGCGTGCGCGCGACCCGCCCGGAAACCGGTTTCGGCTACATCGTCCCGGGGCTGCCGCTCGATCCCTCGACCACGCTCGACACGGGCGGTGCATGCGCCGTGCAGGTCTACGAGGAGAAGCCCCCGCGCGAGCGCGCCGAGCAGCTCGTGCAGGCGGGCGCGCTCTGGAACTCGGGGATTTTCGTCTGGCGCACGCGTGTGGTCCGCGACGCCCTCGAGCGGCACGCGCACGAGCTGGCGGCGGGGCTCGACGCGCTCGACGCCCGCGACCTGGATCGCTTCGCGCTGAGCATCCGCTCCGTGTCGATCGAACGCGGGCTCCTCGAGCGCAGCGACTCCGTCGTGGTCGTGCCTGGAGAGTTCGGCTGGGACGATGTCGGCACGTGGGCATCGCTCCGCCGCGCGCGCGAGCTCGACGACACCGGCAACGGGGCATCGGGGCGCGTGCACTTCGTGGACGCCAGCAGCAACGTTGTGCACGCCGACGGCTCCACCGTCGTGCTCTACGGCGTGGCGGGGATGCTCGTGGTGACGCTCCCCGGCCTCACGTTCGTCACGACGCTCGATCGCGCCTCCGACCTCAAGCCGCTCCTCGACGCACTTCCGGCCGACGTCCGCACGCTGGGACCGCCCCGGTCGAAGGGCTGACGCGGGTACCGGCTCCACCGGGTGAGTGCCCTCAGGGGCGCGCGGTCCCGGACGGCGGCGGCGGAGGCGGCGTCCCGCCAAGCCTCCTGAGGTCCGCCTCGCTCGCCAGATAGCCGAACGCGGCCCACTGGCCCCGCGCGCCCACCACGCGGCGCAGGATCTCCAGCGCGGGGGCGCGGCGCTCGTTGTACAGGTGCCAGTTCGCCACCCCGTACGCCGTGGTCACGTCGTCCAGTCCACCCTGGGCGCCGAAGTCCTTCAGCAGCGAGTCCGGCGGCAGCTCGCCCTTGTACATGAGCAGCAGGCGGTGGTAGCTGCCGTTCTCGATGATGTCCATGTCGGCGCGGATGGGGTCGAGCACGCGCGCGGCCTCGGCGTCGCGGTCGAGTCGCCGGAGCGTCATGTACAGCCAGTGCGACACCGCCACCTGCATGTCCGGGTTCTTCGCCACGGCCATGTCCTCGCGCCACGCGGTCAGCGCCTTCTCGAAATCACCCGAGAGGTAGTGCGCCAGCGCCAGGTGATACCAGATGTTGGACTGCAGCGTGCTGGTGGGGATGTTGCGCGCGTTAGGCTGGCCGTCGGGCTCCACCTCGTCGGGCCGGCCGCGCACGAGGGTCACCGCCTTCTCGAAGTCGCGGATCGCGTCGGCGAACCGCCGAACGGTGATGTACCGGTGGCCGCGATGCCGGTACATCCGCGCGTCGTCGGGATGCCTCCGGACGCCGTCGCTGAACGTCGCGATCGCCTCGTTGTACCGGCCGAGATACGCCAGGCGCCGCCCGAGCCAGATGATCGAGTCGGGATTCGACGGCGCGCGGTTGTACGCCGCGCGCGCCTCGGCGAGCTGTCGCTCCATCCGGGTCCGCGCCTCGCCGGCCGGCTCGGGACGGTACAGCGGCTCGCCGAAAAGCGACGTCGCTTCGACGGAGCGCGGCCCGGACTGCGCGGCGCCCCGGGCGGGCAGCACCGCCGGCAGCGCACACGTGAGCAGCAGGGCGAGCCGCACGGCGCGGTGAGGGTGCGGGCGGGGGCGGGGGTGGAAGCGAGGCATGGGTGATCTCGGATCGGGCGGGAAGGCGAGGAACGGCACCGCGTTACAACTACATCCCGGCGCGCCGCGGCGCGAGGGCCCCGGACCGTGGCGCGGCCGCACGGATTGAAACGGGACGGTCGGCATGGCGTAATTTGCAGAGACGATGCGCAACGCGACCCTGCCGGCCACACGATCCGGCTACTTCCACGTCAGCCGGGCCCCCCGCTACAGCCTGACGTTCGTCCTGCCGCTGCTGGTCTTGTACGAGGTCCTGGCGGTGCTCGTGAACCAGGACGTCACCCAGGGGCTGCGCAACGGGGCCGACGTCCTGCTCAAGAGCCTGTTCGTCGCGCTCGCGGGGACCCGCGGACCGCTCATCTTCGGCGTGATCCTGGTCGGGATCATCGCATGGCTGGTGATCCGGGATCGCCGCAGCAACCCCGGCCCGCTGCGCTTGCGGATCTTCGCCGGGATGATGGCCGAGGCGGTGGTGCTCGCGCTGGCGCTCGGGGTCGTGGTGGGAATGATCACGGCCCAGCTCGTGAACGCCATTCCCGGCCTCGCCGCCGGCCCGTTCGACGAGGAGGGGTGGGTCGCGGGGCTCATGATATCGTTAGGTGCCGGCCTGTACGAGGAGCTGCTCTTCCGCGTCCTGCTGGTCTCCGCCCTGCTCCTCCTCGCCCGTCGCCTCTTCCGCCTCGCCCCCGTGGCCTCGGGCGTCGTGGCGGTGCTGGGTGGCGCGCTCATCTTCTCCACGTTCCACTACATCGGGCCCTACGGCGACGCCCTCGAGGTGGGGTCGTTCGTCTTCCGTACCGTCGCGGGCCTGGTCTTCAGCGGCCTCTATGTCACGCGCGGATTCGGGATCACCGCGTGGACGCACGCGCTGTACGACGTCTTCCTGATCACGGCGCAGCGCTGAGGGGCCGCTCGGGCGCTTTCGCCCCCCTGCCCGACGCACGATCTTTCGCGATCCGCATCGTGGTCGCCGGCACCACCGCGCGCGGCTTCCCGATCTTCCCCATATCCCGGCTCCCCGGACCATGCCGCCCCGCTCGCTCCGCCCGTTCGCTCTCCTGCTCGCCAGCTTCGCGCTCGTCGCCTGCGCCGGGCGCGCCGTGACCGTGACATCGGCACCGTCGCCGCTCGCCACGCCGGATCGCACGCGTCTCCTCCTCTCCGCCCTCGCACATGACTCGATGGAGGGGCGCGCCACGGGGACGCCCGGCGCCGCGCGCGCCGCCCGCTACATCGCGGAACGGATGCGCGAAGCGGGGCTCGAGCCCGCAGGCGACAGCGGGTTCTTCCAGCGCGTTCCCGTGGCCTTCCGCACGCAGCAACAGCGCATGCGGAATGGCGAAACCCGTGAGGTAACCCGGCCCGTGCTGCTCGAGTCGTTCGCCGATCTCGACACGATCCCGCCGGCCCGGCGCCTGCCAAGCGTGAACGTGGTCGGCGTGCTTCGCGGGAGCGATCCATCCGTCTCGAACGAGTACGTGCTGATCGGTGCCCATTACGATCATGAGGGCATCGGCCGCCCGCTCGGCGGCGACTCGATCTACAACGGCGCCGACGACGATGCGTCGGGTGTCGTGACCGTGCTGGAGATCGCCCGCATGATGGCATCCGGCGTCCGCCCGCGGCGCGGCGTCGTTTTCATGGCGATGACGGGAGAGGAAGTCGGCCTCCTGGGCACGAACTGGTTCATCCGGAATCCTCCGGTTCCCTTCGGGCAGATCGTGGCCGATCTCGAGTTCGAGATGGTCGGCCGGTCGGACTCGCTGGCAGGGGGAGCAGGGCGCCTGTGGCTCACGGGATTCGAGCGCTCCACGATGGGAGAGAGCTTCGCCGCCGCGGGTCTGCCGATCGTGGCCGATCCGCGTCCGAGCCAGAACTTCTTCATGCGGAGCGACAACATCGCCTTCGCCCGCCGTGGCATCGTGGCGCACACGCTGTCGTCCTTCGGGATGCACCGGGAGTATCACACGCCCGACGACGAGGTCGAGCTCGTGGACTTCGATCACATGGCCGCGGTCATCAACGTGGCCGCCCACGCCGCGCGTCTCCTCGCCGACGGCCCGCGCCCGGAGTGGAAGCCCGGCGGCCGCCCTGATCCCTGATCCCCACTCCCAGCTCCCTCCCGGATGAACCTCGAGACACTCTGCGTCCACGCCGGCCACGCCCCCGACCCGACGACCGGCGCCGTGGCGCCGCCGATTCACCTGTCCACGACGTTCGAGCGCGACGTCGACGGAGAGTTCCGGCGAGGGTTCAAGTACGCGCGCGACCTGAATCCCACTCGTCAGGCACTCGAGACCGCCCTCGCGGCCATCGAAGGAGGCGCGGCCGCGCTCGCCTTCGCCTCCGGGCAGGCCGCGACCAGTGCGGTCTTTCAGGCGCTGCGGCCGGGCGACCACGTCGTGCTCCCCGAGTCGGTGTACTACGGCACGCCGCGCCTGGCGCAGGAGGTCTTCGGCCCGTGGGGCCTCCGGCACACGGCCGTCGACATGCGCGATGCCGACGCCGTGGCCGCGACGCTCCGTCCCGAGACACGCATCGTGTGGATCGAGACGCCGTCGAATCCGCTGCTGGCGATCACCGACGTCGCCCGCATCGCAGCGCTCGCGCGCGACGCCGGGGCGCGCGTGGTAGTCGACAACACCTGGGCCACCCCTGTGGGCCAGCAGCCCCTCTCCCTCGGCGCCGATCTCGTCATGCACGCGAGCACGAAGTACCTCGGCGGGCACTCCGACGTGATGGGGGGCGCGCTCATCGCGCGCGAGGACGACGCCTTCTTCGCCCGGATCCGGCTCGTTCAGCAGGCGGGAGGCGCCATCGCCGGGCCTTTCGACAGCTGGCTCGTCCTGCGTGGGCTCCGCACCCTGCCGTGGCGGGTCCGGGCGCACTCCGCGAACGCGCAGGCGGTGGCATCCTTTCTCGCCGGGCACCCGCGGGTCGAGGCGGTGCACTATCCGGGGCTCCCTTCGCATCCGGGCGCGGAGGTGGTCCGGCGGCAGATGCGGCTTCCGGGCGGCATGGCGTCGCTCCAGATCCGGGGCAGCGCTGACGACGCCATGGCCACCGTGGCCAGGCTGCGGCTCTTCACGCGCGCCACGAGCCTGGGCGGCACCGAGAGCCTCGTCGAGCACCGCGCCTCGATCGAGGGTCCGACGTCGCGGACCCCGCCGAACCTGCTGCGCCTGTCGATCGGACTCGAGCACCCGGACGATCTGATCGCCGATCTCGAAGGGGCGCTGGGGTAACGCGAAGGCGGAATCCCCACGGCTGGAAGCTCTCCGCCTCGCCCGACGGTTCGCCGGGCGTTTACAGCGAAAACACAACCCCCGAGAGCCCCCCCCGACCGTCCGCCGCCACTCAGCAACCAGCTCCAGCACCCAGCAACCAGCAACCAGCCGCAAATGTCCAGACGCCTCGTCCTCACTGCGATCCTGTCCTGCCTCTCCCCCACGATGCTCGAGGCGCAGTGTCGCGTGGGCCCCGAGACCAACGAGGCGAAGCTGCTGGCGTACTACGCGGCGCCGCTGGCGTTCTCACCAGGCGGCACGCTCGAGCCGATGACAAAGGGCGCACTGCGCGTGACGCTCGACCTCACCTGGATCCCTGCGCCCGACGACGACCTGCGTCGCACCGAGCAGTGCTTCCTGCCCAAGGAGGAGAACACGCAGCTCTCACCAGTGCTGCCGCGGCCCCGCGTCGCGCTGGGTTTGCCGAACGATCTCCTGCTCGAGGCCACGTGGCTCCCCCCCATCACGGTGGCCGACGCCACCCCCAACCTCGTGAGCCTCGCCGTGGCATTCGTCAGGCACGATGTGGGGCCGTTCGGCGTTGCCGCGCGGTTGCACGCCACCGTGGGAAGCGTCGAGGGGCCGATCACCTGTCCCACCGACGCCTTGCAGCTCTCCGACCCGTCGCTCGCCTGTTTCGGCAGCTCGGAGTCCAGCGACTCCTATCGCCCCAACATCGCAGGCCTTGAGGCCGCGCTGACCTGGCGGCGCGGCGAGCGCCTCGCCGGCTACGCTGGCGCGGGCTTCTCCATCCTGCGGCCACGCTTCCAGGTTGGATTCCAGCCGTCCGGCGGCGCGTACGACTCCACGCGGGTCGTCGTCGACCTGGATCGGCTGACGGCGATGGCGGGCGTGCGCTACGGAATCTCGCGCGGCGCGTTCGTCACGGGCGAGCTGTACGCCGTCCCCGAAGACGTGGTGCTCGTTCGGCTTGGCGCCGGCGTGCGCCTGCGTTGAGCCGCCGCCTGTGTGGATCGCGCCGGGGCGGTCGGAACGGCGACCCGAATCCCCGGGTACCGGTGCGATGTGGCACCATGGGCGCCCCTTTCGGTGGCCGACCGGCGTGCCGAGCTCTACCCTTCGGTCGTAAGCATGGTGGGCGCCGGCGGCCACGCCCGCGCCGCGCCGAGCAGTATTTCCCGTCTACTTTTCAGGTGCCGATGCGGCCTGGGTGTCTCAGGACGGGGTCGCCATCGTCCGACACGTTGCTCCGCCCAATGGCCTGGCCGAAGGAATGACCGTGCACTCCAGATTCTGCCTCGGGACACTCGTACTCGGCGTCGTGCTCGGCGCCGCCGCATGCAAGGATTCCCCGTCCGGACCCGGTACGCGTACCCCGACCACGGTCGTCGTGTCGAGTCCGCAGACGGTGATGATCGTCGGATCGAGCATCCAGCTCGCCGCGATCGTGTACGACCAGAACCAGTCGCCGATCGCCGGAGCGCAAGTGCAGTGGGAGAGTCTCACCCCGCAGGTTGCGTCGGTGACGCCCGACGGCGTGGTCACCGGCGTCGCGATCGGGACCGCCACGATCCGCGCGACGATCGGAGTCATCGCGGGAGACGTGGAGCTCACGGTGGACCCGGATCCGTGCGTGACACCCATCGTGCTGAACGTCGGCCAGGTGCGCATTCTCAGTGGTCCGGCGGCCGTGGCGTGCATCACGCTGGGCGCGACCACGACCGCGACGGACTTTCTCTTCGTCACGGCCAACGCCACGCAGCAGCTCGACAACCTCGGCCTGTATCAGGTCGCCGTCCCCGTCGCCACTTCACAGAGCGCTCTCGCCTCCGCGCTCGGCTTGCAGGCGCTCGATCCGCAGCTGGCCGCTGAGCAACAGGCCGTCGCCTACTCCGATGACCTCGAGGCGGCGGTCCGTCGGCAGGAGTTCGATCTGATGCGGCGCGTGGCGCCGGCGGTGCGCGCCCGCGCGGCGCAGGCGGGACCGGCGGGAGGAGCGGCGCTGGCACTGGCTGTGGCCGCCGAGGGGGACACGGTGACGTATCGCGTGCCGGACGTGCGCGCGTCGAACCTCTGCACCACCTACACCGACGTGCGTGCCGTGGTGAAGCGGCTCACGCCACACGCCACGATCGTGCAGGACGTCAACGCGCCGTCCGGCGGCTTCAGCGACGCGGACTTCACGGCGATCGGGCAGGAGTTCGAGAACGTCATCTACCGCACGGACACGCTCTTCTTCGGGCGCGAGACCGACCGCAACGCGGACGGCCGCATCACCATCCTGTACACTCCCGAGGTCAATCGCGCCACGGCGTCGGGCGCCCTGGGCTTCATTGCGGGCTTCTTCTGGGGGGGCGACCTGGTGCGGCGCACGGAGTACCAGCAACAGGGGATCGAGTGCCCCCAGACGAATGAGCAGGAGATGTTCTACCTGCTTGTCCCGGATCCCAACGGAACGATCAACA
>DATIGO010000328.1:0-19133 GCA_035454665.1 Gemmatimonadaceae bacterium | reverse complement strand
ACATGGTGTCGCTCGCCTTCGCGATCGCGGCCAGCGCGAACTTCCCGGCACTCGTGCTGTCGATCTTCTGGCGGCGCTGCACCACGGCGGGCGTGGTGAGCAGCATGGTGATCGGCACGGTGTCGACGCTGCTCCTGATCTACCTGTCGCCCACGATCCAGGTCGATATCCTGCAGAATGCGTCGGCGGCCTTCCCGCTCCGGAACCCGGCGCTCGTCACGATCCCGCTGGCGTTCCTCACCGCGATTGGCGTGTCGCTGCTCACCGCCGATCGCGCCGCGGAAGAGGGGCACGCACGTGTGGAGCGGCAGATGCACCTCGGCGCGCACTGAGTTCAGCGTATCCCGCCGCTCCCGCCCGGGAGGCAGGGGCCTAACGCAGCATCGCCTCGATCGCGTCGCAGGCCGCCTGGGGCGCGTTCTCCGCCCTCACGATCGCGGCGGCGGTGGCGGCCCGCTCCCGGTATGCGGAATCGTCCAGTAGTCGGCGCAACGCATCGGCCGCGCGCGAGGGCGTGTACCGGCTCGGCGTGAGCGTGCGCGCAACGCCGATTCTGAGGCCGCGATACGCGAGATCCGGCTGATCGTGCGCCCAGGGCACCACCAGCATGGGCACCCCCGCGTGCAGTGCCTGGTGCAGGGTTCCCGCGCCCCCCTGATGCACTACCGCCGCCGCGCGCGGAAAGAGTGCGGCATGCGGTGCCTGCTCGACCACCAGGATCGTATCGGGAAGGGGCTCGCGAGGCCGGTTCTCCGCATGCCGGCCCGCCAGCAGGATCGCGCGGACCCCGGCGCGCCGAGCCGCCTCCACGCTCGCGTCGTAGAAATTGCCCGCCGCCGAGACCGCGGACGTGCCGAGCGTGAAGACGACGGGCGGCGGCCCGGCGGCGAGGAACCGTTCGATCTCCGGCGAGAGCTCATGCTGCCGAGGACCGTTGTACAGGACCGCGCCCGTCACGCGCACCCGCGGCGGCCAATCGGGCTGCGGTTCGGCGAGGAGACGCGAGAAGAGGGCGAGTACCAGCTCCGGCGAATGCTGCCCCTCGTACAGCGGGTCGCCCCCACGGGGCAGCCCGTGCTCGGCTCGGAACCGATGGACCGGCTCCATCCAGGGACGGGTGATGGCCTTGGCCAACCCGATCAGCAGCCGCGCGCCTCCGGGAACCCGCTCCAGATGTTTAGCCCACGGGATGGGCGGGAAAACCGGGAGATCGTACTCCGAGAAGAACGACATCGGCGCCAGGACGGCCGAGGCCCATGGGATGCGCCGCTCCTGGGCCACGATCGGCCCGGCGAACGTAATCGGGTGTGTCAGAAGGAGATCGGCGCCCTCCGCGGCGGCGGACAGGTCTTCGTAGGAGTCTCGTAGCGCGGGAAGAATGATCTCGCGCAGGAGGAATTCGGTCCCGCTGCGCGCGTTCATGATGCGCGCGACGACTTCACGGTTGCCGGGATCGACGTCCGGCCGCACGGGACGGAATCCGATGCCGGCGCACTCGATGTAGTCGCGGTAGACGGGGCTGGTCGCGATCACCACGTCGTGGCCGCGGCTCCTGAGGGCGAGGGCGAGGCCGACGAAGGGGTTGATGTCGCCGTAGGAGCCGAGTGTGGTGAGGAGGAGGCGTTTGGACACGGGGGGTCAGGTCCGGGGAATACGCCGGGAAGTTACGCGGGGTACGGCATTCGGTTGGGAATGAGGAACCGAGAGGACAATGGACAGAAAGCCACCAGCTTATCAGCCAACAGCTACGAGCTTTCCCGCCGTCGCCGCTCGTGGCTGATCGCTGAAAGGTTGGAGGCTCTCCGTCCATTGTCTTCTCGGTTCAGAGCCACATGCCACGAATCACTCGTAGCGGCCTCTGCCGTCGGGCCCCCATCGCCGTCGGCGCCGTTATAATGGGGGCCTATGGCTGTCGACCGAACCCGGATCCCGTATCTCCCCGAGCGCATCAGCGGACTCGCCGCCGTCGCGACGAACGTCTCCTGGAGCTGGCATCGCGACGCGCGCCGCCTCTTTCAGATGCTGGACGAGTCGCTGTGGCATCTCACCCGGCACAATCCCATCGCCATGCTCCGGCGGATCGACCCGCAGCGTCTCAACGAGGCCGCGCGGGACGAGCGCTTTCTCGCGCTGTACGACCGCGTGGTGGCACGGCTCGAGGCCGAGAGCACGCCGGCGGGAACGTGGTTCGCGCGCCACTACGGCGACCTGCTGCATGGGGGCCCGGTGGCCTACTTCTGCGCCGAGTTCGGGCTGCACAATTCGATCCCGATCTACTCGGGCGGCCTGGGCGTCCTGGCGGGGGATCACTGCAAGGCCGCCTCGGACATCGGCGTCCCGCTCGTGGGCGTGGGGCTCTTCTACAAGAAGGGGTACTTCGACCAGAAGCTGCGGCTCGACGGCTGGCAGGAGGACTCGGACGAGCAGTTCGACGTGATGAACGCGCCGCTCGAGCGCGTGTACACGAACGGCCGCGATCCGCATCTCGCCGGGGTGATGACGAACGGCCGCGAGGTCTGGGTGGGAGCCTGGCGCATGCAGGTCGGGCGGGCGGCGATCTACCTGCTGGATACGAATCTCGAGCGCAATCACGCCGACGACTGTGAGCTCACGTCGAAGCTGTACACGGGCGGTCCCGAGGTCCGGCTCAAGCAGGAGTGGATCCTCGGCGTGGGCGGGGTGCGCGTGCTGCGCGCGGCGGGGATCGAGCCCGCGGCGTGGCATGCGAACGAAGGCCATGCGGCCTTCATGATGGTCGAGCGCGTGCGTGAGCTCGTGACGCAGGGGGTTTCGTTCGACGACGCCGTGAAGCAGGTGCGCCAACGCAGCGTGTTCACGACACACACGCCGGTGCCCGCCGGCCACGACACGTTCTCGTTCGAGCAGGTGGAGCAGTGCGCGGGGCCCGTGTGGGAGGCGATGGGCGTGAGTCGCGAGCGATTCCTCGGCATCGGGGTGCATCCCACGGAGGATCCGGGGCGCTTCCACATGACGGTCACGGCGCTCCGCTTTTCGGCGCACGTGAACGGCGTATCGCGGCGGCACGGGGAGGTCTCGCGGCAGATCTGGGCGCCGCTCTGGCCCGATCGCCCCGTGGAGCAGGTGCCGATCACGCACATCACGAACGGCGTGCACGTGGAGACCTGGATGTCGCGCGAAGTGACCGAGGTGCTCGACGAGCATCTTGGCGCGGAGTGGCCCTCGCGCATCGACGATCCGGCCACGTGGGACGCGGTGATGCAGGTGGACGACGAGCGATTCTGGCGCGCGCATGTCGAGCTCAAGAGCGCGCTCATGAACTTCATCCGCGAGGAAGCGCGGCGCCGCTGGGCCCGACACTGGAAGGATGCCACGCACGTGATCGGCGCGGGGACGCTGCTGAGCCCGCATGCCCTCACGATCGGATTCGCCCGCCGGTTCGCCACGTACAAGCGAGCGGACCTCATCTTTCGCGACATCGAGCGGCTGCGCGCGCTGCTGGTCGATCCGGCGCGACCGGTCCAGATCATCTTCGCCGGGAAAGCGCATCCGGCCGATACGCCGGGGAAAGAGGTCCTGCGCACGGTCTATGGCTTCACGCGCGACTCGCGGCTCGAGGGACGCGTGGCGTTTCTGGAGGACTACGAGCTGCATCTGGCCCACCGCGTCGTGCAGGGGGTGGACCTGTGGCTCAACCTGCCACGCGTCCCTCTGGAGGCGAGCGGCACGAGCGGCATGAAGGCGGCCCTGAACGGGGTCCCGCAGCTCTCGACTCTGGATGGGTGGTGGCACGAGGGGTACGAGGGACTCAACGGCTGGGCGATCCCGCCCGCGGCGTCACGCTCGACGCCTGACGAGTGGGACGCGGAGCGGCTGTACCGCCTGCTGGAGGAGCAGGTGATCCCGGCCTACTATTCCCGCGATGAGCGGGGCGTGCCGGCGGAGTGGGTGGAGAAGATGAAGCACGCGGTGCGCGTGGCGGGGCAGCGGTTCACGGCGCGGCGCATGCTGCAGGAATACACCACGCGGTTCTACGTGCCGGCCATGTGCGGGCGCGGAACCCCCGACGAGCCGCCGGTGGCATGAGGCGATCATGACGACTGAACGGCGCGCGCGCGCGCCCGCGCGTGCCGAAGCCGCGCGCGCCACTCCCCCGGGGGAGGCGCCATCGAACGGATACCCGCTCGTGTCGGAGCGAAGCGGGAAGCACGTGACGGTCGTGCACCTGGCGGCTGAACTCGCCCCGTTCGCGCGTACGGGCGGCCTCGGCGAGGCGGTCTCGAGCCTCGCGCACTACCAGGCGCTGACAGGGCTCAAGACCATCATCGTGATGCCGCTGTATCGCCAGGTGACCGAGGTCGCGACCGATCTCGAGCCCGTGGGCGGTGCATTCCCGGTGATCATCGGGCCGCGCACCGAGGAGGCCCGCCTGTACGAGTCGCGCGCCCTCCGTGGCAACCCGGCGAAACGCAAGCCGCGAATCCTCTTCGTGCAGCACGCCGGGTACTTCGACCGGGACCAGTTGTACGGCGACAGTCACGGCGACTACCCCGACAACCACCGGCGTTTCTCGTTCTTCTGTCTGGCGGCGCTGAACGCGCTCCCCTCGATCGCCACGGCGCCGATCATCCTGCACGCGCACGACTGGCACACGGCCCTGGCGCCGGTTTACCTGCGCGTCTACGACGGCGCCGAGGGGCGCGAGCTGTACCAGCAGACGTCATCCGTGCTCACGGTGCACAACGCGGGTTTCCAGGGGCACTTTGCCCCGGACGTGCTCCCGGAGCTCGGCCTGCCATGGGAGCTCTACAACTGGCACCAGCTCGAGTGGTACGGCCGCGCGAACATGCTCAAGGGTGGCATGGCGTTCGCCGACGCGGTGACGACGGTGAGCCCCTCTCACGCGCACGAGCTGCGCACGCCGGCCGGCGGGTTCGGGCTCCACGGGGCATTCCTCGCGTTGCGCGACCGATTCGTCGGGATCGTGAACGGGATCGACCAGCACCAGTGGAATCCGGAGACCGACAAGGAGATCACGGCGCGCTACTCGAAGGCGGACCTCTCGGGGAAGAAGCGCTGCAAGGCCGCGCTGCAGCGGCTCTTCGGGCTGCCACAACGGGCGCGCACGCCGATCCTGGGGATGAGCGCGCGGATGGTGTACCAGAAAGGACTGGACCTGATCCTGGGCAGCCCGCGGTTCCTGTCGCTCGACGCGCAGTTCCTGTTCCTGGGACAGGGAGAGAAGCGCTACGTGGACATCCTGACCGAGCTGGCGCGGCGCGCCCCCGGTCGCATCGGCGTGCAGACCAACTTCACGAGCAAGGCCGAGCACAAGCTCATGGCCGGCGCCGACATGATCATCATGCCGTCGCAGTACGAGCCGTGCGGGCTCACGCAGATGCGCGCGCAGCGCTACGGCGCGCTTCCCGTGGCGCGACGGGTGGGCGGGCTGGCCGACACGATCGAGGACGGCGTCACCGGCTTCCTGTTCGACGCCTTCACGACCAACGACTTCCTGAACGCGTGCGTGCGGGCCATCGACCACTACAACCACCCCGAGGTGTGGCAGAAGATGCAGCAGGAGGCGATGTCGCGCGACTTCGGGTGGGAGCGGTCGGAGCAGCGGTACCTGGAGCTGTACCGCCGGGTCCTGGCGTCTCCCCGCACGTCAGGTTAGGCACAGCGCATTCTCCATGAAGTGGTCCTGGCGGCTCGGTCGCATCGCGGGAATCAACGTCGAGATCCACGCGACGTTCGCGTTTCTGCTGGTGTGGATCGCGCTCCTGGCGTGGCAGGAGAGCCGGTCCGCCGCGGGCGTGATCCAGGCGATCGTGTTCATCCTGGCCGTGTTCGCCTCGGTGGTCGCGCACGAGTACGGACACGCGCTCACCGCGCGGCGCTACGGGGTGCGGACCCGCAGCATCACCATCCTGCCGATCGGCGGCGTGGCGTCGCTCGAGCGCATGCCCTCCAAACCGAGCGAGGAGCTCGCCATCGCCATCGCCGGGCCGATCGTGACCGTGGCGCTCGTGATCCTGTTCTATGTCGTGCTGCGCGCGACCGGCGGCCCGCTCGTGATGACCGGTCCCGACATGACCGAGGGGCCGTTCCTCACGCGGCTCATGTGGGTGAACGTCATCCTCGCGGTCTTCAATCTCCTGCCTGCCTTCCCGATGGACGGAGGGCGGGTCCTGCGCGCGGCGCTCGCGATGCGCTTCGACTACGTGCAGGCTACGCGGATCGCCGCGGTGCTGGGGCGGGCGTTCGCGCTCCTGTTCGGGATCTTCGGACTGTTCAACAATCCATTCCTCGTCTTCATCGCGATCTTCGTCTGGATGGGCGCCACGGGGGAGTCGTGGAGCGTGCAGCTCCAGTCGGCCCTGCGGGGACTGCCGGTCGAGCGCGTGATGATCCGGGATCTCCGGACAGTCCGGCCCGACGACTCGCTCGCGCGCGCGGTCGATCATCTGCTCGCCGGCTTCCAGCAGGACTTCCCCGTGGTGGACGACAGCGGCGTCGTGGGCGTGCTCACGCGCACCGATCTCGTGAAGGCGCTCACACAGCACGGCGCGAGCGCCGCGGTGAGTGTGGCGATGCGCTCCGACTTCCTGGTCGCGCACCCGGGCGAGCCCCTCGAGGAAGCCTTCGCGCGCCTCCAGGGGAGCAAGACCCACACGATGCCGGTGGTGCAGGACGGCGTGCTGCTCGGCGTGCTGACGCTGGACAACGTGGGGGAGTTCTTCATGGTGCACGGGGCGGCCAACCAGCGCCGCTCGACAAGCTCGTAGCTGATGGCAGTGTAGCCCGCAGCTCTCCGTCCATTGTCGTCTCCGTTGATCGTCAGGAAGGTCAACCGAGAACACGATAGACGGAGAGCTGTCAGCCTGACAGCGCATCGGCTGCGCGCCTTTCCGAACCGGCATTCCATTGCCCTCTCTCATCATCCACGGCCACTTCTACCAGCCGCCCCGCGAGAACCCGTTTCTCGATGTGGTCGAGGCCGAGACGTCGGCCGCGCCGTTTCACGATTGGAACCAGCGTATCGAGCGCGAATGCTACCGCGCCGTGGCCGCGGCCCGCCTGACGAGCGCCAGCGGTCGTATCCGCGCGATCGTGAACGCGCTGGAGAGCATCTCCTTCAACTTCGGGCCCACACTCCTGGAGTGGATGGAGCACGAGGCGAAAGACACGTACCAGGCCATCCTGGCCGCGGATCGCGAGAGCGCGGCCCGCCTGGGACACGGCAACGCGATCGCGCAGCCATATCACCACACGATCCTCCCGCTCGCCTCCCGTCGCGACAAGACCACCGAGGTGCGGTGGGGGATCGCGGACTTCCGGCGCCGCTTCGGCCGCGACCCCGAAGGGATGTGGCTCCCGGAAACGGCGCTCGACGACGAAACGCTCGACGTGCTGGCCGAAGCAGGGATCCGCTTCACGATCGCGGCGCCCCGTCAGGTGAAGGAGCGGCCCCCCAACGGCCGCCCGGGGCTGTACCGTACGCATCACGGCCGCGCGATCGCGCTCTGTGTGTACGACGGCGACCTCTCGCATCGCATCGCGTTCGGCGGCGCGCTGCACGACGCCATGGGCTGGGCGGCGCACATGAATGCGCAAGCCGGCACGCTCGGCCCGAACGGGCTGCTGTCGGCGGCGACCGACGGCGAGACCTACGGGCACCACCATCGCTTCGGCGAGATGGCGCTCGCGCGCGCCCTCGAGGAGATGCGCCACCAGGGCTGGCACGTGGAGAACTTCGCGAGCTACCTGGCCCGCGTGCCGGCTACCATCGAGGTGAGCCTCGTGGAACCCTCGTCGTGGAGCTGCGTGCACGGCGTGGAGCGCTGGCGCGCGAACTGCGGGTGCCGCACGGATCCCGGCCGAAATTGGACACAGGCGTGGCGCGCGCCGCTTCGGACTGCGCTCGAGCGGCTGGCCGCGGGGCTCCATGCGATCTACGAGGCGGAGGGCGGGGCCCTGATCGCCGACCCTTGGAGCGCGCGGGATGCCTACGGCGCCGTCGTGGCGTCGGGACCTGCGGCGCTCCGCGACTTCGCGCGGCGGGTCACGAACGCACCCGACGATCCCGCCTGCGTCGCCCGTGCGCGCGAGCTGCTCGAGATGGAGCGCGACGCCCTGCGGATGTTCACGTCCTGCGCCTGGTTCTTCGACGATATCGCCGGGCTCGAATCCCGGCAGGTGTTGCGCTACGCGGCGCGCGCGATCTCGCTCGCCGGTGGAGAATCGGAGCGCCTCGAAGCCCGGTTCCTCCAGGACCTCCGGGCGGCGGAGAGCAACGAGTCGACCGAAGGGAACGGAGCCCATGTCTACCTTCGTCACGCGCGCCCGAGGATTCCGGCTCCGATCCGCATTGCCGCAGCGGCCGTGGCCGCGGCCCACATCGACTCCACGCACCGCGATCGCTACACCTCCGCCGAGATCGACCTCGCCGGCAACCGCGTGAGCGTGGCCGAGCGCAGAACGGGGCGCCGCCACGATTTCACGGTGCGCGTTTCACGGCCGGCTTCCACGGACGTCGCCGTGGAGCTCACCGGAGTCGACGGCCACTCCTGGCGCCTCACGCTCGAGGACCTCCCGGAACGCCCGCGCCACGCGATCCACGGCCTCCTGCTGCGCACACTTCTCCCCCGGTGCCTCACCCCGGACGAGCTCGACGAACTCCTCACCGGCGGCGCGACCCTGCGCGGACTGATCCGCGTGGCTCTCATCCGCGCGATCGAGAAGCTCGCCACCGACGAGTCCGCTCCCGCGGAACAGCTCGTGCACGATCTGCTCGACCTCTTCATACCGCTCGAGGCGAATGTGCCGTTCGACGCCCAGAACGCCTTCTGGCGCATCTGGCAGTCGCTCCCTGGCGCGCGTCGCGAGCGGCTGGCCGCGATCGGCGAGCGGCTCGGCTTCTTCATGCAGGACCTCTCCCACACGTCGATTACATGAACGACCGCGGCGACCGCCCGCTCCGATTCTGCTTCGGACTGCATCTGCATCAGCCCGTGGGGAACTTCGGCCACGTCTTCGAGCAGCATGTGCGCGACGTCTATCTGCCGTTCCTGCAGCGGCTCGAGCAGCGCGCGTTCTTCCCCGTGGCGCTGCACGTATCGGGGCCGCTGATCGAGTGGCTCGAGGCCAACGACACGCGCTATCTGGATCTGTTAGGCAGGCTCGCGAGCGACGGCCGCGTGGAGCTCCTCCTGGCGGGCTTCTACGAGCCGGTGCTCGCGTGCCTGCCGCACGAGGACCGGCACGAGCAGATCGCGTGGATGCGCGAGACGTTGCGACGCCGCTTCGGCGTGGAAGCCTCCGGACTCTGGCTCACCGAGCGCGTCTGGGAGCCCGACCTGGCCGAGGATCTGCACGACGCCGGCGTGGAGTTCGCGCTCGTGGACGACCGGCACTTCGTAGTCACGGGATTTCACCGGCCGCATCTGCACGTGCCCTACCGCACGGAGCACGCCGGCAAGCGGATCGCGCTCTTCCCGATCGACGAACGCCTGCGCTATCTCGTTCCCTTCCAGCCCCCCGAGGAGACGGCCGACTATCTGCGGCAGCTCCGGCGCCAGGGACACCGTCTTGCGATCCTCGCCGATGATGGGGAGAAGTTCGGCGGCTGGCCGGGAACGAAGGAGTGGGTCTTCGACAAGGGGTGGCTCGACCGGTTCATCAGCGTGATGTCGGAGTGCATGAACCACGGCGAAGTGGTACTGTCGCGGTTCGACGAGGCCCTGCGCGAGACGCCAAGTGGCGGGCTGGCCTACCTCTCGACGGCGAGCTATCGGGAGATGGAGATGTGGTCCCTCCCCGCGGAGGGCGCCCTGAGCCTGATGAAGCTCGAGCGCGAGCTGGGCGAGGCGCGATTGCGCAGCGAGGAGGCGGGTCTCGTGCGCGGCTCGCACTGGCGGAACTTCCTCGTGAAGTACCCCGAGGCGAACCGGATGCACAAGAAGATGCTCGCGCTCTCGGCGTTGTGTCGCGCGCGCGGGAACCCCGAGGCGGCGCGTCGCGCGATCGGGCGCGCGCAGTGCAACGACGCGTACTGGCACGGCGTCTTCGGGGGACTGTACCTGCCGTTCCTCCGCAGCGCGATCTGGGAGCAGCTCGCGCTCGCCGAAGAGTCGCTGCGGAAAGGAGAGAGCCTGACGTGCGAGACCGTCGACGTCGACTGCGACGGCAACGACGAGCTCTGGATCCACTCGGGCGCGTACTCGGCGATCGTGAGCCCGCACCGCGGCGGCGCAGTCGAGGAGCTCACGCGATTCGCGACGCGCGAGAATCTCGCGAACACCCTCACCAGGCGGCGTGAGGCGTATCACGTGACCGCGCACGAGGAGGCACTCGCCGCATCGAAGTGGCGCGCGGAGCGCCACGGGAGATCGGAGCGCAGCGCTCCAAGCATTCACGATCTGGAGCACGGGATCACGCTGGAGACGCTCCCACCGGAGGATCGCGATACGCGGGCGCTGTTCCTGGAGCGCGTGCTGCCCGCCGGCGTGACGCGCGAGCAGTACGAGTCGGTCGAATACGAACCGATCGCGTCGGCGACGCGCATCGCCATGCAGGCGGAGGTGAACGCCGACGCGAGGCTCGTCGAGATCACGCTGCGGAGCGCGGACGGCCGGCTGGTGAAGCGGCTCACCTTCGGCGAAGACGGCACGGTCCGTGCGCACTTCACGTGGAATCGCGCCGCCTTTCCCGCGGATTCGTGGTTCACGACCGAGATCTCGATAGGGCGGGCGCATGCGCTGAACGTCTCGGACGAAGCGGAGGTGTGGCATCATCCGATCGAGACCGTGGCCAAGTCGGAGCGCGGATTGGAGCAGACGCTGCAGGGGACGTCGTACCTCGTACGGTGGCCGGTGGCCCGGGGAACGGGGGAAGTGACGATACCCGCGGTGGAGCCATGACGCGCGCCGAGGGACGAGGAGGGGCGAGTTGTCATCCGGGGCGAAACGAAGGATCTTCCGTCACGCCACGCCACCCCGAGGAACGGCGTAACGAGGGATCCACGATCGGCCGCACGGGCGGCCACCGGGCAAGGAGAGCAGATCCCCCCGTCGCCGACGCTCGCTCGGCGCAGGCGCGCGCCGCCCGCTGCTCCTCGGAATGACGGACGTCGCGTCCCCACCCAGTAACCAGCTCCAGCCATCAGCAACCAGCACCCAGCCAGCATCCCTCTCCCCGCTCCCCGGATGTTCGTCATCTTCGTCGCTCCATTGCTCTCACCCAACGCGTTCGCGATGGTGGAAGCGGCGGCCGGGCTGCCCGATGTGCGGCTCGGCGTCGTCACGCACGATGGCGCCGAGTCGCTGAGGCATCTTCAGGGGCGCGTGGCGCACTGGCGCGTGACCGACGTGCTGAGCGTGGAACAGCTCATGTGGGCGGCTCGCGAGCTCGCGCAGCGGAACGGGCCGGTCTCCCGGATGTTCGGCGCGTACGAGCAGCTTCAGGTGCCGCTCGCGAGGGCGCGTGAGGCCCTCGGCGTCGAGGGGATGAGCGCGGTGGCGGCGAACAATTTCCGCGACAAGGCGCGCATGAAGAGCCTGCTGCGCGCGCATGGACTGCCGTGCGCGCGCCACCGCCTGGCGTCGTCGGTGGACGACGCCGTGGCGTTCGCGGAGATGTCGGGCTTTCCGGTGGTGGTGAAGCCGCCGGCGGGAGCCGGGGCGCAGCAGACGTTCCGGGTGGAGAACATGGCCCAGCTCCAGCAGGCACTCGCCGTCCACACGCCCGCGATCGGCAATCCCGTGCTGCTCGAGGAGTTCATCAGGGGCGAGGAGCACTCGTTCGAGACGATCTCGATCGACGGGCGCGCGGTCTGGCACTCGCTCACGCACTACTACCCGACGCCGCTGCACGTCGTCGAGCACCCGTGGATCCAGTGGTGTCTCGTGCTGCCGCGTGAGGTGGACGGGCCCGCCTACGACGACATTCGTCAGGCAGGGCGGCGCGCGCTCGAGGTGCTGGGGATGACGACGGGACTGAGCCACATGGAGTGGTTCCGCCGTCCGAACGGGAGCATCGCGATCTCGGAAGTCGCGGCGCGTCCCCCCGGGGCGCAGATCACGACGCTGGTCTCGCGCGCGCACGACATCGACTTCGTGCGGGCGTGGGTCGGGGTCATGATCCTCGACACCTTCGACGTGCCGGCGCGGAAGTACGCGGCGGGGGCGGCGTTCCTGCGGGGCCAGGGGAGCGGTCGGGTGCGTGCCGTGCACGGATACGATCGGGTGGAGCGCGAGCTGGGAGACCTGGTCGTGGATGTGAAGCTGCCGCAGGTGGGCGCGGCGCCGTCGTCGTCGTACGAAGGGGAGGGGTTCATCATCGTGCGACATCCGGAGACGAAGGTGGTGGAAGAGGCGGTGTCGCGGATCGTGTCGCTCATGCGGGTGGAGCTGGGATAGCGGCTCCATCAGTCATTTCGAGGAGGCGCGGGCGACGAGAGCCTGCCCCGGGCGAGCGGAGGCGACGCGGGGGGAACTGCTCCCGGTGTGGCGGTGGCTGGCCGCGGATCGAGGCGAACAGACCCCTCCTCGCTTCGCTCGTCGGGATGACAGGTGAGGAAGCCGTTTCTCCGGGCTGCCGGACGGGGAGAGCTTCTCTTCCGCGACGGGTATTCTCCGTGCACTTTGCGCCATGAACGTCATCATGATCGCCCCCGGCTACCCGGGCGAAATGCCGTACTTCTGCCGCGGCCTCACGCAGCAGGGGGCGCTGGTGTACGGCGTGAGCGACGTCCCCGAGAACGACCTGCCGCGCCTTGCGCGCGAGCACCTCTCGGGGTATCTGCGGGTGCCCGACCTCACCGATGAGGACGCGGTCGTGGGCGCCGTGAAGGGCGGTGTGGGCGAGCACCGCATCGACCGCGTGGTCTGCCTCTGGGAGCCGGGCGTCGTGCTGGCTGCGAAGCTGCGACACGCGGTGGGCGCGCCGGGCATGGGTGTGGAGCAGGCGCTCACTTTTCGGAACAAGGACCTCATGAAGCAGCGCGTGGCCGCGGCGGGCATCCGCACGGCGCGCCACGCCCCGGCGCGCACGGTGGCCCAGGTGCGCGAGGCGGCACGGGCGATCGGGTTCCCCGTGATCGTCAAGCCGATCGCCGGCGCGGGTTCCATGGACACGATCCGCGCGAACTCTGCCGAGGAGCTCGAGCAGGCGCTGTCCCGGGTGCGGTCCTACGACGAGGTGAACGTCGAGGAGTTCATCGAGGGCGAAGAGTACACCTGGGACACGATCTGCGTGGACGGCGTCGTGAAGTACGAGAACGTCTGCTGGTATCGGCCGAACCCGCTCATCGCGCGCAGCACGGAGTGGATCTCGCCGCAGACGCTCGCGCTCCGCGACCTCACACCGGCCGTGATCCAGGAGGGGATGGCGTTAGGCCGCGAGGTCCTGCGCGCGCTCGACTTCCGCACGGGCTTCACCCACATGGAGTGGTTCTACACCGACAAGGGCGAGGCCGTCTTCGGCGAGATCGCGGCGCGCCCCCCCGGCGCGCACACGGTGGACCTCATGAACTTCGTGGGTGACATCGATCTGTTCGCCGGCTATGCGGAAGCGGAGCTCGCGGGCACGTTCTCACCGTCGCTCGAGCGCAAGTACAACGCATGCAACATCTTCAAGCGTGCGCAGGGGCGCGGGCGGATCACGCGGATCGAGGGGTTGGAGAGCCTCCTCGCACGCTTCGGCGAACACATCGCACACATCGATCTGCTCCCGGTGGGCGCGGAACGGCGCAACTGGATCCAGACGCTCGTGTCGGACGGCTACGTGTGCGTCCGGCACCCGGACCTGCAGGGGTGCATGGACATCTCCGACGCCGTGGGGACGGATCTGCAGCTGTTCGCGCAGTAGGCGTTGGCGCTACTTGCGGATGCGGTAGCGGACGAGAAGCGGAACGTCCACGTCGTCGAGCTCGACGCCCCAGGCCCTGTCGCCCACGACCGTCATCGGGCGCACGTTGCGAGGCAGCGCGAGGGTTCCCGCGACGTTGCCGTCGGGGCCGATCACGGTCCAGTGCAACACGTCACCGAATCCCTCGCGCCGCAGCCAGAGCGCGCCGTCGGCGGCCGCGAAGACCCGGGTTATCGTGACCTGGTGGTCGGGGAGGAAGACGGCCTTCCGGATGTCATCCGGAGGAATGACCGGGGCGCCCGACCGGCGGCCACCACTGAGTCGCCGCACCAGCTCGTTCACGATGCTGTCGGCCACGCCGGATTCGAGCGGCACCGGACGATACGGGTACGACCGGCTCCAGAGCGTGTCGCCACGTGCGCTCACCGCCGTGACGCGAAAGGCCGTGGTACCGGAGCGCGCCGCACGCTCGATGACGTACACACGCGCCGCCGGGCCAGCGAATACGGACAAGGGCTCGTCGGAGATGGGCTGCGAGAAAAACAGCGCCACGTTCTGGGTCTGCACGGAGCCCTGGCCGGATCCGATGGGCACCCACACGACCGTGTCGAGTACGGCAGCCGATCGCGACATGCGGAAGACGGGCGTCCTGGTGATCTGCCCGCTGGCGACGAGACGAGAGGGATAGCTCGCCCCTCCAAGGACAGAGCCTTCGGGGAGCAATGCCTGCGGCGACGGCTGGAAGTACACGGCGTCACGCCCGGCGGCCGGCGGCGCGGGCTCGGCGACGATGGTCGAGATCAGCGCCCCGTCCGCCCGGAACAGCGTCAGACGCCGCTGGCGGAAATCGATGGCATACAGCGTGTCGGCGATGAATCCGATCGAGCCCAGTCCCGTGAATTCGCCAGGCCCGCCGCCCTGGCGCCCGATCGTGCGCACGTATTTCCCCTGTGCGTCGTAGACCCGGATCTCCTGCTCCTGCGCCTGGATGACGTACATCGCTCCGTTAGGCGCCACCGCGATCTCACGAATCGTCGTGAACTCGTACTCCGGCCCCGACACAGCGTCGCCGCCGACCCGGAGCTCGGGAACGAGCGTCCAGCGGGGCGTGGGCGTCTGCGCGAGCGGGGACGACGCAACCATCGCCGAGAGGGCGGCCGACAGCGCGAGTCGATTCAACACGAGGGCCTCACTTGTCATTCCGCGGGAGCGCCAGTGACCGGAAGAGTCTACTATACTGTGCGCGGGCGGCCGGCCACGACACAGGGCGGGTAGATCCACCCTCGTCGCTGGCGCTCGCTCGGGGCAGGCCCTCGTCGCTGGCGCTCGCTCGGGGCAGGCCCTCGTCGCTGGCGCTCGCTCGGGGCAGGCCCTCGCGTCGCTTCCGCTGCCTCCGGGCAGGCTCGCGTCGCCTGCGGCTGCTCGGGATGATGGAAGCGACCGGCGGCCCCTCGGGATGACACCGGACGCGCGCGACGGTTCCCAACCCCGACGCGCGGGCCCTACGTTTCGGGCCCCGATGTCCTACAGCACGCGGTTCCTGCAGAAATGGATGGCCCGGCGCCGCTCGCCGCCGGGTCGCCTGGACGTGATTCCCGACGTGGTGAGCCCGGAGCTGCGCAACCGGCGCGACATCCTGGTCTACCTCCCGGCTGCGTACGAGAAGACGAAACGGCCGTTTCCCGTCATCTACATGCAGGACGGGCAGAACCTCTTCGATCCGGCCACGAGCTTCGCCGGTGAGTGGGGGGTGGACACCGCGCTCGCCCGGGCGCCGAGGAAAGGGCGACGCGCGATCATCGTGGGCATCCCGAACGCGGGGATCGACCGGATCCGGGAGTACTCTCCCTTCGTGGACGTGCACAGCGGCGGCGGCCTGGGGGACGTCTACCTCGACTTCGTCGGGAGGACCGTGAAGCCCCTCGTGGACACGCGCTTCCGCACGATCCCCGACGCGGAGGCCACGGGAATCGCGGGGTCGTCGCTGGGGGGACTGATCAGCCTCTATGCCTTCTTCCGGGAGCCGCGGCTGTTCGGCTTCGCGGGAGTGATGAGTCCCGCCTTCTGGTTCGCCGACCGGGCGATCTTCCCGTTCGTGGAGCAGGCGCCGCGGGTGCCGGGGCGGATCTACCTGGACGTGGGCGGCCGCGAGGGGGAGGGGACGGTCGCCGACGCACGGCGGATGCGCGATCTTCTGGTGGCGAAAGGGTACCGGCCCGGCGAAGACCTGCTCTGGGTGGAGGATCCGGCGGGGATGCATAACGAGGCATCATGGGGACGTCGCTTCCGCGCCGCGCTGCCGTTCCTCGTGGGCAACGTGGACGCCCCCGGCGGCCGACGCTGACGTGAGCACGCGCGTTCCCGGCCAGCATCACGCATGGCACAGCCCGGCCGTGGGGCGCACGATGCACGTGCGCTGGTTCGGGCACGGGGGAGCGCGGCTCCTCGCCTTCCCCACGACCATGGGCGACCACAACGAGTGGCCCAATCGGTACATGCCCGATGTGCTGCGGGAGCATCTCGCGAGAGGCTGGCTCCAGCTCTGGTGCCTCGACGCCAACCACGACGCGAGCTGGTACAACAAGGAGGCGCACCCCGGCCATCGTGCCTCGCTGCACCTCCGCTACGACCGGTACGTCTGCGACGAGCTCCTGCCGTTCACGGAGCACGTGAACGGCAATCCGTTCGTGATCGCGACCGGGGCGAGCTTCGGCGCCTTCCACGCCATGAGTCTCGCCCTCCGGAACCCCGCCCGTTTCCACCGCGTGATCGGGATGAGCGGGATGTACGACATCCGCGGGATGACCGGCGGTTACTCGGACTCGACCATATATGCCTGCAACCCCATGGAATTCATGGCGCACGAGTGGGATCGGGGGCGCCTGGAGGCCTTCCGGCGGCAGGACATCATCCTCGCCACGGGGCGCGACGACCCGCATTATGGAGAGAACGAGGCTCTGTCGGCGATTCTGTGGGAGAAGCAGATCGGCAACGCGCTCCGGATCTGGGACGGCTGGAGTCATGATTGGCCGTACTGGGAACGGATGATTCTGAGGTATGTCGGAGGGCATGACTGAGGTCGAGATGTCATCCCGAAGGAGCGTCAGCGAGTGAGGGATCTACTTGCCGTACCCCGTGCCTGGCACCGGCACCCCGAAGAGGAGGCTCCCCTCGTCGCTCACGCTCGCTCGAGGCATGCTCTCGTCGGCTTCGCCTTCTCGGCATGACAGAACGCTGAAGCACCACTCAGCAACCAGCTCCAGCCATCAGCAACCAGCAACCAGCCACCGAGCAATATCTCCATGTTGAAGCGGATCGGCCTCTTCGTCGGCCGCGAATGGTCCTGGCCTCCGGCCTTCATCGAGGAGGTCAACCGGCGCAATCTCAGCGTGGTGGCGGAGCTCGCGCGCGTGGGTGGGGAGCGTTTCGATGCCCCGGTGAAGTACGACGTGCTCATCGATCGCATCTCGCACGAGGTGCCGATGTACCGGTCGTACCTCAAGAAGGCCGTCCTCGAGGGGAAGACGGTCATCAACAACCCGTTCATGTGGACGGCCGACGACAAATACTTCGGTGCCACGCTCATCGCCAAGCTCGGCGTGGCCTCGCCGAAGACGGTGCTTCTCCCGAACAAGGACTACGTCCCCGGCATCGTCCCGGCGGAGAGCCTGCGGAACCTGGAGTATCCGCTGGACTGGGACGCCGTGGTCGAGTACGTCGGGCTGCCGTGCATCCTCAAGGACGCGCACGGCGGCGGCTGGAAGCAGGTGCATGTCTGCCACTCACGGGACGAGCTGATCCGCCGCTACGACGAGTCGGGTCTCCTCACGATGATCGCGCAGGAGATGATCGCGTGGGACCAGTTCGTGCGGTGCCTCTGCATCGGGCGGGAGGAGATCCTGCCCATGAAGTACGATCCCCGCGTGCGGAAGTACATCGTGGACCACGCGCACCTCGCGCCGGAGCTCGGCGAACGCGTCCTGAGGGATGCGCGCACGATCGTGCGCGCGCTGGGTTACGATATGAACTCGATCGAGTTTGCCGTGAAGGACGGGGTGCCGTACGCGATCGACTTCATGAACCCTGCCCCGGACATGGACGTGTACTCGCTGACGCCGGAGTATTTCGACTGGGCGGTCAAGAAGATGGCGGATCTGGCGATCGAGCGGGCGCTCCGGCCCAGGCCGCAGCTCAGGGAGTTGAAGTGGAGCGGGATGTTCGATTGAGAGGAGGAAGCGAACGACACACGACACACGACACACGACACACGACACACGGCGCGCGACGAGCGTGTCGTCATCCCGAAGGAGCGCATGCGACTGAGGGATCTGCCGCCCGTACTCCGTAGCCGGTCACCAGCACACCGGGAGCAGATTCCCCTCGTCGCTTACGCCTGCTCGGGACAGGCATTCGTCGGCTTCGCCTCCTCGGGATGACAGGGCAAGCCACCAGTCACCAGCAATCAGCAAACAACCCGCCGCAGTGTCACTCGCCGCCCGCTACCACGACCTTCTCACCCCCGACCTGGCCGACGCGAGCCACACGCACCTCGAGCACGCGCAACGTCGCCGGGGGCTCGTGTTCGGGGATCGCGCGCTCTGCACGGTGCTCCGGCCGCGGTTCATGCGCGTGGCCGACTATCGGGATCTGCAGTCGCGTGTGGGACCGCTCCTGCGTGCCTTTGCGCGGGTGTATGAGCGCGCGGTGCACGACCGGGACTTCCGGGCACAGTTCGGGCTCAGCGACTGGGAGGAGGTGCTCGTCGCCACCGATCCGGGCTACGTCAATCCGAGTCCGACCTCCCGCCTCGACTGCTTCGCCGCGCCCGCCTCGGCGGCGTTAGGCCTCACCGAATACAACGCCGAGACGCCGGCGGGGGCCGGATACTCGGACGCCCTGAGCGAGGCCTTCCTCGATCTTCCCCTCATGCGGGAGTTCGCGCGGACCCACGAGATCCTCCCGCTCCCGGCGGCGCCGGGCGTCGTGGGCGTCCTGCTGGAGGCGTGGCACGAGTTCAGCGGCACGCGCACGCCGCCGCGCGTGGCGATCCTCGATTGGCGCGACGTCCCGACCTCCACGGAGTTCGATCTTTTCCAGCAGCACTTCCTCTCGCTCGGCATCGAGTGCTTCATCGAGGACCCGCGGCACGCCGAGTACGAGAACCGCCGGCTGTACGTGGGCGGCACCGCCGTGGATCTGGTCTACAAGCGCGTTCTCATCAGCGAGCTCGTGGAGCGATGCGGCCTGGATTGCCCGGTGATCCGGGCCGTCCGCGACCGCGAGGT
>DATIGO010000327.1:0-2868 GCA_035454665.1 Gemmatimonadaceae bacterium | reverse complement strand
CGACAGCAGTCGGGCGGCCTCGCGCGCCTCGTGCAGCGTCACGTGCACGGTGTTCTGGCTCCGGGCTCCGCCCGGCTCCTCGCGAATCCCCAGCTCCACGATCCCCTCGGTTGTCAAAGAACTCCCGTGTCCGCACCTTAGCCGGTCGGGACCCCAAGTATAGCCGGGCCCGGGACCTGGCTCCATCGGCGAGACCACCATTTCATGACAATCTCCGCGACGTACGTGCCGTCGGACAACGTGTCCCAGCTGCGCGAGTCGGCAACGATCGCCGTCTCGCAGCGTGCCCGGGCCCTCAAGGCGCAGGGGCGGCCCATCATCGACCTGGGCGCTGGCGAGCCCGACTTCGACACCCCCCCGTTCATCCGTCGGGCGGCGAGCCGGGCCCTCGAGGAGGGCGCAACCCGGTACACCGCGGTCGAGGGGATTCTCCCGCTGCGGGAGGTCATCGCGGAGCGCGCCAACCGGGAGTACGCCGGCTCCGACCCCGTGACCCCGCAGGACGTCGTGGTCACGACGGGATCAAAGCAGGCGCTCTTCAACGCGTGCTTCACCCTGTTTGGCAGCGAGGACGAGGTTCTCGTGCCGACGCCGGCGTGGACCAGCTACTACGAAATGGTCGAGCTGGCCCGTGCGAACGCCGTGCCGGTCCGCGGCGCGCCCAGCCACGGCTTCAAGGTCACGGCCGAGGATCTCCTCCGACACACCACGGAGCGGACTCGCGGGGTGATCCTGAACTCGCCCTGTAATCCCACCGGCGCCGTTTACACGGCGGCGGAGCTCGGCGAGCTCGTGCAACTGGCGGAAGAGCGGCAGTGGTGGCTCATCAGCGATGAGATCTACGGGCGCATCGCGTATGACGGCGCGGCGGCGGGGGTGCTGTCACTCGCGCGCGCCCGCGATCACCTGGTCATCGTCGATGGCATGGCGAAGGCCTGGGCCATGACGGGATGGCGCATCGGATGGGCGATTGCGCCTGCGGCGGTGGCGCGGACGCTCACGGCCCTGCAGTCGCACACGACCTCGAATGCCACGACGGTGGCACAGCACGCGGCGCTGGCGGCGCTCCGCGAGTGGGAGGCGTCGGAGCGCGAGATCACCCGCATGGTTGCCGAGTACCGGCGGCGACGCGACGCGGCAATGGAGCTCCTCCGTTCGAGGCCCGCACCGGCCGTCGTTAGGCCTGATGGCGCTTTCTACCTCTTCATCGACGTCGGGGCTACGGCGCCCCCGGGCAGCGGCGCCGGGACGGCCTTCGCCACCCGGTTGCTCGAGGAGCACGGCGTGGCCGTGGTGCCCGGCGCCGCGTTCCGGACGCCGGACTGGATCCGCCTGTCCTACGCCGCGGCCCTCGCCGACGTCGTGGAGGGCGTGCGCCGTGTCCTGGCGCTCTGGCGCTCGCTCACGGCCGAGCGTGGCTCGGTCCGGCCGGACGGGGCGACCGGTGGGTGACCGGGTCGGCGCCAGTGTGGCCAAACGGTCATCTGGTACTGTCGATCCCTCTGGCCCTATCTTAGCGCCCGTGCACCCGACCTCCGGAACGCGTTCGCAAGCTGCATCCTGCGTGGCCATGATGATGCATCCCGCCGCACAGGGGGCATATTGGGGCGCCCTCGGGCAGGAGGCACGGTGAACATCCCGGTGCAGGTCGAAGCCGCAAACGGTGCGCTGGCGTCCGTCGACTATCGATGGGATCCCGACACCGACATTCTCACGGCGCATCTGCGCGTCCCCGCGGGGGCCAATGGACCCAGTGGGAGCGTAGACGTCGAAGGGAGCGACGGCTCGTGGCTCATCTTCGACGTCTCGGCCGGTCGGATCCGTGGGGTCGAGGTCGCAGTGTGGCCCCCGGTCCGGAAGCGCTCAGAGCTCGCCCCACCGGGAGACGTCCAGGACGTGACCGTACGCCTCGGCCCCGAAAACCCGAGGGAGCGCGTCTCGGCGCTGGAAATCAACACCGCGCTGGCCGCCGAAGCGGATCGCGCCGAGCGGACCATCCATTTCCGACTGGGTCCGGGTCGCTCCGCGCGCACCGTACGCATCGCCCGTGAGATCCTGCTCGACCTCGATGGCCGCGACGGCCTGATCGGCGTCTGGCTGCTCGACGTCCCGCCCTTTCCCGAAGACCAGTGATAACCACCATCGTCCTGGTGCGCGCGGATCCGCAGCGCATCCCCGAGACCGCCCGGCAGCTCGCGGGCATCGACGGCGTGCAGGAGGTCTACTCGGTTTCCGGCGAGTGGGACCTCGTGGTCATTGTCCGTGTGCCCGAGTACGAGCAGATCGCCGAAGTCGTGACGGAGAAGTTCCCCGCCGTGACGGGGATCGAGCGCACGCAGACGCTCACGGCGTTTCGTGCCTACTCGAAGAAGGACCTCGAGCAGGCCTGGGACATCGGCGTCGACTGATACCGCACTCCGGGAGCCGCCGTGTCGGTGCGGGCCATTCGCGAACTGCGGCGCACGCTGGGAGCGGTGCTTCCTGGCGTCGCCCTGGCACCGGTGGACGCAGCGCCGCTCGAGGTGAGCGTGCCGCCGCAAGAGCCACCGCGCATGCGTCCGTGCACGGTGGTAGAGGGGGCCGCGCTGGCCGTCCGTCCCGTCGACGGGGCGTCCCGGGCTGGGTTCGCCGCGTTCCTCGACGGCGCGCAGGAGAGCCACGTGCTCGAATACGTGGATGGCGCTCCGATCGTGTGGGGGCGCGTTGCGGCGGTGATCCGGGCGAGAGTCGAGCGGCGGTTGCGGACGTGGGGGCATGGCCCGCTCGATGCGATGCGGGTCTACCTGCCCCGGACGCTGGTCCCGGAGCGCGTGCTCGCGGCGATCGACGGCGCCGGGTTGCCCGTCGTGGATACGCTGGACGGCGGGA
>DATIGO010000326.1:0-10850 GCA_035454665.1 Gemmatimonadaceae bacterium | reverse complement strand
GGCTCGGATCGACCAGGAAGAGCGAGTCGGCGAGCGCGCTCGACCCCACCTCACCGATCGCCGTTTCACCCCCCAGGGTGCGGTCCGCGGTCACGACCACCGCCTCGAGAACCTGCGACGCGGGCTCGAGATGGATATCGGCGCCGAGGACCGGCGATACGCCCACGCGCGAGAGCCGGAGTGATTTCGACCGGAATCCGAGCCGGCGCACGGCAAGGATGTATTCGCCTTCGGCATTCGCGAAGACGAGCGTGTAGACCCCGCGTCCATCGCTTCGCGCCGTCTGCGTGGCGCGCGTCACGAGCCCGGTCACCCGCACCTCGGCGTCGGCGAGCGGGAGGCTGTCGGGGCCGAGCACGCGGCCGCGGATGATCTCCGTGGTGCTCTGCGCGGGAGCCGGCGCGCCAACGGCAAATCCCGCGAGCAGCACGATGACGCGCGCGAGCCACAGAGGGGCGCACCGCCCGGAGGAACGGCGTGACACGGGTCTTTCCGGTGCGCGCATCCGCGGTGCCGGTCGGGGACGACCCCATCGCCATCGGGCGGCGACGGAGAAGGATACTCCTCACCGTGTCCGCCCGATGCGCAAGGGGTTGGGGGGCCGGACACGACGGCGACCCGGCTACTCTGTCTGACCCCGGTGGAAGCCCGGGGGTTTAGTTCCAGCGGACGCCCGTCGTCAGCGAGAACAACGCGACCGGCCGCCCGTGCAGGTTCGGGAGCACGACCGCGCGCAGCGCCAGGAGCGCGAACGACGCCGCCAGGTCCACCTGGCCCTGCACTCCGATCGCGGACCCTCCCGCATCCTTCAGGTTCATGTACGCGCCAGCGCCGAACCGCACGCTGCTCACGAGCGCTTCGCGACGCCAGCCCCGCTCGGCGCCGAGGCCGAGCAGCAAGGGCAGCTCGTCGCGGCACCCGGCATCGATGGGGAGATCACAGGCGGTTTCGGAGCCCGGGTCGCCGAGCAGCGCGAGGCTCACCCCGAACACGTTGCTCCGCCTCGGATCGACGGGCGACCGGTTGCCGAGGAAGGTCACGAGCGCCACCCCCGACCGCCGCGCGTAGTCGCCCCCGCCCATCACGAATCCGCCGGCGGTGAGGTCGAGCGTCAGGCCCCAGGGCAGCCCCGACGCCCGTTCGATCTCCTGCCGCACCGCTCGCTCGCTCCAGAAGACGACCAGCGTGCAGGGGAACATGCCGCCCCAGACCCACGATTGGTACTCCGGGGGCGCCTCGGCCGGCTGATACACCTCGACCGCGAACATCTCGGGCAGCAGCGGCAGCGGATTCATCTCGCTGGGCGGGCGGCCATCGACCAGCGTCGTGATGCAGCGCCACCCCACCGTGGACTCCACCCCGCGCAGGTCGCCGCGCAGGCTCCGGCGGAAGCCGGGCCGGTCGCGCAGCACGTGCCAGGGGTAGATCGCGTCGCTACCCACGATGTCGTCGCGATTCAGGAACTGCCCGCGTCCGACCTCACGGCGGCAGAGCACCCCATCGAGCGAGTACCTTGGGCACTGGCGCACGCGATCGGCGCGCACCACGACCTCGCCGAGTGGCTGCGGGATCCGGCGCATGGTGAGATCCAGCGTGAGCACCACGCCCGCGTGGGCCGTGACCTGCGTGTCGATGGGTGCGAATCCGAGGCGGCGGATCCTGATGCCGACAGTTCCGAGGGGCGCACGGAGGCTCGTGAACCGGCCGGCCGTGTCGGTGCGGAGGATCAGCGCGCCGGGATTGAGCATCACGCTCGCGCCGTGGACAGGGATGCCTAGCGAGTCGCGCACGGTTCCGCGGACCACGGGACGCAGGGAGTCGGCGTCCGGCGAGGTCACGGGCGTCTGCGCACGCGCCGGCGGAGCGGCCGCCGCGATGATCAGCATCGCCAGGAAGATGCGGCTCACGCGCCCGGCGTACCCCGGCCTCGGAGATACGGTCCCTCTCACGCGTCGCGGGGGAGCCCACGGCGCAGGACCGCATCCTCACGCCGGGAGAGGGTCGGCGTGAATGCCGTGGCCGCGCAGATGAACGACCACATGCGGCGCGGGCCAACGCGCGCTGGTATGCCCACTGCGAGCACGAGACATTGCACGACCGGCCCGAGGAGCGATCCTCGGCGCGCGCTGGCTCCCGCCCGGTTCCCGGTATGGCGTTGACGGGAAACCCGGCGCGTGGCGCCACGTAGGGGTGTTCCCACCACGGCACCTTCGCCATCGTTGGACCCTCCCTTACCGCCGCCCGACTCCCATGCCCTCGCTGACCGTTCTGCGCTCCGCCCTGACGATCCTCGCCCTGCTCGCGGCCAGCGCCACCGCCGCGGCCGCGCAATCCGAAGGTGCGGCGCTCGTCACGAAACTCGACTCGCTCGCGGGCTCCGGCGTCCTGGAGAATCGCGCCGTGGGCATCGCGGCCGCCGTCGTCCGGGGAAACGACACGCTCCTCCTGAAAGGCTACGGTAAGGCCGACGTCGAGTGGAACATCCCCATGCCTGCCGACGCGATGTTCGAGATCGGCTCCATCACGAAGCAGTTCACCGCCGTCGCGCTTCTGCAGCTCCGCGATGACGGAAAGCTCAGCCTCGAAGACGACATCACGAAGTGGCTCCCCGACTTCGATACCCGCGGCAACAGGGTCACGCTGCGGCGGCTCCTGGACCACACGTCCGGCATCAAGGGACTCACCGAGATGCCGGAGTTCGGCAACCTCGTGACGAACGGTCGCTTTCCGCGCGACTCCGCCTACGCGCTCATCAAGCGATATCCGTTCCAGTTCGCGACCGGTGAGGCGCAGATCTACAACAACTCGGCGTTCTGGCTGCTCGGCCTGGTGGTCGAGAAGGCGAGCGGCATGACGTACGAGGAATACGTCGAGAAGAAGCTGTTCGAGCCGTTAGGCATGAGGCGCTCGATGTACTGCAACAGCTCGGAGAACGTCGAGCGCCGCGCGCACGGCTACGGCGTCCAGAACGGCGTGATCCGCCGCGCGCCGACGAACGTCCACACCTGGCCATTCGCCGCGGGCTCGCTCTGCTCCACGGCGGGCGACCTCGTCACCTGGCTCACGGCCCTGCACGGCGGCAAGGTGCTCTCGCCGAAGTCGTACGCCGAAATGATCACGCCGTCGAAGCTCAACGACGGCACGCCGCTCCGGTACGGCATGGGGATCGCGGTCGGGAAGGACGTCCGCGGGCTCAACTTCATCGGGCACGGGGGTTCGATCACGGGATTCACGGCCGAGGCCGCGTGGTATCCCGATGCACAGGCCGCGATCGTCGTGCTCATGAACAGCACCGGAAACATCGATCCCGGGGCGGTGGCGGGAGAGCTCGCGGCCGAGCTGCTGCCGTGGACGCGTCCCACGCTCACGCCCTTCTCGGGCGACGCGGCGCCGCTGCTCGGCAAGTACCAGGGGCCCTCGCGCGGCCGCGACATGGTCGTCGAGGTGACCCAGACAGCGCAGGGGATTGCGTTCTCGGCCAATGGCTCACCGGCGCGCCCGCTTCCCTGGGTCGACGCGTGGACGTTCCGGCAGGGAAACGCGTTCCTGACCTTTCGGCGGAGCGGCAGCAGCGGCCCGGCGACCGAGCTGCGCTTCGACGCGGGCAGCGGGTACTACATCCTCAAGCGGCAGTAGGACGCCGCGATCGTCCGCCCACCGGCGGCCCCGTCGTCCGGCGCCCCAGGCGCCGGCTTTCCGGCTGCGCCGAGACGCGGCGGTCCGCTGAAACCCTCCACGGGCCCGGTCGTAGTGGGCAAACCGCCCGGCCCAGCGCCGTGTCCCACTCCTGAACCCTGCCAGGGGAGGCGATCGTGCTCGCTCAGTGGAAGACGGATCTCCGACATGCAGGGCGCGGGCTGCTCCGCACGCCCGGCTTCCTCGTCACCGCGGTCGGTACGCTGGCACTCGCGATCGGCGCCGTGGCGGCGATGTTCGGCGTCGTCAACACGGTCCTCCTCGAGCCGCTGCCGTTCCCGCGGTCGGACCGCCTCGTCGTCCTCTCCGGGACGGCCCCGGGGTCGGACCTCCCCGAGCGCTTCGGCCTCGGGTTCGACTTCTACTTCCATTACAAGGAGAACTCCGAGCTCCTCGACGGGGTCTTCGCGTTCGGTGGTGGCACATCGACGATGCGTACCGATACGCGCGTCGAGCGCATCCCCATGGCGTTCCCCACCAACGACATGTATGCCACGCTCGGTGTGCGCCCGATGGTCGGCCGGCTCCCGGTGCCGGAGGATGCCGATCGGGTCGTGCTCATCAGCGACCGCCTCTGGGAGGGATGGTTCGGCCGCGACAGCGCGGTGATCGGCCGGTCGTACTTCATCTCCGGCGAGATGCGCCAGGTGATCGGCGTGATGCCGCCCGAGTTCATGTTCCCGAACGACGACGTACTGCTCTGGGTGGCCGGAGAAGCGCAGCTCGATCAGGTTCGTCCCGGGAATCTCGGCCTCCCGCTCGTCGCGCGCATGAAGGAAGGCGTGACGCGCGAGCAGCTCGAGCGCGAACTGACGCAACTCTCGAAGCAGCTGCCGCAGCGGTTCGGAGGTCCGCCGACCTATGCGCGCCTGATCGAACAGCACCGCGCCGTGGTAGACCCGGTGCTCGACCGCCTGGTGGGCCCCACGGTGCGCACGTCGCTCTGGGTGCTGCTGGGTGCGGTGTCCGTGGTGCTCCTCATCGCGTGCGCGAACGTCGCGAACCTCTTCATGGTGCGCGCCGAGGGGCGCCGGCGCGACCTCGCGGTACGCCACGCACTCGGCGCGTCACGACGGCATCTCGTGCGCCTCCAGACGGCGGAAGCGCTGCTCGTGGCGCTCCCCGCGGGCGTGCTGGCCGTCGCGCTCAGCACGGCGACGCTGCCGCTTTTCCTGCGCGCGGCTCCGGAGGGGATTCCCCGCCTCGCGCTGGTGGGACTCGACGGGTGGACCCTGACCGCGGCCTTCGTACTCGTGCTGTTCACGGCGCTCGCCTGCGGGGTGGTGCCCGCGTTGCCCGCGTCGACGCCGGATCTCACACGCCTGCGCGAGGGCGGCCGCGGCGCGACGGGGCGCCGGCATTGGGGACGCGACGCGCTCGTCGTCGGCCAGGCCGCGCTGGCACTGGTGCTGCTCATCGGATCGGCGCTCCTGGTGCAGAGCTTCCAGCGGTTGCGCACGGTGGATCCGGGCTACGACACGCGGGACATCTATACGTTTCAGTTCGCGCCCGACCAGCCGCAGCTCGTGGATGGGCCCGCGTGGGGACAGCTGCATCTCGACTTCATGGACCGGCTGCGCGCGCTGCCCGGCGTGACCGCGGTGGGCGTGGTCAACAATCTGCCGCTCGACGAGGGCACGGGCGGCGGGCGGTTCCTCACCGGTGCGATGACCGATGACGGAGGCGGTGTCCTGCTCGACCAGAACTTCACGGGGGGCGACTACTTCCGCGCGATGGGGATCGAGCTGCTCCGGGGCCGCCCGTTCAGCAACGACGAGGCGGTCACGCCGAACAGCAGCGTCATCATCAGCCGGTCCGCCGCCGAGCGGCTCTGGCCCGATCAGCAGGACGCGGTAGGGCAGCGCATCCGCCGGCCGCGGACCGACCAGTGGTTCACGGTGGTCGGCGTCGTGGACGACGTGAAGCAGGACGACTGGCGCGAGGCGGGCGAGGCGGTCGTGTACTTTCCGCTCACGGGTCCCGACCCGCGCGCGTGGGCGATGGGATCGCCGGCGTACGTGGTGAAGAGCCCGCGGGCGGCGTCGCTGATGCGCGAGGTGCGGGAGCTCGTGCGCCAGGTAGCGCCCGAGGCACCGGTGTACCGTGAGTTCACCATGGAGTTCCTGGCACAGCGGTCGATGGTGCAGCTCTCGTTCACCATGTTGACGTTAGGCGTCGTGTCGGCGCTCGCGCTGATCCTGGGCGCGATCGGGCTGTACGGCGTGCTGTCGTACGTGGTCGCCGAGCGGACGCGCGAGATCGGTGTGCGGATGGCGCTCGGGGCCACGGCGCGCGCGGTGCGCCGGCAGGTCGTGTCGCAGGGCACGAGGGTCGTGCTGGTCGGCGTGGTGATCGGCATCGTCGCGGCGTTCGCGGCCACGCGGCTCCTGGGCGCGCTGCTCTACGGGGTGAAGGCAGTCGATCCGATCGTCTTCATTGCGATGTCCCTGGCGATGGTCGGCGTCGGGATGCTGGCGAGCTACGTGCCGGCCCGGCGCGCGAGCGGGGTGGATCCCATCGAAGCGCTGCGGGGCGAGTAGGCCGGGGAGGGGAGACGTCGCCGTCACCGACGCACGCCGAACCCTGCTCCCAGCCTGCCGCACTGCCGGTTGTCCGGCGTGACTGCCGGGCCTGTCACCGCGTACTCACTTGACAATTCTAGGGGACCGGACGAGATTCGCGGCATCTTCCCATAGAATTGCCAGGTGAAAGCCGCCATGGCATCGGCCTCTGCCGTCGAGTTCCGCCATGGAGCCATCGAGCTCCTGCTGCTCAAGGCCCTCTCCTGGGGCCCGCGACACGGATTCGCCATCGCCCGGTGGATCCAGGAGACCGCCGACGACGTGCTGCGGCTCGAGGAAGGTTCGATGTATCCGGCCCTCCACCGCATGGAGGACAAGGGCTGGGTCAAGGCCAGCTGGGGCACGTCGGAGAACAATCGTCGTGCCAAGTTCTACCAGCTCACCGCCAGGGGACGAGAACAGCTCGCCGAGGATACTCGAGACTGGTGGCGCTATGCCGCCGCCGTCGGCAAGGTGCTCAAGGCCACGGCCAGGCCGGTGACGGCATGACCGACAGGGAGCCGTTCTGGCATCGCTACCGCGATCTCGTACGTCGCCGGCCCACGGACGATGTCGACGACGAGATCCGCCACCACCTCGAGATGCGGCGCGAGGAGGCGCTGCGAGCCGGTCTCGACCCGGAGCGCGCCGACGCCATCGCGCGTGAGCGCTTCGGCGACGTCGAAGGCGTCGCCGCCGAGTTGTACGCCATCGACACGTCCCGCGAACGGAAGCGAAGCCGCCACGACTGGTTCAGCGATGTCGCCCGGGACATCCGCTTCGCCTGGCGATCGCTCGTGCGGGCACCGTCGTTTGCGATCACGACCATACTGACCCTCGCGCTCGCCATTGGCGCCAACACGACGATCTTCTCGTTCGTCCACGCCCTCCTCCTCGCGCCGCTTCCGTTCCGCGAACCGGACGACCTCGTCAACATCCAGGCGAACATCGTCGGATCGACGGGCGAGATGCTCGCGCTGCGTGAGCGCACGACGGTCTTTGCGGACATCGCGCTGTTCCGCAATCGCAGCATCACCTTCAACGACGATCGCGACGCCGCACGTCTCGATGGCGTCGCCATCACGCCCAATCTGCTCCGTATGCTCGGCGTCAGGCCGGCGCTCGGCGCCGCCTTCGACGACGACGCGAGCCGTCCCGGCGCCGGCAACGTCATTCTGCTCAGCCACTCGTTGTGGAGGGAGCGCTACGGTGAGGATTCCCGCGTCGTCGGCCGCTCCGCCGTCGTGGACGGCGTGTCGCATTCGATCGCCGGCGTCATGCCGGCGACCTTCCACTTCCCCTCGGTGGAGACCCGGTTCTGGACCCCGGTCACCATCGATCCGGGCAACATCACGGCCACATGGGCGCTGGGTGGCAGCGGTTTCGTCGCGCGGCTCAAACCCGGCGTCTCGACGGCACAGGCGGATGCGGAGCTCCAGGCGGTGGTGCCGGGGATGCGCAGGCTCAACCCACGGTGGGATCCCGGGGACCAGTACGGGATTCCCGCCACGGCCCAGCCGCTCCAGGAGAGTCTCATCAGCACAGAGCGCCCCGCGCTGCTGCTGCTCATGGCGTGCGTCGCGGTCGTGCTGCTCGTCGCCTGCGCGAACATCGCCAACCTGATGCTGGCTCGCGTGACCGTGCGCGAGCGCGAGTTTGCGGTTCGCGTTGCGCTCGGGGGCGGGCGCGGTCGGCTGATCCGCCAGCTCTTGACCGAAAGCGTGGTCACCGCCGCGATCGGCGGCGCCCTCGGCGTCCTGATCTCGCTCGGCGGTGTGCGCTGGGGCGTGGCCGCGCTTCCCGAAACCATGGTCCGAACCGCCGAGGTACACGTCAACACGGCGGTGCTCCTGTTCACCGCAGCCCTGACGATGCTCACCGGGATCGCCTTCGGGATCCTTCCTGCGCTCCGCGCGGCGTCGACTGGTGCGTCCGGGGGCGCGGTGCGGCACGGTCGTGGGTCCATCGGCGGGAGGTCACAGCACCGGCTCTCCGGCGTCCTCGTGGCCAGCGAGGTCGCACTGGCCGTGCTGCTGGCGATCGTCGCCGGTCTCCTCACGCGGTCGTTCGACCAGCTTCGAGGCCTGTCCGCGGGATTCCAGACCGAGCAGGTGGTCTCGGCGCGCATCTCTCCGCCTCCCGCGGTCTATGGAGGAGCCAACCGGGCTCACACGTCGGCCTTCTACGAGCAGGTCATCGAGCGGATGGAAGCGATGCCCGGCGTCAGCGGCGTGGGGCTCGTCGACCAGCTCCCCATCGCCGCCCCCGTGTTCGGCATGGGGGTCCGCATTCAGGGTCGATTCGAGGATGGCACGCAATTGCTGCCGATGGCGAATCACGTCCAGACCATCACCCCCGGCTATCTGCGGGCCCTCGGGATTCCGATCCTGAGCGGACGATCCCTCGAGGACGGTGATCGCGAGGACGCACCACCCGTTGCACTCGTTTCGCAGTCGTTTGCGCGCCGTTTCTGGCCTGACGACGATCCGATCGGCAAGCATATCGGATATCCCTATCCCAGCCCCTGGATCACCGTTGTCGGCGTAGTTCCCGACGTCAAGCTCGACAGCCTGCGTGACACGTCGGGCGTGGCGGTGCTCCTGCCATTCGCCCAGCGCGCGCCGAGGTCCTTCGCGCCGCCCGAGATGTTCCTGGTCGTGCGATCGACCGCCGATCCGGACGCGATTGCCCGGCAATTGCGCGACGTCGTCGGCTCGATCGATCGCACGGTCCCTGTGACCTCGGTGCGAGCGATGAGCGAGGTCCTCGCGCGATCGGTCGAGCGTCCCCGGTTCACCACGTCTCTCGTCGCGCTGTTCGCGCTATCCACTCTCCTGCTGGGCGCAACGGGCATCTACGGGGTGATGAGCTACGTCGTGAGCCAGCGCGCGCAGGAGTTGGGCGTACGGGTCGCGCTCGGTGCGACTCCCCGCGACATCGGTCGGCTCATCATCGGCCGTGGAGCCGCCCTGGCCGTGGCGGGCGCCGTGGCGGGCTGTGTCATGGCCCTGGCGACGACGCGGCTCCTCGGATCGCTTCTATATGATGTGTCGGCCACCGATCCCCTCACCTTCGGGGCCGCCGTCGTGCTGTTCCTGGGAACGGCCATGCTCGCGAGCGCCGGACCCGCGCGACGGGCAACGCGCGCGGATCCGGTGGAAACGCTGCGCGGGTCGTGAACCGGGGGCGCCCGGGTGCGACCGCCGCGGCAGGGGCCGCGACAACACGAGGCGCCGCGTGCTTCACGAGCAGCAGCACCAGACCGGGGCGCTAGAAGTACCCGTCGAGGAACGCCGCTGCTTCATCCGAGATGCCGGCGATCTTGTTCGTTGCCTGACGATAGAACTTGAAGTTGAGCTCGGTCCCGGGCTGGCCGTCCTTCCAGTCGGTAAGGTGTCTGAGTTCGCTCCGCCCCAGCGGCCGTTTCGCGAGCGCCGTGCGTCTGACGGTGATGCTCACGCGCGGCGCCTGCCGGGCGATGCCGCGCGTCCTGGGGATCGCTCTCGCGGAGATGACGATGCCGCGCGCGATGAGGCCCTGTCCGCCCTCGTTCTCGCTCGCAAACACGAAAACCGTATCGCCTTCGGCGACATGTTTGCCGCCATACATCGTCTTCTGTGCGGTGAAGGCGAACCGCCTGGCACGTGGATCGCGCACCTCGGTTTTGATCGCGAATGGCATGCTCCCTCTCCTCCCGCACGCCTCGGGAGCACGCCACCAGGACTGGCTGCGAAGTCTCGCGGTCTCTCCCGCAGGCGGGTCGATTCGGAACAGAATCGGGTCGCAGCGAACCACCGCGGCGCCGGCCGCTCTCGCTGGCTTGCCGCGCCCCGCCCCCGGCTCACATCACGATCCGCCCGCCCACGATCACGTGCGGCAGGTTCTTCAGCATCTCGTTGAGCCGCGCGATCCGCCCGTCCACGATCGCCTGGAGCTCCCGCTGCACCTCGCCCGTCTCCCCTACCAGCTCCGTGTGCCGCGACACCTGGGCATCGGTGGGCTTCGTGATGCTCCGTGTCACCGCACCGTACAACGAGCTCACCTCCTCCCGCAGCCGCGGATACTGTCGGTACCCCAGCCCCTGAATCGGCCGCAGCAGCTTCTCGTCCCGGAGCGTCCGCAGCTCCACCAGCGCCGACTCGGCTTCGCCTAACGCAGTACGCTCGTTCGGGGCGTTCCGGCGGAGGTTGTCCACCAGCGCCGTGAGCTGCCGCATCAAATCGTCGGTCCGGTCGATCACCGCCGTCACACGACCGTTCAGGTCGCGCAGGTTCATCCCGAGATCGCGCTGCGCGACGAGGTCGGCGGTCGTCACGTTGGCCCGGGGGTCGAGCTCGACCTTGATTGGCTTGCGAATGTCGCGCCCGGCGAGTCGCATCGTGACGACATAGTCTCCCGGCACGACCTGCGGACCACCACCGCCGCCACGACCGCCCCGGCCACCGCCACCCCCTCCCGCTCGGCCGGCACCACCCCCTCGACCCTCCGCCTCGGCCCCGGCCGTCGCGGCGTCGTGACGGAGGTCCCACACGAGCTGGTTCACACCGGCCATGCGCGCGCCATTCCGCAGGGTACGCACCACGTTCCCCGCAT
>DATIGO010000325.1:0-19828 GCA_035454665.1 Gemmatimonadaceae bacterium | reverse complement strand
GGGGCGTCGACCCCGGTGGCGAGCAGCACCACTCCCGCCGTGGCCGTTACGAGCACCAGGCGAGCCCGCATGAGGCGCCGCGTCGCACGCCACATGGGCCACGCCATCCCTCCCACGAAGAGGACGAGGCCCAGCGCCAGCGCGACGCGGCCACCCGACGGGAGTGGCTCCGCCGGATGCCCCAGCGCCTCCTGGACGACCTCCGCGTACAGTACGAGACCGCACAGCATCGGGAAGTGCGCGAGGCTGTAGGCGTCCCGTGCGAGCGTGGACTGTGCCGCGCCCCGGCGGGACTCCAGGGCTCGATCGAGATCCGGCTTGGCACGCGTGAAGTAACTCCACCACAGCGCGCAGGTCACGGCCACGGCCAGCAGCGCGACGACGACGGAACGCGCCGTCCACTCCGTGGCGGTGACGCCGCTCGCGGCCACGATCAACGTCTCGCCGAGTGCGATGATGACGAAGAGGCCGTGCCGCTCGCCGAAGTGCTCGGGGTGCAGATTCCATCCCTCGTTCCGTCCGCCGATCGCGGCGGCCGTCACGTCCAGCAGAATCGTGACTCCCCACAGCGCATATTGCGCCGTCCCGCCCAGGACTCCGCCCAGCAGCGCAGAGGCCAGCCCCGCCACCGAGACGGCGGAGAAGAGGCGCACGGCGGCGCGCTGCGAGGGATCCTCCCACGCGACCCAATCGTAGATCGCGAGCCCGACCAGGCGGACCACGACGTACGCGAGCGCGAACCAGAGAGAGCCGCCATGAAACGCGCCAGGCACGGCCACCGCCATGAAGAAGGCCACTGCGGTGGCGACGAGCGTCGCGAGCTCCACGCGTGGGTGCGTGGTGTCGGCCGCGTTCAGGGCCCAGGTGAACTGCGTCCATCCCCACCAGACCAGCCAGAAGACCAGGACGGCCTCACCCACGCTCCGCCACGTCACACCGTCGTGCAGCAGATGCACGACCTGGGTCACGGAGAAGACGAAGACCAGGTCGAAGAAGAGTTCGACGAACGTGACCTTCTGGTCGTGCGGCGAGGCGAGACTTCTCGGCATGGCCGCAGGAATCTCGACGGATGGCCGAGGGAGTGCCAGAGAGCGGTGGGAGGTCGGAGTCCAGCGTTGCGGTTCCGGGGCAACCGCGGGGTAGAGCGACAGCCTGCGAGCTACCAGCCTTCAGCCAACGGCTCCGAGCCCGGGTGGCGTTCCGGCGGAGTTGTCAAACCCCGCGGCCCGCCACGAGGTGTGGGGGCCCCTGTCATTCCTCGCGGAGCGACGGATCTCCTCACCCCGCCCCCTGGCCGGTCACCTGCACATCGCAGGCGGATCCCCCATCGGCGCCGCCCGAGGACAACGCCGTTCCAGCACTCCGCAACCAGCTCCAGCAATCAGCAACCAGCAACCAGCCCGTATCATCTCACCGTCCCTTTCCCGAACTGGGTGACCTCCGTAGATCCCTCGAGCGCCAGCGTCGCCGCGCTCCCGCCGGTGATCACCTTCATGATCTCATCGAAGTACCCGGTGCCCACCTCGCGCTGATGCTTCGTGGCGGTATAGCCCGACGACTCCGCGGCGAACTCCGCTTCCTGCAGGTCGGCGTACGCCGCCATCCCGCGCTCGCGATACCGCCGGGCGAGATCAAACATGCCGTAGTTGAGCTGATGAAAGCCGGCCAGTGTCACGAACTGGAAGCGGTATCCCATCGCGCCGAGCTCGCGCTGGAAGCGCGCGATGGTGGCAGCGTCGAGCTTCTGCTTCCAGTTGAAGGACGGTGAGCAGTTGTACGCGAGCATCTTGTCCGGCGCCACCTGGTGCACTCCCTCGGCAAAGCGGCGCGCCTCGCCGAGATCGGGCGTCGACGTCTCGCACCAGAGGAGATCGGCGAAGGGGGCATAGGCGCGGGCGCGCGCGATCGCCATCTCCAGCCCGCCGGTGATGCGACAGAAGCCCTCGCCGGTGCGCTCGCCCGTGAGGAAGGGACGGTCGCGCTCGTCCACGTCGCTCGTGAGGAGGCGCGCGCTGTCGGCATCGGTGCGGGCGACGAGGAGGGTGGGGACCTCCATCACGTCGGACGCGAGCCGCGCGGCGACGAGCGTGCGGATGAAGTGCGCCGTGGGGATGAGCACCTTGCCCCCCAGGTGCCCGCACTTCTTCTCCGACGACAGCTGATCCTCGAAGTGCACGCCGGCCGCGCCCGCCTCGATCATTGCCTTCATCAGCTCGAAGGCGTTCAGCGGCCCGCCGAAGCCCGCCTCGGCATCGGCGACCATCGGCGCCAGCCACTCGTGCCGGTTCGTCGCGCCGTTGCCCTCGGTCCGCTCCGACCACTCCACCTGGTCCGCGCGGAGCAGCGCCTGGTTGATCCGCCGCACCACGTTAGGCACGCTGTTCGCCGGGTAGAGACTCTGGTCGGGGTACGTCTGCCCCGCCAGGTTCGCGTCCGCCGCCACCTGCCATCCGCTCACGTAGATGGCTTCGAGTCCGGCCCGCACCTGCTGCACGGCCTGCTGGCCCGTGAGAGCGCCGAGCGCCGGCACGAAATCGCGCGTGGTCAGGAGCTCCCACAGGCGCGCGGCGCCGCGCTGTGCGAGCGTGTACTCGATCCGTACCGAACCGCGCAGCCGTGCGACGTCGGCCGGGGTGTAAGGTCGCTCGATGCCGTCCCATCGGGTGCGCACGACAGGGGGCGCGGAGGTCGAAGCGTCGGTCGTTCGCGTGGCGATCATGGCAGCACTCCGGAGTGGGCCGGCCGGTCCAGGGTCGGTATCGGGGGTCGGGTCTAGTATCGAGCAGGCGGTGGCGGCGCTCGGTCGGGAGGCCGGTCGGAAGGGCGCGGCGCGTCGAGACGATCGTACGCGGCGAGCGTGAGGAAGTCGGCCAGCTCGTCGGCGAGCGCCAGCCCCGCGAACAGGTCACGCGCCTCGTCGAAGCGACCCGTCCGCATCCGCTCCGCACCGACTTCACCGGCCACGCGCCGCATCTCCTCGGCGATCACGTCTTCCACGAGCGCACGCGTCACGACGCGCCCGTCGACGAGCTTCGCGCCCCAGTGCACCCACTGCCAGACCTGCGCACGAGAGATCTCTGCCGTGGCCGCGTCTTCCATGAGGTTGTACAGCGGCACGGCGCCGTGCCCGCGAAGCCACGCCTCGAGATACTGAATCCCGACGCGCGCGTTGAGCCGCAGACCCCCTTCGGTGCGGGTCCCCGCGGGCGGCTCGAGCAGCGCGTCGCGATCCGCGCGGACGTCGGCCCGCAGCACGCCGAGCTGGTGCTCGCCGGTCATGCGGGCCGCGAAAACCTCGCGGGCCACGTCCACGAGTCCAGGGTGCGCCACCCAGGTCCCGTCGTGGCCGTCCACGGCTTCACGCTCCTTGTCAGCTCGTACCTGCGCCAGTGCGGCCTCGTTGGCGGATGCGTCGCGCACCGGGATGTAGGCGGACATGCCGCCCAGGGCGTACGCTCCGCGGCGATGGCAGGTGCGGATCGCGAGCTGCGAGTAGGCGCGCATGCACGGCTGCGCCATCGTGACCTGCGACCGGTCGGGGAAGACGGCCGTGGGCTCGTGCCGCCGCGTCTTGATGTGACTGAAGATGTAATCCCAGCGCCCGCAGTTGAGGCCCGACGCGTGCTCGCGCAGCTCGTGCAGGATCTCGTCCATCTCGAAGACGGCCGGGAGCGTCTCGATGAGCACCGTGGCGCGGATGCTCCCGCGCGGCACGCCGAGCGCGTCCTGCGCCGCGAGGAAGATCTCGTTCCAGAGCCTGGCCTCGAGGTGCGACTCGAGCTTCGGGAGATAGAAGTACGGTCCACTGCCGCGCCCGAGCAGCGTCGCCGCGTTATGGTAGCAGTAGAGGCCGAAGTCCACGATCGCGCCGTGGGCCGGTCGCCCGTCGACCAGCAGGTGGCGCTCGGGGAGGTGCAGGCCGCGCGGCCGGACGAGGAGCGTGGCGAGCGTGTCCCCCAGGCGGTACGACTTGCCGGAGGCGGGATCGGTGTAGTCGATCTCCCCTCGCACGGCGTCGAAGAGGTTGCGCTGCCCGCCGGCCATGTTGGCCCAGGTGGGCGACGTGGCATCCTCGAAGTCCGCCATGAAGACGTCGGCGCCCGAATTGAGCGCGTTGATGATCATCTTCCGGTCGACCGGCCCCGTGATCTCGACGACGCGCTTCACGAGGTCGCGTGGCGCGGCGGCGACCGTCCATTCGGCTTCGCGCACCGCGCGCGTATCGGCCAGGAAGTCGAGGCGGTCGGTGCCCTCGGCGAGGCGCTCGATGCGCCGCCGGCGTCGCGCGAGGCACTCGTCGATGCGCCCGCCGAATCGCCGCTCGAGTCCGCCGACGAAGGCGAGCGCGTCGGGCGTGAGGATGGCGTCGGTTCCCGGCGGCCCGGGCGCGCGGATCTCGACCCGCGGATCCTCGATCCGGCGGGCCGCCTGTGCCGCGACGGTGGCGCGCTGACCCATGCTCCCGCAGGGGTCAAGAGGCGTGCCACGGCGAGCTGCCCGGCCAGCAGGCCGCCTCGTGGGCGACCCGTGACCTCTACTGGCCGCGGCGTCCGGACTTGGAGGAGGTCGCCTGCGGCTTGACGCGCGGCGCCTGCGGTGGCGGTGCCGGCTTTCCTTCCGCCGGGACGGACCGGTCCACCTTCGGCTTGCGCGAGAAGTCGGGGATGATGTTGCGGTGCTTCCTCTTCATGATGATTGGCGAGTCAGGTATGGCGGGGGGAGACGACGTGGGCGCGCATATCCCAGCCCGCCAACATCATTGCGCGCCCGCACCGGACGAGCAAGAGGCGACCGCTCACAACCAGTCGAAGGCGAGATGCTCGTGCCCGGTTGCCGCGGCCATGACGTGCTCGCAGACGCGCAGGCCGTTGCTGCCATTCGTGAACACGACGATGCCCGAGCGCGTGGGGACATGCACCAGCACGAAGTTCTTGAAGCTGCCGTTGTCACCCCAGTGCCAGACGTACTCGCGGCCGCGGTCGCTCTCGATCCCCCATCCGAGGCCCCAGGAGAGCACGCTGTTCACGCGCGTGTGCGGCGAGAACATCCGCTGGCGGGTGTCCGGCGCCGGCATCGCGGCGTGGGGGGCCGGCTCCAGCACGGCCGTGAGGAACAGGGCGTAGTCTCCCACGGTCGTGAGGAGGCTCCCCGCGGCATTCGGGATGATGAAGTTCGGCAACGCGGGAGGCGCCGGCCGCAGAACGCCCATCGCGGCGACGATCTCCTCGTGCGTGAAGGCGGCCAACGGCTTCCCTGCGGCCTCCGCGTGCTGGAGGAGTCTCGCGGCGAAGTCACGGCTGGGCGGCCGTACGGGGTTGCCACGGTTGTGACCGGTCACCACGCGCGCGGCCGTGTCGGCGCGCCAGGAATAGGTCGAGGCGCGCATGCCTAACGGCCCGAAGAAGCGCTCCTCCATGAACCGCTGGAAGCCCAGGCCCGTCAGCTTCTCCACCACGCGCTGCAGGTAGTAGAAGCCCTCTCCCGAGTACTGGAAGCGCGCGCCGGGCTCGAAGTCGGGGACGAGCGCCTGGTCGGCGGTGTTGCGCCAGTTGCGGTATCCACTGGAGTGGCTGAGCACGTGTCGCGCCGTGACGTTGTCGCCTCGCGGGTCGGCGGGTGCGTGGTCGGGCACCCACGCGCGCAGCGGTCGGTCGAGATCCAGGCGGCCGTCATCGGCCAGCCGGAGTGCCGCGCAGGCGAAGACCGGCTTGCCGAGGGAGGCGGCCGGGAAGAGCGTCTCCTCGGCGATCGGCTGCCCGGTCGACACGTCCATCACGCCCGCGGCGTGCTTCCAGACGAGTCGTCCCTCCTGAACGACTGCCATGCCGACGCCCGGGACGTTCGACACCTCCATGAGCCGAGGCAGCCCGGCGAGGAACTCCCCGTCAGGGGGATTGATCGCAGGGGCGACCGGCGTGTCGGCGAGACTGGAGACGGGGGCCGCTCGCAAGTGGCGGAACCCGAACAGGGACGAAGCCGCCGTCGCCGCGGCAGCGGTCGCAAACTGACGTCGATTCAGGGGATTCGTGGTGCCCATCGAGACCTCGTGGCGTTCGGAGCAGCCGCTGAGACACCCGCCCCAGTCCGGAGGTTGCTACGAGCTCCGCCGGACAATCGCGCCAGGACCCGCCCAGTCCTCGCGCAGCAGCGCATAACGCGCGACATCCTCGAGCCGGCTGTTCTTGACCAGGTACTGCCGGTGGATGCCCTCGAAGCGCATTCCGAGCTTCAGCATCACCCGTCCCGACGCCGGATTCCGTGTGAAGTGCATCGCGCGCGGGCGATTCAGCCCGAGCGTGGCGAAGCCGAGCTCCAGCACTGCCGCCGAGGCCTCCGTGGCAAGACCACGCCCCCAGCATTCCAGGGCGATCCAGTAACCCGGTTCGCCCCGGCGATGCTCCGGTGTCACGTTCAATCCCGCGGGCTCATTTCATGAGGGAGGGCCTGCCCACCCCTCGTCGGCCGTAGGACCATAGATCGACGGGATCGGCACGTCGATCAGTCGCAGGTATACGGTGAGCTGTCCCCGGTGATGCACGAGGTGATTGATGGTCTGACGCACCACCGTGCTGCGCGGTGCGGTGAAGAGCACGCGGTCGCCGTGCTTGAGCGACCAGTTGACGGCGAGGTCGGTGTCGGACGCCCCCGCGAGCGCCTCGCGCGCCTCGCGCACGTTGCGGTCGAACTGCGACAGCAGGGTCGCGGTCTTTTCATAGCTGTAGCGCGGCGCGCCGGCGAGGTCGAGGGCGGTATCATGAATGATGTTGGTCAGCCACCCCGGCATCCCCGACACGAGCTGCGCGAGGTGGCCCAGCGGAAAGGACTTCGGGTGTGGCTTCCACTCTCCCCGCTCGCTCGGCACGCGCTCCAGCAGCCGCCGGGTGGTGGCCATTTCCTGGTCGAACTCGGGGAGGAGTGTCTGCGCGATGGGCATGGGGCGGCTCGGGTTGAGTGCGAATGAGCGGTGGATTCCGCTGGAAATTGACACGGAACGGCGCGCCCCGGCAGTCCGTGCCGCGTCAGGTTCCCGCCCGCCCGTACCCCCGCCCCGTGAAACCGCAACAGGGCTTCGCCCTCGTGGTGGGGGTGCTCGCCCCCAGCGCCTGCACCGACCGCTCCATGTCCGGACCGGAGCAGGGAGTCTCCGGACTCCATCGGCACCGGCCGGTCGGCCGCCGTGTTCTGGCCGGACCGCTCGTCCCGCGAAAGTGCTACCTGCCGTGGTGCCGCGCGATCTCGCCCTCGCTGAGTCGCAGGAAACGGGCGGCATTGTTGTACAGGATGTCGCGCTTCTGTTCCGCGGTCAGGAAATCCGCCGATTCGATGCTCGCGATCGCCACCTCGATCGTTTCGGGCCAGACCATCTGGTCGGAGCCGAAGAGGACGCGCTTGCCGAATCCGGACTCGACGATCCGCCGCAGGTACCGGTGGAACTCAGCGCGCGGGAGGGCCCAACTGATCGCGCCGACATCCACGTAGACGTGGGGATGGGTCCACAACACCGCGAGCAGGTCGTCGAGCATGGGCCAGCCGGCGTGCATGATGTAGACGCGAAGCTCCGGATGGCGTACGAGGACTTCCTCGAGTCCCAGGGGACTGTGCAGTCGCGCTCGATATCGATCGAACGCGAGGTACGGTGCGCCGACCGGGCCGGTGCCGATGTGAATCCCGACCGGCACATCCAGTTGCGTCGCGACGGCCCAGTAGGGCTCGAGCGCGGGATGGTCGGGTGCCAGGCCGCCGTACTGAGCCGTGACCTCACCAATCACGGCGAAGCGGCCGCTGCGCAGCCAGGCGCGCACCGAGTCGGGCGGCGGTGAACCGGGCGCGCCGGTCAGGGACATGCTGGCGATGACGCGATCCGGCGCGGCGGACTTCCACCGGGCAACGACGGAGGGGGGGCCGCTCGTCACGCCGATCACGTTCCTGCGGCGCATGATCTCGAGGCTCCGCGCCATGAGTTCCTCATCGCTGGCCGCGGAGAGCGTGGCGCGGCAGGACAGGGAGGTCGAGCGGACCGAGTCACGCCACGCCCGCCCCGACGCCGGGACCGGGTAGTCCGTCATCGGAACGCAATGCGGGAGACGCGGCGCGTCGCCGAGGAGCGCGCGATAGTCCGCGATCCGCGACGCATGCAGGTGCATGTCAATGATGGGTGGTGCGGTGGGTGGTGCCGGCGTCTGCGCGGATACGGCACGCGCGGCGAGCACCAGGGCGGCGACGTTGAAGCGCGTCATGTTGCCTCCGGTTGCGCCTGATGCGGCCAGGATAACACCGGTCGTCTTCGAGACGCCACAGCATGTTCCGACGGCGACGGCGCTGTTCGCGCACGGGCTTGCCGAGCGGGGGCACACGCTGCACCGTAGGACCGCCGGTGGATTGGCGGAACGGCCGGCGGATCGTGGCCCGAGCGACGATTCGTCGGTCGAAGGACGCCGGAACTCTCGTCAGGCGGACCAATGCGCAATCGAGCCCAGCTTCTCATCCTTCTGGCCAGCACGGCGGTTCCGGCGGCGGCGCAACAGCCCATCACCGCGGCCGACTACGAGCGCGCCAGAGGCCTGCAGAGCCGCTATACGAGCTCGCTGATCGATGTGATCGAGACGCCGACGTGGACGGGGAACGCGCGCTTCTGGTATCGGAAGTCGGTGGCGGGCGGTCACGCCTTCGTGCTGGTGGACGCCTCGAATCCGGACGCTCCGGCGAAGCGACCGGCCTTCGACCACGCACGACTTGCATCGGGTCTTGCTGCCGCGGCGGGGCGCACGTACACGGCGGTCACCCTGCCGTTCACGACGTTCACGTTCACGAGCGGTGACCAGGGAATCACCTTCGCGGCCGAGAACGCCGCGTGGTCGTGCGCGCTCACGAGCTATAGCTGCCAGCGGACCGCGGGCGGGGGCGGCCGGGGCGCGGGCGGTGGACGGGGCGGCGGACGTGGTGGTGGCGGCGGCGCGGCCCCCGCCGCGGCGGACGAGGGAGTCACGTCGCCCGACGGCCGGCGGATCGCGTACATCCGCAACTACAACGTCTGGGTACGTGACGCGGGATCGGGGCCGGAGGTGGGCCGCGCGTTGAGCCGCGACGGCTCCGAGGGGAATCCCTTCACGCGGCAGTCGCTCCAGTGGTCACCGAACTCGCGATACCTCGCCGCCTATCGAGTGCGGCCGGGGTACCAGCGGATGGTGCGCTACGTCGTCTCGTCGCCGCCGGACCAGGTGCAGCCCTCGTACTTCGAGCGGTTCTACGCGAAGCCGGGAGACGTGCTCGATCTGCAGCAGCCCACGCTCTTCGACGTCGACTCCGGGCGCCAGACGAACGTGGACAACGCGCTCTTCCCGCACCCGTTCGATCTGACGCGGCTCCAGTGGCTGCGGGACAGCCGCGCGTTCACGTTCGAGTACAACGAGCGCGGGCACCAGCGCTATCGCGTGATCGAGGTGAACGCGGCGACCGGTGCCGCGCGCGCGCTCATCGACGAGTCCGCCAGGACCTTCATCGATTATCGCCGCGCGTCGGGGACGCTCGACGGGGGCGGCCGCGTCTGGCGCGCCGACGTGAACGACGGCGCGGAGATCATATGGTTGTCCGAGCGCGACGGCTGGGCGCACCTCTATCTGTACGACGGCGCGACGGGCCGGGTGAAGCACCAGATCACGAAGGGGAGCTTCGTGGTGCGCACGGTGCAGCGGGTGGACGAGGCCGGGCGGCAGATCTACTTCAGCGCGGGCGGCATGGATCCGAGGCAGGATCCGTACTACGCGCAGTACTATCGTGTGAACTTCGACGGGACGGGTCTTACGCCGCTCACCGAGGCGCCGGCGGATCATCAGGTCACGTTCTCGCCCGACGGTGCGCTCTACGTGGACAAGTGGTCGCGCGTGGATCTGGCGCCCGTGGCCCAGCTCCGGCGCGCGAGCGATGGCAAGGTGCTCATGGAGCTCGAGACAGGCGATGTCTCGGCGCTCACCCGGGCGGGGTGGCGCCCGCTCGAGGTCTTCACCGCCAAGGGACGCGACGGCGTGACGGACATCTGGGGCGTGGTCGCCCGGCCTTCCCGGTTCGATGCGCGCCGGAGGTATCCGGTGATCGAGTACATCTATGCGGGTCCGCACGGCTCGTTCGTGCCCAAGGGCTTCGTGGCGTGGAACAACATGATGGCGATCGCGGAGCTGGGTTTCGTGGTCGTGCAGATCGACGGGATGGGGACGGCGAACCGGAGTCGCGCCTTCCACGACGTGGCGTGGAAGAACATCGGCGACGCGGGATTCCCGGACCGCATCCTCTGGCACCGGGCCTACGCGGCACGGCATGCCTGGTACGACACCACACGCGTGGGAATCTTCGGCGGGTCGGCCGGAGGTCAGAACGCGTTAGGCGGTCTCCTCTTCCACCCCGGGTTCTACAAGGTGGCCGTGTCGTTCGCCGGGTGTCACGACAACCGGATGGACAAGATCTGGTGGAACGAGCAGTGGATGGGGTGGCCGATCGGGCCGGAGTACGAGGCCAGCTCGAACGTGGTGCACGCGCACAAGCTGCAGGGGCGGCTCCTGCTCGTGGTGCCCGAGCTGGACACGAACGTGGACCCGGCGTCGACGATGCAGGTGGTGAACGCGCTGATCCGGGCGGACAAGAGCTTCGATCTGCTCGTGATGCCTAACGAGGAGCACGGCGGGGGACGGCGGGGGCCGAGCGCGGCGTACGGCGACCGGAAGATGTGGGACTTCTTCGTGCAGCACCTGCTCGGTATGTCGCCGCCCCACTGGAACGCCATGCCGGCGGCGGCGCGGGCGGTGGATGACGACGGCAGCGACGCCGCGAGCGCGTTCGGGCCGAGCTGGGAGGCCGTCCGCGCGACGTTCGAGCGCAAACCGTGAGGGACCTGCTCACCTTGCCCACAGGCCCGCCACCAGTCGGGGACAGCAGGTCGTCAGGTTCACGAGTCGCGAGCCACGCGCCACGACTCACGGCCTCCGGGACGGCCCCGCGGAGTTATCCATGTCCGCCGCGATGAGCCAGCGCCCATCCGCACCGCGCCGAAGCGCCAGCAGGAACTTTCCCCCGGGCCCCGTCATCCCGGGGTAGGTATAGCCACCGACGATGTACCCGACGGAGTCGGACGTGGACCAGGCAAAGGCGCGGAGCTGGAGGTCGCCGCCGGGACGCGTGTGCCAGGCTTCGATCGCCGCGCGGCCGCGGATCGGGAGACGGCCATTGCTCAGCGCGAAGCCATCCTCCGTGAACACCGCCGCGAGACGCTTGCCGTCACCCGCCTTCCAGGCGGCCTCGTAGTCCCGCAGCACCCGGTCCAGCGCGGGCGGCAGTGTCACGGGTGCGAGACCCAGCGGATCCGCCGCCTGAGCCCCGGCCTGCATGACCGGGAGCAGCAGAAGTACAACCAGAATCGGGCGCCAACGCATGAGCGCGCTCCTTCGTGAGGCGTGACGGGGGTGCAGGTCCGACTGACAATCTCTCGTCAGGCGCGCGTTGGGAACAGAGACCCGTTGACGGCGGCGTCCCGGGCCGCAGCTTCTCCACATCCCCTCAACCCAGCCGATCCATGCTCCGGGCCCCGTTCGCCATTGCCATCTGCTGGCTCGCCCTCGCCGCGCCGCTCGCCGCCCAGGTCCGGACCGCCGATCCGGCCCTGCGCGGCCTGCCGCTCACCGACTTCCCCCGCATCGTCAGGTTGGCCGACGGCGTGTACGGCTACGAGGAGATCCGGTCGCCGGGCTTCACGACCGTGAGCCTCTTCGTGGTCGGGACGAACGGGGTGCTCATTGCCGATGGGCAGGGGAGTGCGCAGGCCACGCGCACGATGCTCGAGAGGATCCGCACGGTGACCGACCGCCCCGTGCGCTGGTACGTCGTCGGCTCCGACCACGGGGATCACACCGCCGGCAACGCGGAGCTGCCGAAGGACATCCGCTGGGTCGTGCACCCCACGTCGCGCGCGCAGCTCGCACGTGACTCCGCCACGGCGCGGCCGCCCCGCGTGGTCCTGGTCCCGCCGACGGCGATGAGCGGTGACCGCGAGGTCATCGACGTCGGCGGGATCTCGGTCGAGGTGCTCTTCCTGGGGCGCGCACACACGGGCGGCGACCTCATGGTGCACCTGCCGCGCGAGAAGATCCTCTTCATGAGCGAGGCGTACCTGAACCGGGTCTTTCCGGCCATGCGCTCCGCGTATCCCTCGGAGTGGGTCCGGATGCTCGATCGCGCCCTCGCCATGGACGTGGAGCGCTACGTCCCCGGACATGGCTTCATCGAGGAGCCACGGGTCTCGCGCGAGGAGCTGCAGGCCTTTCGCGATGCGGTGGTGGCCGTGAACGCGGAGGCGCGGCGGCTGCACGCGGCCGGCCTGAGCGTGGACGATGCCGTGCAGGCGGCGCGGTGGGGCGAGTACGCGACGTGGTTCCTGGCGGAGCAGCAGGCACCGATCGCCATCCGGCGCGTGTACGCGGAGATCGAGGGGACGGTGCGCTAGGCAGAGACACGGAAGCGATCGGGGTTCTGCTCGCGGGCAGCGGCCGCGCGTGGTATTTTCGCCGCGTCGCGAGCCTCGAGTCCACCGCATGGCCGTCACCGAACTGACCGAGCACCCGGCCGTCGAGCCATCCAGCATGCCGGTCCGGCGCACGCCGAGGCCCTCGACACCTCCGGCGCGGACGGGGGGGTGGAGCGCCGCCCAACGCTTCGGCTTCCGCTTCGCGTTCGCGTACTTCGTGCTCTACCTCTTCCCGTTCCCGCTCAACGCGATCCCCCTCCTGACGAACCTGATCGGCTGGTGGGGAGGCGTCGAGGCGTGGCTGGCCCGATGGACGGAGACGCGTCTGTTCGGTCTGGCGGAACCGGTGCCCATCGTGCCCACGGGAAGCGGCGACACGATGCAGGGGTGGGCGCTCCAGGCCCTCTGGCTGCTGATCGCGGTGATCGTCACGGTGGTCTGGACCGTGATGGACCGCAGGCGCCGCGAATACCGGCGGCTGCATCAGTGGCTGCGGGTGTACGTCCGCTTCGGGCTGGCCACGATCATGCTCAGCTACGGCTTCGCGAAGATCATCCCGAACCAGATGCCCGGTCCCTTCCTCGATCGGCTCGTGCAGCCCTTCGGCGAGTTCTCGCCGATGGGGGTGCTGTGGACGTTCATGAGCGTGTCCGACGTCTACCAGGTCTTCACGGGCATCGGCGAGGCGCTGGGGGGGCTGCTGCTCGTTTTCCGGCGCACGGTGACGTTAGGCGCCTTGCTCCTGGTCGCGGTGCTGAGCAACGTGGTGCTCATGAACTTCACATTCGACGTGCCGGTCAAGCTGTATTCGTCGAACCTGCTGCTGATGGCGCTCCTGCTCGCGCTGCCGGACGTCCGGCGCCTGCTCAACGTGCTGGTGCTGAACCGCACGGCGACGGCGCGGACGCTCACGCCGCTGTTCGCGGCCCGGTGGACGAACGCGGCCGCCGCCGTGCTGGGGATCGTCTTCATCGCATACGTCATGTGGGGGAACATCCAGGGCGGATTGTCCCGCTATCGCGAATCCACGGGCCCGAATGCGCCGAAACTGCCGGTCTTCGGCATCTGGGACGTCGAGGAGCTCACGAGGAACGCGGTGCTGCAGCCGCCCCTGCTTTCCGATTCCACGCGGCTCCGGCGCGTCGTCTTCGGGGAGTTCAATCGCGCGACGTTCCGGCTGATGTCGGACTCGGTCGAGCGCTACGGCACGCGGGTGGACAGCACGAAGCAGGAGATCACGCTTCTCTCACGATTCGGTCCCACGGCGCCCAGCGGCGGGCGGATCCTGCGATACGCCAGGCCCGACTCCGCTCACCTCGTGCTCACCGAGGTGGTGAACGGCGATTCAGTCGTGATCCGGCTGCGGCGCGTCGACGAACGGCGGTTCCTGCTGTTGAGCCGCGGGTTCCACTGGATTCAGGAGCAACCCTTCAATCGGTAGGCCGACGACGTCATCCCGAGGAGCCCCAGGCGCCGAGAGCCTGCCCCGGGCGCGCGCTGGCGCGAGGCGTTAGGCCATGTCCCACACCGCGCATTCACCGCCCGCCCCGGGCGCGCGCTGGCGCGAGGAGATCTGCGCCAGGTCGACCTCGCGCCGGTCACGGGGCAGGGAGAGCGCATCCCTCGTTCCGCTCGGGATGACGCTGGCGACTCAGTCCAGAAACCTCGCCCGGTGCGCTGTGCTCGGCACGGGACACGTGTCGTAGCGGCCGAACACGCGATAGCGGTAACGCGCGAAGAGGTCGTAGGCCCGGTCGCGCAGGAAGCGCGGAATCACGTAGAACGCGCCGGCAAGTCTCCACCCGCCCCCCAGGTAGCGTGCCACGCGCAAGGCGCCGGTGGATCGCGCGAAGACCAGCTCCTCCCCGGTGACGCGATCCTGCTCGACGAGCACCAGCGAATCGACGCCGGCGAGCTCCGGGTGCCGCGCGATCACCTGGCAGGCAAACTCCCCCTGGAGCGTGGCGAACTGCATGGCCCCGCGGCGGTCGTGGCGGAGGACGAACTGCACGGTCCAGTCGCAGAAGCCGCACAGACCATCGTAGAGGAGGACCGGATGCTCAGGCATGGCTGCCTGAAAGATAGCTCCCGCCGATCTCCCTGCCGCGGGCCGGGCGCCCGCACGCGCGCGGTCCCCGACACACGCATGATGCCGCCTCGCGCTACGCGACACGACGCCGCGTCCGGCCCGTCAGAGGTATCGGGCGATCGCCATGCAGGCCGCGGCGACCAGGAGCAGCCAGGCGATCACCCGCGACACCTGAGCGCCGCGCGTCCGGAGCCGGTTGGCCAGCGCCACCTGCTGTTCGCGCTCATCGGCGGAGAGAGACGGCAGCGACTGCATGATCGCCGCGGCCCGTATCATGGAAGGGCGCGTGATCGTGATGCCCACCACAAAGGCGGCGAGTGCGACGAGACCGCCGATGCCGAACACGGCACCCGCAGGGGTCGCGACGTACGCAGCCCTCAGACCGCCGGACCGGATCCAGTAGAGCCAGAAGCCGGAGATCAGCGTGGCCACGGCCAGAAGCGGCAGCACGTTCATGATGCCACGCCGCTGCAGTGCCGCCATCACCTTTCCGCCATCGGGCCCCACGTCCGCGATCGCCGGAATGAGATAGAAGGGGACGAAGACCGCGATTCCAACCCAGAGAATGCCACCGACCACATGCACGAAGCGCAGCGTGACGAGCAGCAGGTCCATGGGAGCAGAGGAGAGGTGAGCCCGAGGAGAAGGACGATAAGGATGTCACGTCCTGCCGCGCGACGATAGACCAGCGGTCCCTGCCTTGCGCCGCGTCGAACGGGAGGGAAGCTTCCCTCGCGCGCGTGGACCGGGCCTCCGGCGTCGCGCCCCGCCGCCACCCGGCGCAGCTACCGAAGCAGAGGAGCAGATGGCTGATCCGCTGATCGTCGCAAGAGCCGGCACCGCCGAGCTCGCGCTCCTGCCGCAGATGGCGAACCGCCACGGCTGCATCACCGGCGCGACCGGAACGGGCAAGACGATCTCGCTGCAGGTGATCGCCGAGCGCTTCTCGCAGATCGGCGTCCCCACCTTCATGGCCGACGTGAAAGGAGATCTCACGGGGATCAGCCGAGCGGGGCAGGCGACTCCGAAGCTCAAGGACCGGCTCGAGCGGCTCGGCTTCGCCGAGCCCGCATGGGAAGGCTGTCCGGTCACACTCTGGGACGTCTGGGGGGAGCACGGGCATCCGGTGCGCGCGACCGTTTCCGACATGGGGCCGCTCCTCCTGGCCCGCCTCCTCAATCTCAACGAGACGCAGGAGGGCGTGCTCTCCATCGTCTTCAAGGTCGCTGACGACAACGGCCTCCTCCTGCTGGACCTCAAGGACCTGCGTGCGCTGCTGCAGTTCGTGGGCGACAACGCCTCGGAGTTCCGCACGCGGTACGGCAACATCTCGGCCGCTTCGGTCGGCGCGATCCAGCGTGGCCTGCTGCAGATCGAGGAACAGGGCGGTGATCGCTTCTTCGGCGAGCCGATGCTGAACATCGAGGATCTGCTGCAGACCGATTCGCGCGGCCGCGGTGTCGTGAACATCCTCGCGGCCGATCGGCTCATGAACAACCCGCGGCTCTACGCGAGCTTCCTTCTCTGGCTTCTCGCGGAGCTCTTCGAGAACCTCCCCGAAGTCGGAGACCGCGACAAGCCCAAACTGGTCTTCTTCTTCGACGAGGCGCACCTCCTCTTCGACGAGGCGCCGGCGGCGCTGCTCGAGAAGGTGGAGCTCGTGGTGCGCCTCATCCGATCCAAGGGTGTCGGCGTCTTCTTCGTCACGCAGAACCCGATCGACATCCCGGACAAGGTGCTCGGCCAGCTCGGGAACCGGGTGCAGCACGCGCTGCGCGCGTTCACGCCACGCGACCAGAAGGCGGTCAAGGCCGTGGCCGAGACCATGCGCCCGAACCCCTCCCTCGACATCGGGGCGGCGATTCTCGAGCTGGGCGTGGGCGAGGCGCTCGTCTCGCTCCTCGATGAGAGGGGTACTCCGGGCATCACCGAGCGCGCGTTCATCATGCCGCCGTCGAGCCAGATCGGCCCCGTCACGCCGGAGCAGCGGCAGGCACTCGTCGACAATTCCATCGTGGCGGGCGTCTACGAGAAGACGGTGGACCGGGATTCGGCGTTCGAGATACTCAAGGCGCGCGCCGAGCAGGCCCCCGAAGCGGCGGGATCCCGCACGGAACCCCGCGCGGCGAGGCTCCCGTCCCCGGAAGCGGACGCCTCACCGTCGGGCGGTGCACTCGGCGCTCTCGGCGGGCTGCGCTTTGGAACGACGGGTCCGCGCGGTGGTCGCCGCGAGGGCCTGGTGGACGCGATGGCCAGGAGCGCGTCCCGATCGATGGGGTCGGCTCTGGGCCGGCAGGTCATGCGCGGCGTGCTGGGCTCACTCCTGGGCGGGACGACCCGCAAGCGCTGACTTGGCGCTGTCGCAGGTCCGTCAGGGCACGCTGGCCGGCATTCTCCCCTCGTCCATCGCGGCCGTCTCCACCGGTTTGATCTGGGCCAGCCGGCGATTCAGCAGGAGCAGGACGACGATGGCGATGCCCCACTGCAGGATGATCGTCCCCAGGTTCTCGATGCCGAACGGATCGAGCCATCCCGGCCCACGCACCTGGTAGATCCACCAGGCGATCAACGCTACCGCCTGGAAGGGGACGAGGACCGTGATCACGAAGTCCCACCAGCGGCCGATGCGGACGTCGGAGTGCTCGTGGTTGAGCTGCGTCTGGCGGAATTTCGTTGCGCCGTAGCGGATCACGCCCAGCGCGAAGAAGAGACCCGAGACCATCAGGCCGACGCCCCAGACCCAGTCCTGGTTGTGGAGGAAATCAATCGAGATCGCCGACGGCAGTCCTGCCAGCGCGCCCACCACGCCCACGAGCACGACGGCGCGCTGTCGCGTCATTCCCATGTCGAGCAGTACACGGGTACCCAGCTCGACCATCGCGACGAGGCTGGTGAACGCGGCGAACGTGAGCGCGAGGAAGAACAGGGTCATGAAGATCTGGCCGCCCGGAAGCGTCGCGAAGAGCTTCGGGATCCAGATGAACGTGATGCCCTCGTTCCCCGAGCCGAAGATCGTGCGTTCCACGAGCTCCGCGTTCACGGTCTGTCCCGCCTGCACCGCCTGTTCCAGCGCGGGGAAGTCCGCCAGCGCCTGAGGATTCGCCGCGAACTGCGACGCGAGCGCGGGCACGACCGAGAACACGGTACACATCACCATCATGCCGGCGCACAGCGACACCATGTTGTTCGCGGTGGGGAGGATGAAGGCGTTCAGCGCGGTGTCCTCCTTCTCGCGCAGGTACGCGGCGTAGGTCAGGACGAGTCCCCACCCCGCGCCGGTGTCCCAGGCATTCTGGGTGAGCGCGTTGAGCCAGATCCGTGCGTCCCCCAGACGATCCCAGTCCACGCCGAACAGGAAACCGAGCCCCTCGGAGGCGCCGGGAAGCGTCAACGCGCGCACGGTGAGAAGGAGTACGAGCGCCAGCAGAGTGGGCATGAGGTACTTCGCCATGCGCTCGATGCCGCTCACCCCGCGGGCCACCACCAACACCGCGAGCCCCATGGAGAGGAGGTGCGGGAGCACCGGTGCCGCGGAGCCGGAGAAGCTGGCCCAGAAGCCGACCGAGTTTTCGCCCGTCACCTGACCCAGCGCGGAGCCGGCGAAGTAGCGCAGCACCCACCCCGCCACGACGGAGTAGTACCACATGATCGCGATGGCCACGAACGCGATGAACGCGCCCATCCATGCGCGGGCGGGGCCCAGGGCCTTCACGAACGCGCCCACAGGGCCCATCCGTGTCATTCGGCCCATCCCGAACTCCACGAGGATGAGCGGAATGGACCACGTGAAGAGGCAGATCACCCAGGCCACGAGAAACTCGCCGCCTCCGTTGGTCGCCGCGATCCGCGGGAACCGCCAGATGTTGCCCGTGCCCACGGCCATGCCGAGCATGGCGAGCATCATCACGAAACGAGAGGAAAACGCGGCCTGCTGGGAGGTTCCCAAGGGATGACTCGTCTGGGCTGGTGGTCGCGGGGATTCTCGTCCGCGCACCCGAGGCCGGCAAGGGGAGGTCCGCGTCGGATGGCCCCGGGTGGGCGCACCTCGTCTCAGGATACTCGGTAGACCCGCCCGCGCGCGGCTCGAGGGAATGAGCGGTGGGTCACACCTCCGCGAGGACGGGGCCGCGCGGATGACCCCGTCCGGGCACGGCTTGCGTCAGCGATGGTGCAAGACATTGCGTAAGAAAACGCCAACCCGTGTGCTGGGCCTTTCGGCGCTGCGCACCCCACCATCCAAGATCCTGCATGGCGCCGCACCCAGGTCGACAGGCGGAGAACTCCAGCCTCCCTTCGAGCCAGCGTCTCGACCGGCGGACCTTTCTGCACTCCGCCGCCGCGGGTGTGGCGGCCGTCGCCGCCGGCCGATTCCCCCTCTTCGCTCAGGCGTCGCATGAGGTGACCCCGGGAGTCGCGTCGGGCACTTCGGGCGTCCAGGGCCTCCCGGCCCCCTTTGCCCTCGACGAGGTCACGATCGGTCAACTACAGGACTGGATGACCTCCGGCAGATACACGTCGCGCGCGCTGGTGGAGCTCTACCTCGGGCGGATCGAGGCGATCGACGACGCCGGCCCGAAGCTCCGCTCCATCATCGAGACGAATCCGGAGGCAGTGGCGATCGCCGACGCGCTCGATGCCGAGCGCAAGGCGCGCGGCCCGCGCGGCCCGCTCCACGGGATTCCCATCCTGCTCAAGGACGTCGTGGATACCGCGGATCGCATGCACACCACGGCCGGGTCGCTCGCCCTCGCCGGGTCGTTCGCGCCTCGCGATGCGTTCGTTGCGGCACGCCTGCGGGCGGCCGGCGCCATTCTGCTCGGCAAAACGAACCTGAGCGAGTGGTCGAACTGTCGTTCCACGAACGCGACGAGCGGGTGGAGCGCGCGCGGCGGCCTGACGAAGAATCCCTACGTGCTCGATCGCAGCGCGTGCGGCTCGAGCTCCGGGTCGGGCGTCGCCATCGCCGCAAATCTCGCGGTGGCAGGCGTGGGCGCGGAGACGCACGGTTCCATTGCGTGCCCCGCGAGCGCGAATTCGCTCGTGGGCATAAAGCCCACGGTGGGGCTGCTGAGCCGCGCCGGCGTGATTCCGGTGTCGTACTCGCAGGACTCTCCCGGTCCCATGTGCCGGACGGTGCGCGACGCGGCGATCCTGCTGAGTGCCATGACCGGAGTCGACACGCGCGACCTCGCCACCGAAGCCGGCCGCGGGCACGCGCACGCCGACTACAC
>DATIGO010000324.1:0-7818 GCA_035454665.1 Gemmatimonadaceae bacterium | reverse complement strand
GAGCTCATGGTCGCCGTGCGGCCCACGTTTCATCATCCGGCGCTGCTCGCGAAGCAGGCGGCCAACGTGGACGCGATCTCCGGTGGACGCCTCTCGCTCAACGTGGTGTCGTCGTGGTGGAAGGACGAGGCACGCCGGTACGGCGTGCGCTTCGACGCGCACGATGAGCGCTACGCGCGCACCGCCGAGTGGCTCGCGGTGGTGGACGGTGCCTGGCGGGATCCCGCGTTCACGTATCGGGGACGGTACTATGAGGTGGAGGATCTCGTGCTGGAGCCCAAGCCGGTGAGCCGGCCACGGCCGCTCATCTACGCGGGCGGTGAGTCGGAGGCGGCCAAGGCGCTCATCACGCGAGCGTGCGATGCGTACGTGATGCATGGCGATCCACCCGAGCGGATCGCCTCCAGGGTGGCGGACGTGCAGCGGCGGAGACGGGACCTCGGCGCGCCCTCGATGCCGTGCGGGATGGCGGCGTATGCCATCGTGCGGCGGAGCGAGGCCGCGGCACACCGCGAGCTCGCGCGGATCACCAACGTGGCGCCGGGATCGCCGGGGTATCGGAACTACCAGGACTGGATCGCCAACACGCAGCTCGAGCAGCGGGTGAGCCTCGAGGACTACTCGGTCTCGAATCGCGGCCTGCGCGCGGGCCTGATCGGGACGCCCGAGCAGGTGGCGCTGCGGGTGCTGGCGCTCGAGCGTGCGGGGGTGTCGCTCCTGCTGCTGCAGTGCAGTCCGCAGTACGAGGAACTGGAGCGGTTCGCGGAGGAGGTGATACCACTGGTGGCCGAAGCGCGGAGAGCTGCGGCTGCCTAGCGAGGGCCGTACGCGGGTGTCAACACCCCGTCGAACCGCACGAGAGCCCCACGACGCGATACCGCACCACGCTCGAGAGCCCGTCCGCATCGGTCTCGGTGACCCACACGCGTGTCGCCGTCGCCTGGCGCACGCGCGTGGATGTGGGCAGCAGGAGCATGCCGATCGGCTCAGCCCGACCGTTGAGGATGAGCATCAGGCGTCCCTCGTCCGTGGGACGCATGCCGATCCAGATCGTGCGATCGAGGCCGAGCAGAATGGTCTCGACCGGCGTGTAGACCGATGGCATCCGCTCGCGCGCGAGTGCCTGGAACCGCTGCGGGAGGTCCACGGGACCCTCGCTCGCGCGGCCGGCCCGTGGCATCATCGCCGCGAGGGCGCTGTCTGCCGCTCGCCGCGGAATCGGGGCGCCGCGAAAGGGGAAGGTGCGAGCGGCGAGCGTGTCGCCACGCGGGCCAACGACGGTCACGGACCAGGACCCGTCGGCGCCACGCGGGAGCGTCGCGGCGAGCCTGGCGATCCGGCTCGCATCGTATGCGATGGCGTATTGGGCGGTGAGAGCGAACGGCACGGGCCGCCCGAATCCGGAGAGCACCATCATCGAAGGATCCTCTTCCGAGCGCCCGGCGTCGAACAGCATGCGTCGCGCTCCGGACGGCGACCGAAGCACGTAGACCAGTCGCGCGTCGTCGCTCCGGTTCGCCGTGTGCTGCAGAAATGCTCGTTCGAGAACGGAGCCGTCCGTCCGATGCGCCATGGGGTCGGCGAAGCGAATGCGGCCTTCGCGGCCACTCGGCGCCTCCTCGTACTGCGGCCACACTTCGGTGCGCAGGAGCGAGTACTCAGGGCCGATGAATGAGGTGCGACGCTGGGTCCGGTCTGTTATCCACAGGGTATCACCCAGCCACCCGATCACGTTCAGGGCCTCGAACTCACCGGGTCCCGCCCCCCTTCGCCCGACGACCGCGACGCGCGCTCCCGTCGAATCGTAGACGCGGAGCTGCATGTCCTGGATGATCGGAACCAGCATCTCACCATCCGGACCGACCACCACACGACTCACCGTCGGGAAGTCCTCGGCGGTCGCGTCGAGGCGCAGCTCCTCGACGATGCGCACGCGCGGTGCGGGAGGTTGTGCGGAGACGAAGCATGGCGTCGCGAGGACCATCGCGGCCGCGGCCACCCGGGATCTCATGGTGAAAAGAATGGGGTCAGACCCCCGTGCCGGGCAAATGGGGTGTGACCCCCTGGCTGGTTTCTGCATCACGTGTTGCAGGCCGCCAGGCGCGCGCGTAGCGTTGCTTCTGCTGCTTCATGTCCCGCTCACGGGGGTCGTCATGCCGGGCTCGGCACACGCGCTCGCACTCCTCATCGGTCTCACTCTCTCTCCAGTGACAACCTGGGCCCGGGCGCAGCAACCGGCACCTGCGGCGCAGGGCCCCGGAGAGCGTTTCGACATCCTCATCACGGGTGGCCGGGTCTTCGACGGCACCGGGAATCCGTGGTTCCACGCCAACATTGGCATCCGCAACGGACGCATCGCCGCCGTGGGTCCCCTTCCGGGCGCCGCAGCCGCGCGCACGATCGACGCGAGGGGGAAGTACGTCACGCCGGGCTTCATCGACATCCACTCCCACGCCGACGACGGGTCGAGTCCGCGCGGTGGCTTTCGCGATCCGGACGCCCGGCGTCGCGCCGCGCCCAACCTCGTCATGCAGGGTGTGACGACGGTCGTCGTGAATCAGGACGGCCGCTCCCCGTGGCCGATCAGCGACCAGCGCCGCCTGCTCGAGGCGAACGGCATCGGACCTAACGCGATGCTGCTCGTGGGTCACGGCACCGTGCGCCGGCAGGTCATGGGAAACGACTTTCAGCGTCCTGCGCGCCCCGACGAGGTCGCGAAGATGCGCGAGCTCGTGCGCCAGGCCATGCGCGAGGGCGCCTTCGGCCTCTCCGCGGGCCTGGAATACACGCCCGGGCGCTGGAGCACAACCGACGAGGTGGTGGAGCTCGCGCGCGAGATCGTGCCGTACCGCGGCGTCTACATCTCGCACGAGCGCAGCGAAGGAACCGACCCGATGTGGTACTGGCCCAGCCAGGATCCGCCCGGCCCGCCCACGCTCCTCGACGCGGTCATGGAGACGATCGAGATCGGCGAGCGCACGGGGGCGACCGTCGTGGCATCGCACATCAAGGTGAAGGGGGCGCACTTCTGGGGGGCGAGCGGCGCGGCGATCCAGCTCATCGAGCGCGCCCGTGCGCGCGGCGTGGACGTGTGGGCCGACCAGTACACCTACAACACGAGTGGCACCGACGGAAACACGGTGCTCATCCCCGGCTGGGCCCTGGCGAGTGGCCGCGGGGGCGGAGGAGGCCGCGGTGGTGCGGCCAATCAGCGTCCCGACTTCGCTGCCGCTCTCCGCGCGGTACTCGGCGACACGGCCCGGGCCCGTCGGCTCCGCCAGGACATCGCGCACGAGATCCGGCGGCGCGGCGGCGCCGAGCACGTCGTGGTCTTCGACTATCCGGACACGACCGCCATCGGCCGGAGCGTTGGCGAGCTGGCGGCGCGCCGCAGCGTCTCACCCGTCGAGATGGCGATCCTGCTGCAGCTCGAGGGGAACGCCGCGCGGCAGGGCGGGGGACGCATGCGTGGATTCTCCATGGACGAATCCGACATGGACGCCTACGCCGCCCAGCCCTGGGTGGCCACCGCGTCGGACGCGGGCATCGCCCTGCCTGACGACGGCCCGGGGACGCACGCGCGCTTCTACGGCACCTTCCCGCGCAAGATCCGTCGTTATGCGATCGAGCGCGGCGCTCTGTCGGTCGAGAGCGCCATCCGCTCGATGACGAGCCTCCCCGCCCAGATCCTGGGACTCCGCGACCGGGGTCAGCTCCGCGAGGGGATGGCCGCCGACGTCGTTGTGCTCGATCTGGACCGGCTGCAGGACAAGGCGACCTTCTTCCAGCCGCATCAATACCCCGAGGGGATCGACCTCGTGCTCGTGAACGGCGTGGCCGTGGTCGAGAACGGCCGGCCCACCTGGCGCCTGGCCGGCAGAGTGATTGCCCCACGCCCGCTGGGCAGCGCTGTCCCCTGAAACCTTCGGCCGTCGGCAGCGGGGGGGGATCGGCGCGCGGCGCTCGTCAGGCATCGGTCGCGTGTCGCACCCGGCGTCCCCGAAGACGGTGCCGGCGGACGCCGCGGATCGCAACCCGGGACGCTCGCGCCAGCGCGCCGGGTCGCGACACCCGCCGCCGTCAGGGCGTGAGCCCGATGTTCTGCGGAATCTCGAGGAACCGCACCTCGGCGTTGCGCAGCCCGAAGTTGTCCACGCTCCAGAGATAGTCGTGCGCGCGGTCGTCGAACAGGAAGATGCGCTCGTCGCACTGCAGGTCGCCGTCGGTGTCGACGCAGAGCGTGAGGAGCTCCCTGCTGATGTTGTCGACCTTCGGCTTCCCGGTCCCGCGCACCACGACCTTCACCTCGAGGGAGCAGAGTTCCTCGTCAGGCGTGGTCGGGTCGTTGTCGAAGTCCCCCGACGCGCAGGTCGTGATGTTCAGGCCGGTGTTGGGCTTCCCTTTCGGCCTGATGTACACGCCATACCACGTGACGCCATCGCCATCCGGATCGGGGTCAGGGAGGCTGAAGGCGGCCGTCCCGTCCGTCCCGTTGGCGTCCAGAATGTCGAAGCTGCCCTCCGAGAGAAGAATGCGCGTGTTGCCGTTCAGCCGCACGAAGATCCGCTTCCCCTGATCGTTCAGCATGTCGGACGACGGCGAGCCGGGATGCCCGATGAGATTCATCTTGTAGAGCGTGGCGTGGCCGTTGTTGGGGAATCCGTTCCCCAGCGCGACCGTGGGTTCGGTCCATTTCGTGCCGGTGGGCTCCTCGGCGCAGGCGCCGAGCAGGAGGGCGAGGCCCGCGGTGGCGAGGGCCCTGGACGTGTCGATCGTTCGGAACATTGATACTCCTCCATCGACTGCAACCACTGCAGCTGCAACCGGTGATGCGTGTGGGAATCGGGTTCATCGAGCGCCGTGCCTTGCCGCCATGAGCGGACGCGGGTCATGGCCGGCGACTGCACGAGGATCGATGTGCCGGGCGCGCACGACCGCCGCGATGCGATCGCCCCTTGTCGCCGGCGGATCGCAATAGATCAGTTGGCTGGCGGGATCGCGGTGAGGCAGCGCACACCCGCGCGAGGCAGATCCGCGCGATGGACGCCGCTCGTCAGGCGCTCATCGCGTCCCCGTGGCCTCCGACGCGGCGCGCCTCCCGCACCCGGTCCCGCAGTACGACTGAACCAGCATCTCCAGCACCTCGAGATACTGGGGGTGCGTCACACTGCGGCCCCCACCCGGGCGCGTCTTGTGCGCCACGACCAGGTCCAGCTTCGGGAGCACCGTGATATGCTGTCCCACGGCGCCGAGTCCCGTGTACGCTCCCTGGTAGGCGCCCGCGGCGTGAGGACCGTCCCACACCCACCAGAGGTAGCCGTACCCGAACGGCCCCGTGCGACGGTGCGGGGGATTCATTGCGCCGACTGGCGTCACGGCACGGGTACTGAGGCGAATCCACTCCCGCGGAATGAGCTGGCGACCGGCCCAGTTTCCCTCGCGCAGCATGAGGTACCCCAGGCGGGCCATGTCGCGCGTGGAGAGGTTCATGTGATAGGCGAGGTGGCGCGACCGCGTGGTGTCGCCGGACTTGCGCTGGTCCGATCGCCGGAAGTCCTGCATGCGGAGCGGCCGCGCCAGGTCGGTGTCGAGTGCGTCGTAGATGTCCCGACCCGTCTCGAGCTCGAACGCCGTGCCGAGCGCATTGAAATCCCAGTTGCTGTACAGGTAGTACGTCCCCGGCCGCTGCGAGCCGCGCGGCGGCGCACTCGCCAGATCGTCCCCGGCGTTCGACGCGGGGTGGTACACCCCCGACCGCGCCATGAGAAGATCACGGATCGTCGCCTGCTTCTCAGCGTCGGTGAGCCCACCCACGTCGTCGATGCCCAACCGGGCCAGCGTCCTGCCGAGGTCGATCTTGCCTTGCGCCACGTAAATGCCGGTGAGCATCGATAGCACGCTCTTTCGCACCGACGCGAGGTAGCTCACGGCCTGCAGATCGCCGTGCGACAGGAGCACCCGCCCGCCTACGATGGCGACGAAGCCTGTCGATGGCATGTTGGACAGCTTCGTGCGCACGCGATCCAGGCCCGCCGTGGACCACCCGGCGCTCTCCGGCCGCGCGATCGAGTCCCAGGATGCCCCGGGGTAGACCGGCGCCGCGCCCGCGGCAGCCGCGGCGCCCGCCTGTGCCGGGGCTCGTCCTGCCGGCGCGCACGCCCCCGCCAGCGAGAGCGTCGCCAGCAGGCCAACCGCGAGCATCCGTCGTAACGCGATCATGTCACCTCGCAGGCCGACCGACTCGGCTTCCCGGCTTCCTGCTGCCTACTTCTCATCCAGCTTTCTGCCGGCATTCAGATGGTCGAAATGCAGCATCGTGTTGAACACGAGCGCGTAGCTCCCGCGCGTGGACCCGCGCCACAGGGGGTTGTTCGCGAAGAGCACGACGTGGCCACGCTCCACCGGCACGTCCACCACGACGGGGCGCTGCGCGATGTCGCCACCCCCCTCGAGCAGCCCCGAGACGAGGAGATCGCGCTGTTCACTGTAGCGCAGGATGACGCGCGGGCGCTGTTCCGGCGGAATCACGTTGAGCGGATTGCGGAGCTGATCGTCGGTGATCGGCGCGGCCTGCCATGGTTGCACGGTGGGTCGGGGCGGAAGCTCGAAGCGCGGCTCGAGCGCGGGCCTCCCCTGCGGCTGGTCGGGTTCGTCGGGCGTGCCACGCCCCGTGGCGCGCGCGGTCCCGCCCGCGCCGCCGCCGCGACCGCCACCGCGTGTGTTGCTCACACTGAACGTCTCTCCGCCGCCGCTGTATAGCGCGAGGCTGTCCTTCACCCCGTACGCGATCGGGCTCGTCTCGTCCACGAGCCGCGAGCGCAGCAGGCTGCCGACGACGCGTCCACCGGGGTTCTGATTCATGGACACGCCGTTCGTGAGCCCGAACTGGATCGCGAACTGCGCCGTGTTGTCGACACCCACGAGCACGCCACCGCGCTTCACGAAGTTCTGCAGGTTCTGCAGGCCGTTCCAGCCCAGCCCGGGGCGGATGTCGTCGGTCTGGGCATACGTGCCGATGTTCGGCGTCTCGGGGGAGTTCTTCCAGGGCATCGGATTGCGCCACTGTGGAAGCCCGTCGATGATCGCCTGCGGGTTGCCGCCGCCCGGCGGGAAGAGGATCACGTCGTACTTCGCGTTGAGATCGGCGTCGGCGGCGGCGTCCTGCGTGCTGATGTACGCATACGGGATCTGGAGGTCATCGAAGGCGAGACGCCACCATCCCTCGGTCTGTGTGCTGAGCCACGTATGCATGATGGCCACGCGCGCGGCGCGCACCGGGTGGGTGCGCACCGACGGCGCGCTCGACACGGCCTGCGCGGCGATTCCGAGCTCGCGTACGGCAGCGTCCAGGGCATCCTGCGACACGCCGCGCACGATGAACGACCCGCGGGTGTACTGCCGGCCGCCGGCCTCGAACGGCTCCTCGGCGGACTGGAAATCGGCGTCGCGGAACCGGTAGCGCAACGTCGTCAGCGCGTTGTCGGCATTGTGATGGATGAGGAAGACGCTTCCGGTGCCGCTCACGCCGCCCGCGGCCCGCACGGGCGCCGTGACCCGCTCCACGGGCGCGTCGAGCACCGTGGAATCGGTTACGCGGATCGCCTGCGCGGCGAATCCCTCGGGAAAGGTCCACCCCGTGTCGTCGTACGGGTTCCGCTGCGGATCGTTAGGGGCCCAGTACTGGTAGTCCAGCAGTGCGTCGGCGATGCGCGAGTACGGCTGGTCCATGCGGACGACGTAGCTCCCCGCCGGGAACTCACGCCGGACGGCGCGCGCGGTGTCGCGCGACGTGCTGTCTCCCCGCTGGCCCGCGGCCGC
>DATIGO010000323.1:0-15767 GCA_035454665.1 Gemmatimonadaceae bacterium | reverse complement strand
GGGCTCGCGACGGCCGTCGCGAGCCCCTCGGCCTCCTGATCAACTGAAAAGAGCGACAGACGGAGCGCTACCAGCGACCTGCTCTGAGCTGCCAGCCGGGGCGGCGGGGCGCCTCACGGCTCGTCGCCCGAGGCTGGTCGCTGTCCGTCTGTCGCTCTTGTCGGCTTCCTCCTGACCGCGCCCCGGTCATCCTTTGCTCGCTGCCGGGCTCCCCTTGAAGATGTCCTTGAACGCGACCATGAACCGCCCCATCTCTTCCTCCGTTCCGACGGAGACGCGCAGGTAATCCGTCATGGGCGGGAACGGCCGCCCCACCAGCACGCCCTTCTTCCGGAACTCCTCGATCACGGGCTGCACGGGGCGCTTGATGTGCACCATGAAGAAGTTCGTCTCCGAGGGGATGCTCGGATAACCGAGCGACGCCAGTTCGCCAACGGCCTTCTTGCGCAGGCCGAGGGTCATCCGTCGCACGCGTTCCTGGGCCGTGGTGTCCTTGAGGGCCGCGACGCCGCCCCACTTCACGATCGCGTTCACGCTCCCCGTGCCCCACGGCCGCATCATCCGGATCAGCTCGCGCGGCGCGACCGCATATCCCAGCCGCATGCCCGCGAGCCCCGCGATCTTCGAGAACGTGCGGGCGATGATGACCGGCCGCCCCTCGAGCACGTATGGCACCGACGTCGCGTATGCCGGGTCCTCGACGTAGTGGTGATACGCCTCGTCGATGAGCACCGGAATGTCCTCGGGGATCCCGTCGAGGAGCTGCCGGACCTCCGCCGCCGTCACGATGCGTCCGGTGGGATTGTTGGGGTTGCAGAGGTACACGAAGCCCACATCGCGGTAGTAGCTGCGCGCCGCGCGGACCATGGCCGGGATGTTCTGCCGGTGATCCTCGAGGAGCGGGATCAGGATCGCCTCGGCCTTGATGTTCGAGGCGTGGGAGTAGACCTGCGAGTAGGACGGCTCCACGCCCACGACCTTCTTGCCGCCGCGCAGGAACGTCAGGCCCACCATTTCCAGGATCTCGCCCGAGCCCGCGCTCACGAGGACGTTCTCCGGCTTCACCCCGTGGTGTGCCGCGATGGCCTCGGTGATCCCGCCGTCGGGATAGCCGTAGCGGTTCCCGTACTTGAACGCCCCGGTCATGGCCTCCATGACGGAGTCGTAGGGGCCCCAGGGGTTCTCGTTGTTGGCGAGTTTGGCGAACGCGTCGTACTCGTCGGTCGCGCGTCGTGCCCGCGGGGCCGCGGGCGCCGGGGCTCCCTGCGCGAACAGCTCGGCCGTGGGCGCAAGTCCGAGCCAGCCTAACGTGGTGGCGACCCCACCGACGAAACCGCGACGGGAAACGGCAGCCCTGCTCTCCATGGTACCCCTCCTGGCTCCGGTGCCGGACAACTGGCTACGATCGCATCCAACGATCAGCTCCACTTGAGGTCCTGTTTCGACAGCGGCAACGCCCGGACGCGCTTGCCGGTTGCCGCGAAGATCGCGTTCGTGAGCGCCGGGATCACCGGCGGGAGCGCCGGCTCGCCGAGCCCCGTGGGTGGGAAGTCGGTGCGGTTCCAGTGCACCTCGATCGGTGGCGCCTGGCGCATCCGCAGCAGCTGGAAGTCCCGGAAGTTGCTCTGCACCGCGCGGCCGTTCTCGATCGTGATTTCCTGGGCGAGCGCCTCCGCGATCCCATCGAGCACGGCGCCCTGCACCTGGTTCTCGGCGTTGCTCGGGTTGATGATCTGGCTTCCCACGTCGCCCGCGACCCAGACCTTGTCCACCTTCACCACGCCGTCGCGGCTCACCGTGGCCTGTACGACTTCGGCGAAGTAGCCGCGGTGGCTGAAGTGGAACGCCACACCCATCCCGGTTCCGCGCGGCAATTGCGTCCTGCCCCAGCCGGACTTTTCCGCAACGAGCCGGAGCACCCCACTCATCCGCTGCCCGTCGAGCGATGGAGCGTTGCCGCGGCCGCGGCCCCCCGGAGGAGGCGGCGGATCCTGAATCGGCTGCAGGTTCGCGAGGAGGTCGAGCCGGAACTGCACCGGATCCTTCCCGGCCGCCAGCGCCAGCTCGTCGATGAACGACTGCACCGCGAACGCCACGCCGTTGCTCGTCGGCGCGCGCAGCGCTCCCGTGGGCACGCCTAACGGCATCACGGAGGCGTCGAGCGCGTAGTTCGGGATGTAGCGCTGCGGGAACTCGGTGGGCCCGAGCCCCGCGCTGGAGGCGAACCCCTGCCCCTCGCCGAACGACACGAAGTGGTTGCGCCACGCGATCAGCTTCCCCGCCGCGTCGACGCCGCCCGTGAGGTAGTGGAAGCCCGCCGGACGATAGAAGTCGTGCTGCATGTCGTCCTCGCGCGTCCACAGGAGCTTCACCGGTACCCCGATCTCCTTCGCGATCCGCGCCGCTTCGACCATGTAGTCGTTGTTCAGTCGGCGCCCGAAGCCGCCGCCGCTCCGGAGGATGTGGATCGTGATCGCGTCCTCCGGGATCTCCAGCGTGCGCGCCACGAGGCCGCGGCCGCTCTGCGGTGTCTGCGTGGGCGCCCAGATCGTGAGCTTCCCGTCGGCCCAGTGCGCCGTGCAGTTCTGCGGCTCGAGGGGCGCGTGCGCGATGAACGGGTAGTAGTACGCGGCTTCCACGGTCTTCGCCGCCGACGCGAGGGCCGCATCCGGGTCGCCATCCCTGCGGAGGGACCGCTGCGGCGCCTGCTGCGACAGCTCGGCCGCCTGACGAGCGAACCCGGCACTGCTCTGCTGCGCCGTGGGGCCCTCGTCCCAGACGACCCGGAGCCGCTGCCGCGCCGTCTGCGCCTGCCACCAGGTGTCTGCCACGATGGCCACACCACCCAGCAGGCCGTTGAGCGCCGTACCGCCCTCGACAACGAAGGCATGCCGGACGCCCGGCTGCGCCTTCACCTCGTCGAGGTTCGCGCTGCGGACCTGCCCCGCGAAGACCGGGCACTTCTCGTACACGGCGTAGAGCATTCCCGGCACCGTGAAATCGATCCCGAAGAGCGGTTGCCCTCGCACAATGGCCGGGGTGTCCACGCTCGGTACGCTGGTGCCGATGATCCTGAAGTCCTTCGGATCCTTGAGCGGTACGGACTCGAGGGCGGGCGGCGTGAGCGTGGCCGCCTTCGTCACGAGCTGGCCGTACGGGAGCTGCCGGTTGCTGCGCTGGTGGCGCACGACGCCCGCGGCGGTGGTGCACTCGGATTCCGGCACGCCCCAGGTCTGCGCCGCCGCGGCCACGAGCATGGCGCGCCCGGCGGCGCCCACGCGGCGCATCGGCATCCAGCTGCTCGGCGTGGCGTTGCTGCCGCCCGCGGACTGGCCCGTGAACCTCGCCGTGTCCAGCGGCGCCTGCTCGATGCGGACGTTCTTCCAGTCCACATCGAGCTCTTCGGCGATCAGCATCGGGAGCATCGTCTTCACGCCCTGCCCGATCTCGGGGTTCTTGGCGATGATGGTGACGATGCCGTCGGGCGTGATGCGGATGAACGCGTTAGGCGCGAAGTCGGCCGCGGTCGTCTGCGCCAGCGCCTCGGCCGCGCCGCCCAGCGTGTCGAGGTAGCTGCCGAGGAGGATGCCCCCGCCCGCCACAGCGGAGACCTGCAGGAACTGGCGACGGTCGACCCTGAAGGTGGTGGACATGGGGCCTCCTTACGGGTGGGTGTCGCCGGAGCGGCGGGGCTGGCCGGCGTCGTTCGCCGACTGTCCCGCCGCCTTGTGTACCGCCTGCCGGATACGCAGGTACGTCGCGCAGCGGCAGATGTTGCCGTTCATCGCGGTGTCGATCTGCGTGTCGCTGGGCTTGGGCGTCCGCGCGAGCAGCGCCGCGGCCGACATGATCTGTCCCGCCTGGCAGTAGCCGCACTGCGGCACGTCGAGCTCCACCCAGGCCTTCTGCAGCGGGTGCGAGCCGTCGGGAGAGAGCCCTTCGATCGTGGTGATCTCCGCTCCCTCCACCTCGGACACGGGACGGTTGCACGAGCGGATCGCCACGCCGTCCACGTGCACGGTGCAGGCGCCGCACTGCGCGATCCCGCACCCGTACTTCGTGCCCTTGAGGTTCAGCGTGTCGCGCAGGACCCAGAGCAGCGGTGTGTCGGGGTGGACGTCCACCGTGGCGGACTGCCCGTTGACCTTCAAGGTGACCGGCATCGGTGTCCCCCTCAGTTGATCGCGAAACAGTAGAAAAGCCCGTTCCCACCCGTGGCCTGCAGGTTCTGCTGGCCACACCCGCGCGACGGATGTGCCGCGTTCCACGAGGTGGGATTCGCACCGCCGCCCGTCCGGTCGTGGTGCCCCACCATGGCGCTCCCGTCGGCGGCGCTGCCGGTCCAGTTGCCGCACGTCGTGTCACCCGTCCCCGTGGCCACCGTGCCGTCCGCGTTCGAGCCGGTGAGAATGTCGTGCATGTTCGGCGTGTCGCCGCGCCCGTTCACGGGCTCGCCCTTCTCGTTGAGGCTCGCCTCCTTGCCGAGATTCGCCGCCTCGCTGTGGAGTTGCGCGACGTTGTCGGCGATCTTCACGCCCTTCGCATTGAACCAGGGCCCCGCGCCGATCCGGTCCCGCGCGTTCACCGCGGGCTGTCCGCCGGACGCCGTGGCGCTCAAATAGGCGCGCCAGGTCTTTCCACCGGCCCCCGCAGCCTGCGCGAGGCTCTGGCAGTGGCGGTCGGCGCCCTCGAGGCCGCCCAGGTTCGCGCCGTTACCGGGGCCGACGCTCGTGATGAAGAAGCTCAAGCTCCCGCCCTGCGCCGCGCCGGTCGCCTGCGCGGAGGCCGCCCCCGCCGTGGCCAGCAGGGTGAGCGTCACCAGTCCGACGATCGGCGATTTCATCATGCGCCTCCTGGGTGATGCGTGAGGTCAAGACGTGGCGTCACCGCCCACGGGCGCCACGGTGTTCGTTCGATGGCCTACTGCTTCACGTACCGCTTGAGCGCGCGAGGACCCACCTCGGCGCCGTAGATCACACCGCGCGAGTCGACCGCGACGCCTTCGGCGGCGCTGGTTCCCCGCGTCGTGCTGTCGGGATCGGGGATGAAGGCGGTGAGCGAGCCGTCGCGGGCGTTCCCGATGCGGATCCCGCGCTTCCACTGCGGGCGGCCCGGATCGATGGAGCCGGACTCGGAGTCGGCCACGTAGATCACGTCGTTCCGGTCGATGTAGATGCCGCTCGGCCGACTGAACTGGTACCACGTGTCCAGGAGATTGCCCTCCTGGTCGAGGATCTGGATCCGGTTGTTGCTCCGGTCACCCACGAAGAGGCGCCCCTGAGCATCCATCGCCAGCGCGTGCGGCTGCAGGAACTCGCCGGGCCCGTTTCCCCTCTTGCCGATCACCTTCAGCAGCTTTCCCGTGCGGTCGAACTTCAGGATGCGGGCGTTCGCGGTCTCGGCGTTCGAGTGCCCTTCCGCCACGAAGATGTCGCCGTTAGGCGCGACGAGGATGTCGTTCGGTTGAAAGAAGAACTCCGGCTCGCGCGCGCCACCTGTCTTCCCCAGGGTGAGCAGGAGCCGCCCATCCGGGCTGAACTTGTACACGTTGTGTCCGATCGACCGGGCCGGCGGCGGCGGCAGCGGGGCGTCGGCCGGCTGGCCGCGGCCGCGTCGCGGCGCATTGTCCTGGCCGTCCGTCACCCAGATGTTGCCCTCCCGATCCACGAAGATGCCGTGCGGGAAGATCAGCATCCCCTTACCGAAGCTCCGCACGAGCTTCCCTGTGGAATCGAATTTGAGGATCGGATCCAGGTCGGAGTTGAGGCAGCTGTTCTGCCCGCACCGCTCCGCGACCCAGATGCTCACGCCGTCGCGGTCGATCTCCACCGCGCTGGTGGCGCCCCAGGTGCGGCCCTCGGGCATCTTCGCCCAGCCGGCGATGGTCTGATACGGATTCGGCGCGTCGTTGGTGGGCGCCATCGCGGCGCTCCCGCCACGCCCTTGCGCGCTGGCGGCTGCCGGGGGCAGGGCCAGCGCGGCGAGCGCCAGGAGGAGGGATCCGACTCGGGCGGCGTGCGGGTTCTGCAGGAACATGGACGAGTCTCCGCGGTTCGGTGCCTAACGCCTCATGGCGCGTCGGGGGGGAGGGCCGGGTCAGCGCCGCAAACGGTGCACCCGCGGGCCGCCGGCCCGCGGCGCGTGCCCGGCGCCCGGTGCCACGCCACCCGGCGGGGCGTCGATCTTCACCTTCTTGAGCCCATCGTCATCGCCGGGCAGCTCCTGCGCACCGACGACGTATCCGTTCAGCGAGAAGAGGTACGCGACGATGTCCACGTACTCCTGTCTCGGCAGCGCCCCGGGATTGTCCTCGGGCATCTGCGTGCGGATCAGATCGAAGACGTCGTACGCGGTCCGGCTCAGCCACGCGATCTTGAACGCTTCGCCCGTGTACGCCTTCGCGGAGTGACAGCTCACGCAATTGATCTTGTAGCTCTCCTCGCCGCGCCGGGCCTGCGCGTCGGTGAAGACGCCACTGCTCACGGGTCGCTCGCCGTTGGCCGGCGTCGTCGAATCCTGCGCCCGCGCCGCCGCCGTTGCGGCCATCACCATCGGCACGAGGAACCGCCATCCGATCGAGAACGATCTCACTCGAGAACTGCGTGCGAGCATGTTGGGAGGGGCGACTGGATGTGAAATGCCCCGGCACCGGCCGGGACCAGAAGTCCAACGGGAAGTTACGCGCGACGGCCCCCGTAGGTTGGCACGGCTGCGGACGGTTCCGCGCGGGGAACCGTCCGGAGGAACTCTGTCGTCCCGCGAGGGGAAGTCAAGCCGAGCCGGTGACTTGCGGCTCTCCACCTACCCGGGCGTCGTGTCCGCGCCGGTGGTCGGCCTGGCCTCGTGGCCCGCCAGCCGGGCGGGATCACGGAACCACATGCCGGGTTTTCCCGGACCGGGCGCGTCGGCGTTGCCCCGGCGCATCCGGGGGGATTCAACGGCTGTCGGGACGGGCCCCCGAGCGCGACTCCTTGGACATTCCCGGCAAGGGATCCGGAACCCAGGAGGCCACCATGCCCGCCACGGCACCGCTGATCGAAGCAGACCTGCTCGCCGAGCTCAAGACGAACGACGAAAACGCGCTCGAACGCCTCTTCCGGGAGCGCTTCGCCCCGCTCCTCGACAGGGCGACGGGCACCCTGGGGGAGCCCGCTCGCGCCGCACGGGCCGTTGAGCGCGCCTTCCTGGATCTCTGGGATGGCCGCGCACAGTTCGAGACCCCGGAGGCCCTCGAGCAGTACCTCGACGCCGCGTTCCGCGACGCGGTGTCGGTGCAGCGCAGTCGCGCCGCGTCGCTGCGGCGCTTCGAGGCGATGGAGGCCGTACATGCGAAGGCGCCGGCGGCTGTACCCGACGTCGACTCTTCCTGGGACCGCATAGCCGCCGCACTCAGCCCGAACGGGCCGCGCGAGACGCTGGAATCGGTACGGGCAGAGTCGCGCCATCACACGGCTGAACACCTCGCGGCGCTCGGCCGGCGCCGGACTCGGCCGCTGGCCGTCGGCGGCGTGGTCGCCCTGGCCGCCGCCGTCATCGCGCTCCTCTTCTGGCTCCCGCGCCGCGGCGCCGACGGCACGATCGACCGCGCACTCTCGTCGCGCGACGCACGGCAGGTGAGCACGGAAGACGGGCAGCGCGGTTCCATCCGACTTGGCGACGGAACGGCCGTGACGATGGGCGCGCACAGCACGCTGACCATCGCCGACGGCTTCGGGACGCGGCTCCGGGCCGTGGCCCTGGCCGGCACCGCATCGTTCGAGCCGACCGTCAATCGGGAGATGCCGTTCGTCGTGCGCGTGCGCGACGTCCAGATCAGGGCGACGGGGACCGTCTTCGACGTGGCCGCGTTCCCCGGTGACCGGGCCGTGACGGTACGGGTCCGCGCGGGAACCGTGGAAGTCATGACGGACGAAGAGGTGCGCGCCGTCGCCGCGGGGACCGCTGCGGTGATCACCGATGACGGCGCCATAGCGGACGCGTCACCGACCGCCGTCGCCGAGGCACTCGGCTGGGTGGACGGCGAGATCGTGATCGCGGGCCGCACGCTGGGGTACGCGGTTCCGGTGCTTCGGCGGTGGTTCGGCCTGACGCTCACGGTGAACGAGAAGGCCCTGCTGGACCGGCCACTCACCATGCGCGCCGGCGTCGATTCGATGCGGGCGGCGATCCGGGAGCTGCAGAACGGAGCGCAGGTGTTCGTGGATTACGACGGCAAGAAGAACGTCGTCTGGGACGCCGCGCGCCGGGCACGGTAGGGCGCGGCGTTGACGCGACGGGGGCCGGGGCCACTGGAGGCGCCGGCCCCGGCGCGGGTCGGGCGTGCTGGCGCGGAGCGGGCCGACCCGCTTCGTGTCAGCCCTCGCTGCCCGACCCGCGCAGGCCCAGCCGCAGGAGCCGCTGCAGCAGGTCCGAATAGCTGATCCCCGCCTGCTTCGCGGCGGACGCGAACTCCTCGCCCATCGCGATCTCCGGATTCGGATTGGCTTCGAGGAACCACAGCTCACCGGCGGGGCTCAGGCGGAAATCCAGGCGAGCGTACCCCGTGAGGCCGAGGATCCGGTAGATGCGCTTCGCGAGGTGCGCGATCCCGGCAGCCACGTTAGGCGGGAGGTTCTCGGCCGGGCCCTCCTTCACGCCGTGCCGCTTCTGGTACTCCAGATCGTGCTTCACCCGTTCGGTGGCGATGAGCGGACTCTCGTCGGGGCGGTTCTCCACCACCAGCTCGCGCGGTGGCAGCGCGGTGAGGCGCTCCGAGCCGATCACGCCCACATAGATCTCGCGCCCCTCGATGAACTGCTCGGTGATGGCGTCCGTCGCAATCCGGCGATGGACGAACGCCACGCGCTCGGCCAGCTCCTCGTCGGTGTTCACGAGCGAGGCCTGCGAGATGCCGAGCGAGGCGTGCTCGGTGAGACTCTTCACGATGAGCGGGAAGGTGAGCCGGCGGGGCCGCTTCACCTTGCGACCGATCGGGTAGACCTGGAAATCGGGGACGCGGATCCGGTGGTAGATGAGCAGCTTCTTGGAGAGTGCCTTCTCGCGCGAGATCATCAACCCGCGCGGGTTGCAGCCGGTATAGGGCACCCGCAGGAGCTCGAGGAGGCTCACGACGTTCTGGTCGAACAGCACGTTCCCCTGGAACTCCTCGAGCAGGTTGAACGCGATGTCGGGCTTGAACGCCTCGACCGCGTCACGGATCGGATGCAGCTCGTCCTGCACACCCAGCGCGCGGACCTCGTGTCCGATCCGCCGGAGCGTGCGGACCACGTCCCATTCCGTCTTCCAGGCGAAGCGCTCCTCCTCGGGGTACTTCGCCGCGTCGTCCGGCGGCACGAGATCGGGATGCATCAGCGCGAGCACGCGGAGCTTCTTCGCCATCGTCAGAGCGCGATCCAGTCGCGCCGGCCCTGCGCGTACATGTAGTGCATGGTCTTCACCGTGAGAAGGACGACGAAGTTCAGGACCAGCTCGCGTTCCGGGCCGGCCACGCGGAGGCGCAGATCGCGACAGCGTCCGATCATGTCGTTCAGCACGACGTCGAGCGTGTACTGGTATTCGCCGGTCCACTTGGACACGAGCGAGCGGATCTCGGTCTTGTTGCGACGGAGGAACGACGACGCGGTCTCGTTGCGCCGGTGGCGCGGCTCCTCGGAGAAGAGCCGCCTGAGGTCCGCGTCCCAGATATTCGGGAACTTCACCGTGTACTTCCGCCGGCGCTGGACGTAGTGCTCGGCCAGCGTCTTCCCGAGTCGGTGGAGCGGCTCCACCACACGCCGCGTTGTGACGCTCGGACGCTGGCCACCGATCTCGGCCATGAGCTCGTCCACGTACTCGAGCTTCTTCAGGGCCGGCCACCCGGCGTACCGCTTGCGCCAGTCGGAGCGGGGGCGCAGCCAGACCGCGAAGGTCTCCGCGAAATCCTCGTCGGGGTGACTCTGCGCGTACCAGAGACGCAGGTGCTGCACGTAGCGCTTGCTGGCGGGATTCGGGCGGTAGTACTCCGGGTAGCGCGTCGACGACTTGCCGAACAGCTCCCGCCACCGGCGCCGGCGCTGGAGCTGGTAGGCGTGCTGGAACGAGTGGCCGGTCTCGTGCCGGAGAATCCGCAGGCACTCGGCGCGCGAGGCGCCCTCCACGTCGAGGAACTGGTCGTGTTCCAGGCGCCGCAGCCTCGGATGCGCGAGATAGAAGGGGATGGCGAAGCCGGGGACGTTGGCTGGCGAGAACCACTCGTCGGAGAGCCAGACGTGCGGCTTGAACAGCAGGAAGCGCTCGTCGAGCTCAGCGTACAGCTTCTCGACCATCCCCTGGAGCCAAGTCCCCTCGATCGTCAGGCCCAGATCCTTGAGCCGGACACGCAGCAGTCGCTCGTTGGAAAAACGCTGCCAGGTTTTGCCCACGGAGAGTACGATGGGAGTGCGCGAGGGGCCGACGACGACGCTGCCGGTACGGAACGATGTGACGGGCGCGGCGACGAGGCTGGGGGTCGGAATGAGTGAGAAATGTGCGTTGGGTCACCACAGGCCGTGCAGGGGCCGGCACACTCTACGCGCGCTGCGGCGCACGCGGAAGGGCGGACGGGGGGGACATACCCTGATGAGAGATTGACTTGCGCGCCGTCGACCGCTAGGATTCCCCCAGCGAGTACACGCGCCGTGGCGGCGCGAACACGTCTCTACCGTAATGCTTGAGGGCCTCGCTTCGGCGACGGCCCTTTTGTGTTTCCAGTACTCGGGCAACGGCGTGCCTTGCGGCCCGTCGTGCGGGGGCGGAGGCCTTCGCGGCACTTGGGTCCGCGGGCAAGAATATGTTCGGAGGGTACGGCATCACCGGCCGCCGACGCCAAGAACGAGAGGAAGCAGGAAATGCGTATCACCGGCACGGTCAAGTGGTTCAACGATCAGAAGGGTTTTGGTTTCATCACGCCCGAGAACGGTCAGAAGGACTGCTTCGTGCATCACTCGGCGATCCAGGCGCAGGGATTCAGGACCCTCATGGAAGGCGACCGGGTGGAGTTCGACGTGGTGCAGGGCCAGAAGGGCCCCGCTGCGGAGAACGTGGTCAAGCTGGGTGGTTGATCGTCGGTCGGTCGACGGCATCAGCCAGCATCACCTCGGGGCCGGCCTCGGTGCACTGGGGGCCGGCCCCGCACTTTTCCCCGATCTCGCGGGCCGGGGGCGTTTGTCGCCCGGTCCGCATCCGAGGCCAGCATGATTGAAGTGACACTCGAAGACGGCGATCGGCTCGACTGGGCCCTCAAGGCCTTCAAGAAAAAGGTGCAGAAGTCGGGATTGCTTCGCGAGCTGCGCAAGCGTCGGCACTACGTCAAGCCGAGCCTCGCGCGCCAGCTCAAGAGCACCGCGGCGCAGCGGCGCTCGAGGTAACGCGCGACGCGGGACGGCGAACGCCGCGCCCGCAGACCGGTTCACACGGAGGGGATTTGTCGAAAGAGCAATCAGTGGAACTCGAAGGTGTCGTCTCGGACGTGCTTCCGAGCACGACGTTTCGCGTGGCGCTGGAGAACGGACACTCGGTGCTCGCCACGCTGGCGGGGAAGATGCGCCGCTTCCGCATCCGGGTGCTCGTCGGGGATCGCGTGAAGGTCGAGGTCTCGCCGTACGACCTGACCCGCGGGCGCATCACGTTCCGGCACAAGAACTGACCCGGCACGGGGGTGAGGGAAAGCGGAGGGGCGCGCACCAGCGCGCCCTTTGTTGTTTCCGCCCCGTTGGCCGACCCGTTCGCCGACCCTAGTCGTTGAAGACGTTCGAGTCGAGCCACTCGATCAGGCGACGCTCGACTTCGTCTTCGGGCTCGTCGACCTGATGCGGCATCACGGGCCAGCGCTTGCCGGCGTTGAGCAGATACCACGTCGGAGGCATCGCCTCGACCTCGCGACGGGTATCGGCGGGCGTCCCTTCGTACGACACGAAGTGGAACTCCCGGCCCCGATGGACGATGTGGCGCTGGACGTTGCGGTAGGCGGCCATCGTGGCGAAGAGGTGGCGGGGAACGGCCGCGGGCGCCGCCTGGATGAGTCGAGCGTGACTCGGTGGGCGCCGGCCGTACGCTCCGCCCGTAATCTGGGGCGAGCACCCATGGATTGACAGTACCGCGTCCCGGCGAGTATGTGTGCGCTCCTATCCTCGTCCGGACCACTCGATGACCACTCGTCGTTCCTTCCTCGTCACCGGTGCCGCCGCCGTTGCGTCGGCGGTGGCCGGCACGCGGACGCTGGGGATGCCACCCGCGTTCCTGCCTGACGCGGGACTGATCCGTGCGCCCGATCACGATGCCTTCGTCGAAGAGCTCGCCATGGAGGCGCTGAACGCCGCGCGCGATGCCGGAGCCTCCTACGCCGACGCGCGCATCGGACGGTACCGGCGCCAGAACATCAACACGCGCGAGCGCGCCGTCACGGGCGTCTCCGACTCGGAATCATACGGCATCGGCATCCGCACGATCGTCGACGGTTCGTGGGGATTCGCCGCCACGAGCGAGATGACGAAGGAGGGAGTGGTGCGCGCCGCTCGTGAGGCGGCTCGGCTTTCGCGCGCCGCCCGTTCGGTGCAGCGACGCCCGGTGCAGCTCGCCCCCGTCACACCGGTGCAGGGGACCTGGATGACGCCGATCCAGCGCGATCCGCTCGAGGTCCCGATCGAGGAGAAGGTCGCCCTGCTGCTTGCCGCCAACGAGGCCGCGCTCAAGGTCCCGCGCGTGCGCTTCGTGAATTCCGGGATGCAGCTCCTCCGCGAAGTGAAAACGCTCGCGACCTCGGAGGGAACGCTCACGACGCAGACCTTCGTCCGCGTGGGGCCAAGCTTCACGGCGACGGCGATCGGTGACGGTGACTTCCAGAGTTACAGCGAGGAGCTCGCGCCGCGCGGCATGGGCTGGGAGTACATCGAGTCGGTGAACATGCCGGGGAACGCGGAGCGCTGGGCCACCATCGCCGCCGAGAAGCTCTCGGCGAAATCGGTGGAACCCGGGCGATACGATCTCATCATCGAGCCCACGAACCTCTGGCTCACGATCCACGAATCGATCGGGCACCCGACGGAGCTCGACCGGGCGATGGGGTACGAGGCGAACTACGCGGGGACGAGCTTCATTGCGCCGCCCGAGAAGCACATCGGGACGCTCAAGTACGGTCCCGAGTTCATGAACGTGCAGGGGGATCGCACCCAGGAGGGATCGCTTTCGCGCGTGGCGTGGGACGACGAGGGGGTCCCGGCCGACCAGTGGCTCCTGATCGAGAAGGGGATCTTCAAGGACTACCAGACGACGCGGGAACAGGTGGCGTGGATCCAGCCGCTCACGGGCGTGAATCGCTCGCACGGCTGCTCCTTCGCCGACTCGTGGAGCAGCGTCCAGTTCCAGCGGATGCCTAACGTTTCGCTGCTGCCCGGCGAGCGCGACATCACGGTGGACGACATCGTCGCGGCGACCGACCGCGGCATCCTGATCCGCAACATCGGCTCGTGGTCGATCGATCACCAGCGCTACAACTTCTCGTTCTCGGGCCAGGCCTTCTACGAGGTGCGTGGCGGCAGGATCGCCGGCATGCTCCGCGACGTCGCGTACCAGAGCAACACCTCGTACTTCTGGAACGCCATGGACATGGTCGGCGGGCCGCGGTCGTACTGGCTCGGCGGGGCCTTCAACGACGGCAAGGGACAGCCCGGCCAGATCAACTCCGTGAGCCACGGGTGCCCGCCGGCTCGCTTCCGCGGCGTCAACGTCGTCAGCACCGCGAGGAGCCTCTGATGCCACGCTCACTCTTCCAGACCACGGCCCCCTTCCTCTCTCGGGAGCAGGCGAAGGCGCTCACGGACCGTGTTCTCGCTCTGCGCAAGGCGGACGAGATGCGCGTCAACATCTCGACCGGATGGAACGGCAACACGCGCTTCGCGGGCGCGGAGATCACCACCTCCGGCGGCATCACCGATACCACGCTCACCGTGATCGCGACGTTCGGCAGACGGCGCGCCTCCGCCACGACCAACGTCCTCGACGAGGAAAGTCTCCGGCGCACCGTCGACCTCGCCGAGCGGCTCGCGCGGCTCGCCCCCGAGGACCCCCAGCTCATGCCGGAGCTTGGCCCGCAGACGTATCTCACCGTACCGGCGTATGTCGATCGAACCGCCGCGCTCTCGCCGGAGGCGCGGGCCGACGCCGTCAAGCGCCTCATCGACACGGCGCGCCGGGTCGGGCGCGAGGCGGGCGATCTCTTCGTCGCCGGCTTTCTCGACGCGAACGCGCAGGCCACGGTGATCGCCACGAGCCGCGGCCTCTTCGCCTATCACGCGCAGACCGACGTGAGCCTCTCCACCACCGTCCGCACCCCGGACGGCACGGGCTCGGGATGGGCCGGGGGCGCGGCACGCGACTGGGGGTTGATCGACCCGGAGACCCTCGGTCGGCGCGCGGCGGAGAAGGCCGTGGCCAGTCGCAACGCGGTCGCCGTCGAGCCCGGGATGTACACGGCGGTGCTGGAGCCCGCCGCGGTGGCTTCGCTCCTTCCGCGCGTGGCCGGATCGCTCGACGCACGCAGCGTGGACGAGGGACGCAGCCCCTACTCCAAGGCCGGCGGCGGATCCAGGCTTGGCGAGAAGATCGCCGACGAGCGCATCACACTCTTCTCCGATCCGTCGGACCCCGATCTGCTCGCGCAGCCGTTCGACGGCGAGGGGCTCCCGATCAAACGCAACGTCTGGGTCGAGAACGGCGTGCTCCGCAACCTGTCGTACTCGCGCTACTGGGCGCAGCAGAAGGGAAAGGAGCCGACGGGCGGCGGTGGCGGAGGCGGCTTCGGCGGCGTCCCCGGCGGGCTCAAGGTGCCCGGGGGCACGAAGACGGTCGAGCAGCTCATCGCCGAGACGGAGCGCGGCATCCTGGTGACGCAGTTCTTCTACACGAACGTCCTCGACGCGCGGAACGGCCTCATGACGGGTCTCACCCGCGACGGCACGTTCCTGATCGAGCGAGGGAGAATCGCGCGCGCGGTGAAGAACTTCCGCTTCAACGAGAGCCCGTTGATCATGGTGAACAAGATCGAGGAGATCGGCCGCGCCGAGCGGACGCGCGTGGGACAGGTGTTGCCGGCGCTGCGGGTCAGGGACTTCAACTTCGCGAGTCTGTCTGATGCTGTTTAGGGAGTAGGGATCCTCCGGTAGTCGCCTCGCCGCTGCGGTGCCGGCGCGTCGCGATGGCGTCGGCCAGGGCCGTGCGTGAATGCACGCCCAGCTTCATGAGCACGTGCTCGATGTGATGTCGCACGGTGTAGATACTGAGGCGGAGCGCCTCTGCTATTTCGGACGCCGTCTTGCGCCTGAGGAGCATCCACGCCACGTCGACCTCGCGGGCCGTCAGCCCGTGACGCACCTTGAGCTCCTCGGGCGACGGCAGATAGTCGCCGGCTGGCGTCACCGATACGACGACCGCAGGCGTGTCGGGGAGCGGCGGCTGATCCGCGATCGCGCGCCCCCGCACCAGTGAGCCGCGCACGCATTCCACGAGCTCCAGTGGCCGGTGCTGGTATGCTCGCGGCGTCGAGCGATCGATGGCATTCGCCACCCGGTCCATCGCGCGACGTAGCGTGCTGTCGGCATCCTCGAGACGTATCAGGCGCTCAGCTGCTGCGTTCGCGTAGAGCAGGCGCCCCTTGGGGTCATACACGGCGAGCGGTCCCTCGACGGCATCGAGCACTCCGGCGAGGTGGCGAGTCTGCGACTGCGGCGCGCGCTGCTCGCCTCCAAAGTGGGCAG
>DATIGO010000322.1:0-12208 GCA_035454665.1 Gemmatimonadaceae bacterium | reverse complement strand
CCCGCGATCCGGGCCGTCGCTGGGTGTTCGAGCGCGTCGCCGAATTTCCGCCCGCGCTGGGGGGACCGCCGGCCCTGACGCGCCTCGTGATCGCCGTCGTGGACGAGCCGACGACCAAGTTCGCCGGGCTCGTGAGCGGCGATCTCGATGTCGCCGGCATTGCGCCCACGATGGCGTCCCTGGTCGAAGAGGATCCGGCGCTCCGGGTGATCACCTATCCCGTGTCGTTCTCCACGGCCATCGTGTTCAACCCGGCGCGGGCGCCGTTCGGCGACGTGCGGGTCCGCCGGGCCGTGGACGCACTCCTCAACCGCCAGCGGATCCTGGACGTCGCGTTGGCGGGGTTCGGGACGCCTGCGACGGGCCCCGTGCCGGAGGCCCATCCGTTCCATGAGCCGGGGGCGCGCGTGTCCGCGGCGGAAGCCGACTCCCTGCTGGACGCGGCGGGGTGGCCGCGCGGCCCCGACGGGCGACGCACGAAGGACGGCACGCCGCTCGGCTTCACGCTGCTCACGATCGCGAGTGGCGACAACGCGATCGAGCAGTTGGTCCAGGCGGACCTCCGCGCGCACGGGATCGCCATGGAGATCCGGTTCGCGGAGCTGGGCGCCTTTCTGGCGACGGCGCGGGAAGCGCCGAAGCGATTCGACGCCCTCTTCGCCGGCATACCGGGTGACCTCGCGCTTTCGCATCTCGGCGCGATGTTCGACGGCCGGCTCGCAGGGGGCACGCTCGACTACGGCGGATATCACACGCCGGGACTCGACTCCCTCTTCGCGCGCGTGCGCGCCGCCGCGAGCGAGACGCAGCTCGCCGCGGCGTGGCGCGCGGTGCAGCGCGATCTCGCGCGCGAGGTGCCGGTCTCCTGGGTGTACCACGCCCGTGGCGTGCAGGGTGTCTCGGGGCGGCTGCGCGGTGTGCGCATGGATCTTCGCGGCGAGCTCCCCACGCTCACGCAGTGGCACCTCGCGCCCGCGTCCCGAGGGGACGGGGCCGGGTCGTGACGCTCCTGGCCGGGAGTGCGGAGCTCGCCGGGCGCCGGGCACTGGCCAGCGGGCCCCTGGCACCGCTGGCGGCGTCGCTCGCGGCCGACCTGGACCGCCTGCTGCCTGACGAGGACTTCTTCATCCCGCCGGAGAAGGCCCGCCTCACGCGCGGCGGCGGGCGCTGTGCGCGCGACGGCTCACTGCTCGAGTTCGATCCCCAGAGCCCGCGACGGCATCGCTGCCCGCAGTGCGGCGACCGCTACGACGACGAGGCGCACTACCGCTGGTGGGTGATGGGGTACCAGTTGTGGCTCGCGGAGCGTGCGGTGCACGCCGCCGTGCTGTGGGCGCTGCTCGGGAACGCGCGTCATCGCCGGCTGGCCACGACGATCCTGAACCGGCTCGCCGAACGCTACGAGTCGTATCCGAATGTGGACAACGTTCTGGGCCCTGCGCGTCCCTTCTTCAGCACGTACCTCGAGTCGATCTGGCTGCTGCAGCTCTGCGTGGCGCTGGACGTACTGGAGTCGAGGGACGCGTCGCGCGGCGAGTTCGCCGGCGTGCGCGCCCGGCTCATCGAGCCCTCGATGGAACTCATCGCGCTCTACGACGAGGGCGACTCGAACCGCCAGGTCTGGAACAACGCGGCACTGGCCGTGGCCGGTGGGCTCGTCGACCGCGCGGACCTCGTGGACCGCGCGCTGTTCGGGCCGAGCGGATTGCAGCGGCACCTCGAGCGCGGGTTGTTGCGTGACGGCACGTGGTACGAGGGAGAGAACTATCACCTGTTCGCGCACCGGGGCCTGTGGTATCTGGTCACCCTCGCGGAGCGGCGGGGCGCGGGGCTGCCGGCGCCGCTCGTCAGGCGGTTCGACGAGGGCTTCGCCGCGCCGTTCCGCACGGCCCTCCCCGACTTCACGTTCCCCTCGCGCCGCGACTCGCCCTATCAGGTCTCGCTCCGGCAGTGGCGGCTCGCCGAGTCTGCGGAGCTGGGTCTCGCGCGGCATCCCGGCGACGAGCGGCTCGCGTCGGCCTGGTGGGAGCTGTATCGCGAGGACGCGCCCGCCGGCGACCCGGCGCGCTGGCGTTCCACGGCCGAGGCGGAGCGCAACGTTCCCGGCGTGCGCCTGACGCGGGCGGACCTCGGTTGGAAGGCGCTGCTCTTCGCGCGCGGGGATCCGCCGTCGCCCGCGCCGCCGGCCGACGCGGAGAGCATCCTGCTCGAGGGGCAGGGGTTCGCGGTCATCCGCCGCGACCGCGGCGCCGTGTACGTGGCGCTCGACTATGGCCACGCGGGCGGCGGACACGGTCACCCCGACCGGCTCAACCTGTGGCTCGTGCACGGCGCGGCGCGCGTGCTCGAGGACGTGGGCACGGGCTCCTATGTCGACCCCGCGTTGCACTGGTATCGCAGCACGCTCGCGCACAACGCGCCGCTCCTTGGCGGCCGGTCCCAGCCGCGCGTCGACGGATGGCTCGGCGCCTGGGACGCCGGTGACGGGGTCACGTGGATCGATGCGGCGGTGGAGCTCACCCCGGCCGAGATCCGCCGCACGGTGGTCGTCTCGGCGCACTATCTCGTCGACACGGTCACCTGGACGGCGCCTGACGAGGTGCAGGTCGACCTGCCGTTCCACGTGACGGGCGAGCCTGACCCTTCCCTCGAGTGGCGCGCGGCCATTCTGCCGGGCGGCCGTGGCCTCGAGGACGGCTTCGCATTCGTGGAGCGCGCGGAGCGGGGCGGGTCCCACCCGCGCCTCCGTCTCGACCAGACGGGGATGCAGGCGTGGATCACGACGGAAGCGCCGCACGAGTGGTGGCGCTGCGTGGCGCCAGGACCGCCGGGACAGCCGCACCGGACCTTTCTCCTCGTGCGGGCCTCGGGGCGGCAGGGACAGATCACGACCGTCTGGGCCTGGCACGCGAGCGTGCGGGAGTCCTCGAGCGAGGGTGGCGTCACGTGCGTCACGATGGCCGATGGCGCCGTGCACGAGCACCGCCGCGAGGCCCTCGGCTGGTGTGTCAGCGAGCGGACGCCGCGTGGCGCGCGGGAGACCGTGCTGCGCGGCCTGCGGGAGCGCCCGCTGCCTGACGAGTCGCGTCCGCCGCGCGCGCCGGCGCCCCAGCGGGAGATCCCGCTGCTCGACCGGGGGCCGGCCGCGGTCGGCGACCTGACCCGATGGTCCGCGGAACCCGGCGCCCGGGTGCCGCTCCCGTTCCGGCTCGGCCGGCAGCACTACCGCCGCACGGAGCCGTCGTGGCGGGAAGCCGGCGCCCCCGAGGCGCTCGTCGCGCTCGGCGCGACGCAGGACCACCTCTTTGTCGAGATCACGATCCGCAAGGACGAGGTCCTCTTCGCGCCGGCGCGCGCGGAGAACCCGCTCGACAACGAGCACCCGGACATCAACAGCGACGGCGTCCAGCTCCATCTGGAGGTCCGCGACGGCCCCGCCGTGCGACGATACTCCTGGATCCTCGTGCCGGACGCGGACACCGATCGGGTCCGCGTGACGCCGCGCGAAGTCGAGGGCGAACCGCTGCTGCTCGATGCCTCATGGCGCCGTGTCACCTCCGGCTTCCAGATTCTCGCGACGATCCCGCGGCGCGTCGCCGGCGGGAGCGCGGAGCGCGTTGCGCTGGACGTGATCGTGAACGAGACCGCCCCCGGTCGTGAGCGCCGGCGCGGACAGCTCGTCCTGAGCGGGGCCGTGGGCGAGTGGGCGTACCTTCGCGGCGATCGGCAGGACGCCGCCAACCTCCTTCCGTTCCGGATCGCCGATGCCTGAGTCACACCTGGATGCCGTCCGCGTGGTACTGTACGAGCCCCAGGATCTCGTGAACGTGGCGGCGACGGTCCGCGCGATGAAGAACATGGGCGTCCGCGATCTGCGCCTCGTCCGCGCTGCGGAGTTCGACGCGTGGCGCGTGCAGGGGATCGCCCACGACACCGGCGACGTCGTGGAGCGGATGCGCCAGCACGACACGTTCGAGGCGGCGCTGGAGGGGTGCGTCCTGGTCGCCGCGTTCACGGCGCGCCGGCGCGCGGCCCGCTGGAGCGTGGTCACCCCCCGCGAGGCGGCGGCGCGCCTCGTCGATGCCACGGCCGACGGACCCGTCGCCGTGGTCTTCGGTCGCGAGGACCGCGGCCTCCCCAACGAGGCGCTGGACCGGGCGCAGCTGCACGTGACGATCCCCACCACGGCGTATGCCTCGCTCAACCTGGCGCAAGCCGTCGTCGTGGGGCTGTACGAGCTGCACCTCGCCGCGGGCGATGCCACCCGTCCACGCCGACCGCCACGCAAGGACGCCCCCCCCGCGGCCGCCGAAGAGCTCGAGCGCTACTACGCCGATGCGGAGCGCGCGCTCGAGGCGATCGACTTCTTCAAGACGCGCTACCGCGAGCACGTCCTCCGATCCCTGCGGTCCCTCGTGATGCGGTCCGATCCCAATGCGCGTGAACTCTCGCTGCTCCGTGCGATGGCCATCGAGGTCACGAAGAAGCTCGAGCGCGTGCTGGCCGAACGGCGCCCCCAGCCGTCGGAGCCGACCACGTCGGACCTCTGACCTCGCACCGCGGACCTCTCTATACTGTTTCCATGCCCCTGGGACGTTTTTTCCGACGCCGGGAGGAATCGGCGCCCGATACCGACCCCGCGCCCGCCGACGCCGCGCAGGACGCCACGCCTGACGAGGGCGATCCCGAGGTCGACGAATCCATCCCGCCGGAATTCGACGAAGGCATCGACGCGCTCGACCGATCTTGGCGGACCCGGGCGCGCGACGCGATTCCGGGCGGCACGTCGACCGGGAGCAAGCGCCCGGAAGCGCTGTATGGCGAGGGGAACGAAGACGGCCCCACGCACTTCTCCCGGGCGTCCGGGTGCCACCTCGTGACCGCGGGAGAGGCCACACTTCTCGATTGCACCATGGCGCTGGGCTCGGTCTCCGTCGGCTACGGCGACGAGCGCATCGTGCGCGCCGCGATCACCGCGGCGGCGAATGGCAATGTGGCGGGGCTCGCGCACCAGATCGAGGTGCAGATGGCGGAGCGGCTCGGCGAAGTCATTCCCTGCGCGGAGCAGGCGCGTTTTCTCAAGAGCGGCGCGGAGGCGGTCGCTGCCGCGGTGCGCATCGCACGTGCGGCCACGGCGCGGTCGCGCGTGGTGGGATGCGGCTACTTCGGGTGGCTGGACTGGTGCAGCACCGCGACCGGCGTGCCGGAGGGAGCGCGTCGCGACTTCGAGGCGGTACCGTTCGACGACGTCGCCGCGCTCGAGCGCGCCTGCCGGAACGCGGGGCGCGATCTGGCGGCGATCGTGCTCGAGCCCGTGATCGAGCGGCTTCCCTCGGCCGAATGGGCCGCGACCGCGCGCCGGCTGTCCGACGAGCTCGGTGCGGTCCTGATCTTCGACGAGATGAAGACGGGATTCCGCCTTGCGGCCGGCGGCTATCAGCAGCTGGCGTCGGTCACACCGGATCTGGCCGTCTTCGGCAAGGCGATGGCGGGCGGCTTTCCGGTGGCCGCGGTGGTGGGAAGGCGTGACGTGATGGAGGCGGCCAACCGGACGTGGATCTCTTCCACGCTCGCGGGGGATGCGATCGCCCTCGCGGCCGTCGGTGCCGTGCTCGAGATCTACGAGCAACAGGACGTCTGCGCCGATCTCGCGCGGATCGGCGCCGCGATGCAGCGAGCGGTCGGCGAGGCGATCGCGGCGAGCGGCATCGCCGGGGTGCGGCTCGACGGGCTCGACCCGATGTGGTTGCTCCGGTTCGAGGATTCCGCTGTGGAGCGCCGTTTCCTGGAGCTGGCGGTGGCCGAAGGCGTGCTGTTCAAGCGTGGGGCCTACAACTACGCCGCGCTCGCGCACGACGAGGAGGAGATCATCGTCGAGGTGGAGCGGGCCGCGAGCTCCGCGCTGGTGCAGCTCGTCGCCGAGCGGACCGCGTGACCGCATCGGTCGAGCGGGAGGCGCCACTGGGGGGAGCGGCGCCGCTCATCGACGTGCACGCGCACTTCTACTACCCCGGGTGCGGCCGACCGAACTGGGAGAGCCTGAACGCGGCGCGCATGCGCGCGGGGACCCGCATCGGCGTGACGTACCACGTGGGCTCGGTGCTGGGGAGCTGGGGGGCGACGTCGCCGACGTACTTCCAGTCGCCACGCGACACGGTGGCTGGCAACGACGCGATGCTCGCCGCGCAGCAGGCAAGCCCCGAGACGATACGCTGCTACGCGGCGGTGAATCCGAACGAGCCGGCGCTCGCGGTGGGAGAGCTGGCGCGCTGCCTGGAGGCGGGGGCCGTGGGCGTGAAGCTGGCCGCCGCGCGTCGGGCTCGTGATCCGGTGCTGGATCCGGTGCTCGCGTTCGCCGACGCGCACGCGCTGCCGGTGCTGCACCACGTCTGGCAGCACCGCCGCGGCGAGGTGCCCGGGCAGGACATCTCCGACGGCGCGGACCTGGCGGTGCTGGCGGGGCGCTTCCCCCGCGTGGCGCTGATCCTCGCGCACATCGGCGGCGGCGGCGACTGGGCGCACACCTTCGCGGCCGTGCGCGAGGTGCCTAACGTGTACCTGGATCTCTCCGGCAGCGGAGTCGATCGCGGGATGCTCGATGGCGCGCTGGAGGCAGTCGGCCCGCGGCGACTGGTCTGGGGCGCGGACCTGACCCTGGAAACCGGTCTCGCGAAGCTCTGGGCGCTCGAAGTGATCGGGCTGTCCCGCGAGGAGCTGGCCGACATCCGCTGGCGCAACGCCGTCAGGATCTTTCCCGAGGGGAGCTTTCCCCGGTTGCCGGTGGACACACCGGCATGACCGTCCGCGAGCCCCCGTCACCCCGCGCCAGTGCCGCCGCATCGTCGTCACCTGTGGCGCAGGGCGCGTTCTCCCGCTCCGCGCAGCTCGACGTGCACGCCTATGTGGGTCCGTACCCCTGGCGCCAGGTACCGCATGCCGACGCGAATGTGCTGATTCGCGTCCTGGAGCGTGAAGGCGTGCACCGCGCGTGGGTCGGGTATCTGCCGTCCGCCTTCCATCGTGATCCGAACCCGGGCAACACCGCGCTCTACGGGACGCTGGCGCCGCACCGCGACACGCTGTTCCCGGCGCCCGTGGTGCGCCCCGACTGGCCCGGCTGGCCGCGCGAGTTGGCGCGCGCGATCGAGGAGGGCGCGGCGGCGATCCGCGCGTATCCGATGCACTGGGGCTTTCCCGCGGGGAGCAGCGCGCTCACGGAGCTCGGAGCGGCGTGCAGCGAGCGACGCCTCCCGCTGCTCCTGACCGTGCGGTTCGAGGATGCGCGGCAGCGACATCCGCACGATGTGACGGGTGATCTCACGGCGGCGCACATCCGCGCTCTGGCCCGCGCGCGCACGGCGGCACGCGTGGTGATCCTCGGCGCGGGACGGGGGCTCATCGAGGAAGTGCACTGGAGCCTCACGCCCGAGGAGCGGGCCTGGGTCTGGTGGGACATCAGCTGGATCTGGGGGCCACCCGAGGACGACCTCGCGCATCTGCTGCGCGCCGTGGGACCGGACCGATTCGTCTACGGGGCCGCGTGGCCGCTGCGTCTCGCGCAGACGCCACGTGCGAACCTCGCGCTGCTGCCGGAGGACGTGGCGACGGTATCGCTGGCCGATCCATGGAGTTGGTAGGTCAACGGTGAGGCGCGCGGAGGCTGCGGCGCGCCGGGCCGGTGCGTGGCAAATGATGTTCAGGCCGTCTCTTGCGCGGCGGAGGGCCGGCGGTCATAATACGCCGCTGACGGCGCCCTTGTGAAATTCTTCACAAGGCCCGGACCCCCTTCCTGCCCTTACGCGATGAGTCGACGGCGATCGTGGGTACTGGTTCCCGCCTTCTTCGCGATCGCGCTGGCCGCGTTAGGCCTCTCGGCGTACAGCGGCGCCTCCTCCTCCCAGGGCTTCGCCCCCCTCCAGCCCGTCGACTTCCCCCATCCCGTGCACGTGCAGCAGCTCGGGATGAACTGCCTCTACTGCCACTACTCCGCGAATCGGTCCCCTGACCCGGGGATCCCCGCTGTCGGAACATGCATGGGGTGCCATACGATCATCGGGCCGAACCGTCCGCAGATCGGAGAGCGCGCGGCCTTCCGCAGCGCTCCGCTCGATTCGCTGCATCGTTACGCCCCACCCGGGCAGCCCACCGCCTGGCAGGCGATCCCGTGGGTCCGCATTCACAAGCTGCCCGAGTACGTGCGCTTCCCGCACATGCGCCACGTGAACGCGGGTGTGACCTGCCAGACGTGTCACGGCCCCGTGCAGACGATGAACCGCGTCTACCAGTTCGCGTCGCTGAACATGGGGTGGTGCGTGAACTGCCACGTGCGCGGCTACAGCCTGAGCGAAGGTCTCCGCGCCGCCGGCGACACCGCCGGCGCCCGCGCCGCCGCGAACGAAGCGCCGCGCAAGGCCCGCTACGATTGCTCCGTCTGTCACTACTGAGCTCATGACCCCCCCCACGAGCGAAACGAAGGGCGTCAAGCGGCGCGACTTCCTGAAGGTGCTCGGCGCCGCGGGCGCGGCATCGGCCTCCATCGGGTGCGGACAGGAGCAGGTCGAAGCACTGATCCCGTATCTGGTTTCCCCGGATCAGACCGTTCCTGGCGTCTCGACCCACTACGCGACGCTCTGTCGTGAGTGCTCCGCGGGGTGCGGCGTGGTCGCCGAGGTACGCGATGGGCGCGCGATCAAGCTCGAGGGGAATCCAGAGCATCCGGTGAACCGGGGCGCGCTGTGCGCGCGGGGCCAGGCGGCGCTGCAGGGGCTGTACAACCCGGATCGGTATCGCGGGCCCATGGTACGGCAGAACGGGCAGCTCACCGCTGCGACGTGGGACAACGCGCTGACGCTCGTCAGGCAGCGGCTGGCCGGCCAGAGCGGCAGCGCGGTCCGCTTCCTCTCGCAGCACGAAGCCGGGAGCTTCGGTCTCTTCGTCGACCAGTGGATGAGCGGGTTGGGATACGGGACGCACTACGCGGTCGATGCCGAAGCGGATCTCGCGGTGCAGGCGGCGAACCAGGCGGAATACGGGGCGGTCTGGCCGGCGCTCGACTTCGGGGCCGCGCGGCTCATCGTCTCGATCGGCGCGGACTTCCTCGACGGGTGGGGGGCGAGCGTCCCGCAGCAGCTCTCCTTCGCCGCGGCGCGCGCGAAGCTCACCGACGCGCCGCGCTTCGTCTATATCGGCGCGCGGCGCTCGCTGACCGGCCTCAACGCCGACGAGTGGATCGCCTGCCGCCCGGGGAGCGAGCACGCGATCGCCACGGCACTGCTGGGCGCGTCAGGTGGCGCGAGCGGCACGACCCTCGCGCAGGCCGCCGAGGCGAGCGGCCTCACCGAAGCACAGCTCCAGCGGCTGGCGGAGGAGCTGAGCGCCACGCGTCCGAGCCTCGTGCTCGCGGGGGCGTCCACGCCGGATGCGTCGCTGGTGGCGCAGGCCGTCGCGCGCATCAACCGCGCGCTCGGCAACGTCGGGACGACGGTGAAGCCGGCCGAGGCGATCCTGTCCTTCGGCCCGACGGTCGGCGCCCGCGAGCTCGAGGCACTCGCCCGCGAGATGGAGGCCGGACAGGTCCAGGTGCTGTTGATCCGCGGCGCGAATCCGGTCTACACGCTGCCGAAGGCCACGCGCTTCGCCGAGGCGCTGGCGCGCGTGCCGTTCAAGGTCTCCTTCTCGAGCTATCCTGACGAGACGAGCGAGCTGTGCGACGTCGTGCTCCCCGACCATCACGCGCTGGAGTCGTGGGGGATCGCAGAGCCCGCGCGCGGCGTGCTCGCGCTGCAGCAGCCCGTGATGGAGCCGGTGTTCGACACGCGGCCCACGGGTGATGTGCTGCTGGAGCTCGCGCGCGACGGCACACCCGCCGCGCCGGGGCGCTTTCCCTGGATGACATACCGCGAGTGGATGACGACGCGGTTCCCCGGGGGGGCCGCCGGGCTGACGCAGGCGCTCGCGAATGGGCTGGGGCAGGGGACGCTGCCCACGCGCTCCGGTGCGCCGGCTCCCGCTCCGGGCACGCAGGCGCCGACGCCGCTCGCAGGGGACGGCGACTTCTTTCTGGTGGTGCAGCCGTCGCCGGTGCTGGGCGCCGGCGCAGGCGCCAACAAGCCCTGGCTGCAGGAGCTCCCCGATCCGGTCAGCAAGATCTGCTGGCAGTCGTGGGTGGAGCTGCACCCGTCGGTGGCGGAGCGGCTCGGCGTGCACAACGGCGATCACGTCACGATCACGACGGCCGCGGGGAGCCTCACCGCGCCTGCCTGGATCTATCTCGGCGTGCGGCCGGACACGGTCGCGGTGTCGCTGGGGCAGGGTCATACGGCCTATGGGCGCTACGCGCAGGGGATCGGCGTCAACGCGGTCGATGCGTTAGGCGCGGTCTGGAACGGTGCCGGGCAGCTCGCACTCACCCAGGCGCGCGCCCGCGTGGCGAAGGCCGAGGGACACTCGCCGCTCGTCAGCACGGAGGGCTCGGCGCGGCAGCACGGCCGCGGGATCGCGCGCGCGCTCACCGCGGCGCAGCTCGCGGCGGGCGTGCCCGGGGAGGTGCATCACGAGTTCCCCGGCGGCCCGCCGACCGAGTTCGAGCCCGGGCTGCGTTCGCCCGCGGCGAACGACGCCGTGGGCGAGTTGTCGCGGACGGACCCGCGGGCGCTGGGGATGTACGATCCGGAGCACTGGAGCCAGATGACCGCGCGCCGGTGGGCGATGACGATCGATCTCGCCCGCTGCACAGGATGCTCCGCATGCGTCACCGCGTGCTATGCCGAGAACAACATCCCGACGGTCGGCGCGCGGTGGCAGGGACGCTCGCTCCGACCGTTCCACAGCGCGGATGGTTCGGGCTGGGATACGCGTCCCGGCGCGAACATTCTCAAGGGCCGCGAGATGTCGTGGCTCCGCATCGAGCGGTACTTCGAGGGTGGTGAGGACGGCGAGTCGGACTTCGAGACGCGCTTCCTGCCCATGCTCTGCCAGCACTGCGGCAACGCGCCCTGCGAGCCCGTGTGCCCGGTCTTCGCCACGTACCACTCGCCCGACGGGCTGAACGTGCAGGTCTACAACCGCTGCGTGGGGACGCGATACTGCTCGAACGGCTGCCCCTACAAGGTCCGCTACTTCAACTGGCACGGCTACGGCGAGCCCGCCCGGCGGCAGTACGCGTTCCCGGAGCCGCTGCACCTCCAGCTCAATCCCGACGTCACGGTACGGGGCAAGGGCGTGATGGAGAAGTGCACGTTCTGTGTGCAGCGCATTCGTGAGGCGGAGAATGTGGCGCGGCTCGAGAATCGCGCGCTGCAGCCTGACGAGTTCACGACGGCGTGTGCGCAGGCCTGTCCCTCGCGCGCCATCGTCTTCGGCGACGCGGCCGATCCGAACTGGACCGTCGCCCACCAGGTCGAGGACCAGCGCGCGTATCACGTGTTCGAGGAGCTCAACACCTTCACCGCGGTGGTCTACCTGCAGAAGGTCAACCATCCGGCGACGGGAGGCACGCGCTGATGGCGACGATCGCCGAGCCGGTCCGTCCGAACGTCGCATCGGCCAACATCCAGCTCCCGGCCGTCGAGTCCTACGAGCAGGTCGACCGCGAGATCGCGGGGACGCTCAAGCCGACAGCGGGGTGGTTCGCCCTGCTGGGGATCGCGGTCGCGTTCTTCCTCTGGGGCGCCGGCACGTGGACGTACCAGATCTACTGGGGGCTCGGCAACGCCGGCTACAACCCCCCGGTGATGTGGGGCGTCTACATCATCAACTTCGTCTTCTGGGTCGGTATCGGTCACGCGGGGACGCTGATCTCCGCCATTCTGTATCTCTTCCGCGCCGGATTCCGCACCACGATCTACCGATGCGCGGAGGCGATGACGGTCTTCGCCGTCATGACGGCGGGCCTCTTCCCGATCATCCACATCGGCCGGCCGTGGAAGTTCTTCTGGCTGGTGCCGTATCCGAACTGGCGGCTCATCTGGCCCAACTTCAAGAGCCCGCTGGTCTGGGACGTCTTCGCGATCTCGACATACCTCACGGTCTCGGCGACGTTCCTCTACGTCGGCCTGATCCCCGACCTCGCGGTGCTGCGCGACCGGGAAACGAACCCGGTGCGGAAGCGCATGCTTGCCGTGCTCTCGCTCGGCTGGCGGAACTCCGAGCCCGAGTGGCGGCACTTCGCCCGGATGTACCTGTTCCTGGCCGCGTTCTCGACGCCGCT
>DATIGO010000321.1:0-6215 GCA_035454665.1 Gemmatimonadaceae bacterium | reverse complement strand
GCTCCTTCAAGGGGAGGGGAGCGGACTTCTTTCTCCACGAACTGAATCCACTACCAGAGCGCCTGGTCTGCGCGTCGGCAGGGAACTTCGGCCAGGGCCTGGCCCATGCCGCCCGCCGCCGCGGCGTCGCGTGTGAGGTCTTCGCGTCGGTCACCGCGAACCCGCTCAAGATCGCGCGCATGCGCGCGCTCGGAGCGCGAGTGCATCAGGAGGGACGCGATTTCGACGAGGCCAAGCAGCACGCGCGCCGCTACGCCGACGAGGTCGGCGCCGCGTTCGTCGAGGACGGGCGCGAGCCCGCCATAGCGGAGGGAGCGGGCGGCATCGCCGTGGAGCTGTGCCGGTGGGGTGAGCCACTCGATCTCGTGGTGGTACCGCTGGGGAATGGCGCCCTGCTCGGGGGGATGGGACGGTGGATCCGCGCCGTTGCGCCAGCCACGCGGATCGTCGGTGTGTGTGCCGAGCAGGCGCCGGCCATGGAGCAATCGTGGCGGAGCGGCCGAATCGTGGAGACGGAGACGGCCGAAACGATCGCCGATGGGATCGCCGTGCGCGTTCCGGTGCCGGAGGCGCTCGACTACCTGCGGGGTGTGATCGACGACGTCGTGCTCGTGAGCGAAGGCCGGCTGCGACAGGCGGTCCGGCTGCTGCTGGAAACGACGGGGCTCGTGGTGGAACCCGCCGGCGCCGCCGGCGTGGCCGCGCTGCTCCAGCATCAGTCGTTGGCTGCGACGGGGCTCGCGGCGACGGTACTCTGCGGCGGGAACGCCTGAACAGGGTCTGTGCCGGAGTGCGCGCGGTGCGACTCCGAACCTCTTCTAGCCACTCCGACCCTATTCCAGAACGCCCAGCGAGTCGGGACCCTTCGCCTCGAACCCCGGGAAGACCGACTGGACGCTCTCCGCGCCCATGTGCTTGGACAGGGTTTCCGAGAAAACGGTCCGGAAATCCGTCGTGAGCGCCAGATCGCGACCCTCGAAGAGCTGCTCGCGCGCGAGGCCCGGCCAACGGCCGTGGACCTTCCCACCCTTCACGCCGCCGCCGATCACGAACATTGCGCCGGCGTGGCCGTGGTCCGTGCCGCCATTCCCGTTCTGCCGCACCATGCGCCCGAACTCCGACATCGTCAGAATCAGCACGTCCTGCATGCGGTCGCCCAGATCGGTGGTCAGGGCGGCGACCGCGCGGGAGAAGTCGGAGAGACGCTGGGCGAGCTGTCCGGTCGCGCCGCCCTGGTTCACGTGGGTGTCCCAACCGCCCACGTCGGCGAAGGCGATCTCCAGCCCCACATCCGACTTGATGAGCTGCGCAATCTCGCGCAGCCGCTGGCCGAACTGCGACCGGGGGTACTCCGCGCCGTTCTCGGCCGCATAACGCTGCGGGTTGGCGGCCCGCAGCAGCTTTACCGCGTCAAACATCTCGCGTCCGGCGCCATGGATCAGGTCCGCCTCGCCGGTACGATACAACGCCTCCAGTCGCTCCGCCGAGGACCCGGTGGCCCGCACCGTGAACTCGCCGAGCGAGTTCATCGCCACGGCCGGCGACGGACCCTCGAGGATCCGCGGCGTCTGCGAGGTCATCGCGACCGCACGGAACGGCGACGCTTCCTGGCGCGCGCACTCCTCGCACGTCCCCTTCACCGCGAGGTAGCGATTCAGCCAGCCGTCGCGCGTGGACTTCAGGTCCGGCGTCCCCGACTCCATGTAGTCCTGCGCGTCGAAGTGCGAGCGCGTGGCACTGGGGCTGCCCACGGCATGTATCGGCGCCAGGAGCCCGTCGCGATACAGCCGCGCGAAGGGCTCGAGTGACGGGTGCAGGCCGAAGAAGCCGTCCAGATCGATGGCCGTTCCCTCGGCGCCGGAGCGCGGCCGCGGCACCGCGATCGTGGGACGCCCGGCGTAGTAGGCCGCTTCCCCGTGCGGAACGACCATGTTCAGACCGTCCGCCGCGCCGCGTTGAAAGATGCAGATCAGGATCTTTCCCTTCCGCGCACCCGGCAGCTCCGCCGCATACGCCGCACGGCGCAGGAAGCTCGGGCTCAACCCCATGGTCACCAGGGCCAGGGCGCCGTTCTTCACGAAGACTCTGCGTTGCATCGGGACTCCTGTTCGATGAGCAGGGCGCGCCCCGCCACGTTCGGCGGTTCGGCGCCCGGTGTCTAGCGCCGCTGGAACTCCGGACTGCCCAGAGCGAGCCCGATCACCTGCGGGAGGCCCGCCAGCGCAGGGACGCGTCCGAGCGCGGCAGCGCGTCCGCCGCGCCCCGCGCCTCGTCTTCCCCCCGGGGCCATGCGCGCCCCGTCATCATCAGCGCGGAACAGCGACGAGTCCGCCGCCGCCCGGTCCGCGAGCGGGTTCTGGCCAGAGAGCAGGATTTCGCGGGTGTCGGACGAGGCGCGTCCGGCGAGGAAGCTCTCGATTACCCCGTCGACCTGTGCCGCGCGCGTGGCGGTGACGAGGGCGTCGTATTGCGGCCATGAACGCAGCGGCGCTCCGGGGATCCGTCCCGTCGCCACCATCAGGCCGAAGTTGATGCGGTTGAGAATCGCGCCGGTGTTCATCCACTCCGAGCCGGTTTCGGGCCAGCCGTCGGGGGTCTGGCGGCCGTACAATGGCTGGCCGAGCCGCGCCACCAGGCCGGCGCTGAGCGCGGATGTATCCGCCTGCGCGCCCAGGGCGCGCAGCGCGCTGACCGTGACCTCGAACGGAGATTTCACCTTGGAGCGATAGGCGGCACGCGAGTAGAACTCCGGCGAGGTCACGATGGTACGCACGACTTCGCGGATATTCCCGTTGGTCCGCGTGAACGCCGCCGCCGCGCGGTCCACCAGCTCCTCGGGCGGCGAGTCACTCACGAGGCGAATTGCCAGCTTCCTTGCAATAAACCGGGCGGTCGACGGATGACGCGCCAGAATGTTCAGCACGTCTTCGCCGTCCTCGATGCCGCGTCCTGCGCGGAGCCGGTGCCCCAGGACGACCTTCTCTCCGGCGTCATGTGCCTCCGGCCGGAAGACGAACCCAGCCCGCCCGGAGCGCGGCGGGCTGATGGACCAGCCCGTGAGGGCGCGCGCAACATGGATGACATCGTGCTGCGTGTAGCCACCATCCACGCCGAGCGTGTGAAGCTCCAGCAGCTCGCGGGCGTAGTTCTCGTTCAGTCCGCGCGGCCGGCGCTGCTGCGCCTGCTGGATCGCGGCCATCCGGGCCGAATCGACGCGCGGCATGGGACGCTGCCCGACCGCGCCCGGACGCCGGATGACGACGCCTCGACCGGCGCCTCCCGCGCGACCCACGCGCCCCGCGGCGCCTTGCCTCCCGCCGCGGCGCACCTGCGCCAGCGTGGGCTGCGTGCTGTCCGCCACGCTCTGAGCGTTGTCGAGGTAGAAGAGCATTGCCGGGCTTTTTGCCACGGCTCCCAGCAGGTCGCGGAACTCACCGAGGACGTGGGGGCGGATCGCCTGGCGCGTGTATTCGGGCAGGTAGTACCGCACCTGCCCCTTGCCGATGAAGACGCTGAAATGGTTCTCCCAGAAGTCCACCAGCACTTCCTCGAGCTGCCGCTCACTCACGACGGCCCGCGCCACCTTGGCCGCAAGGAGGTCCGAGACGAATTCGCGGGCGCGCTGACCCTGCCGTCGAAGCTCGGCGCTGTCGCGCGCGCTCAGGAGCGTGTCGCCGCGGAGACGGCTCTGAACCCGCACCGCGCCCGGCGGCGGATACGTACGCAGCAGCTCGCTCGCGGACTTCTGAACGAGCGGGAACGCCGCGAGGGCCCTGGCGGCCTGCCGGTCGTCGACGCGCTCCGGGTGCAGCTGTGCCTCGACCCATCGGTCGACCCCGACGCGCATGACCCGTTCGACATCTCCCGGGCGCGGGCCGAAGGCAAGCCGATTCAGGACGTGGACTGCCTGCTCACGCTCGGTGAGCTCGCGAAGCGTGGATGTGACGTCCCGCACAGTCCCCGACACGGACCGCGCGGACACGGTGCCTGCCGCGCCAATGGCGAGGACGACGATGACGAACGAGCCAAATCGGCGCATGGACGGCTCCACCTTGCAGGGTCTGACTCTCATAGACGCTGCACCCCCCCGCCGCGTGAAGGTGACCGGGGCCGAGGAGGGAGCCAGGCCCCCCGGTCGGGGTCCCTAGTCCGCCCTGAGCATGTAGCCGACGCCCCGCACCGTGTGCACCAGCGGCGGGTCCGCGTCCGCGTCGACCTTCTTGCGGAGGTAATTGATGTAGACGTCGACGATGTTGGTGGTCGGGTCGAACTCCTGCTTCCAGACCTGCCTGGAGATCTGCTCGCGCGAGACAGGATGGCCCGCATGCCGCGCCAGGTACTCCAGGAGGGCGTACTCCTTCTGGGTCAGGCCGATCTCTCTCGAACCCCGCCGGACCTCGCGCAGGAACGGATCGATCGAGAGGTCGCCCACGCGCAGCGCCGTCTGCTCCGCGTGCAACGCGGAGCGCCGGAGCTGGGCACGCACCCGTGCCAGGAGCTCGTCGTGGTCGAACGGCTTGGCAAGGTAGTCATCGGCCCCTGCATCGAGACCTTCGATCTTGTCCGAAACCGCACTCCGCGCGGTGAGCATGAGGATCGGGTTCGTGAAGGCCCGCGCACGGAGCTCACGCGCAACCTCGTACCCGTCCAGGCGGGGTAGGCCGACGTCCAGGATCACGAGATCCGGGCGCTGATCGATGGCCAGTGCGAGGGCGGTATCGCCGTCGTTGGCGGTGAGCACGGTGTACCCGCTGTCGGCAATGGTGCGCTGGAGGACGCGGAGCACCTCGGGGGCGTCTTCGACGACCAGCACGGTCGCGGCGCGGATAGGCGAAAGAGTCATCATGGGAGTATCCGTAGTATCGGTCGCGATCACGCGTTCGACAACCTCGGGCCCTTGAGTGGCCGTGGGGGCGTAGGTTGTTTTCGCGCGTGCTGGGACCCCGCCTTCGAACCGGAATCCGCGTCGGCCTGCTTGCGGCGGCGGCGACGGCGGGCGTGCTGATCGGTCTGGGACTGCGGCACGACGCGGCGCTCACGCCGTTCCTGCTGTATGGCCGGTCACTCGTCGCCTCGTTCTCGAGTGCGATCCCGCCGTCCGGGGTCGCCCTCGTCGTCGGAGCGCTCGCCCACGGATTCTGGATGCTGGTGTGGGGTGCCTGCTTCACACTTGTGGCGGGCCCGCTGCGAGGTCGCCCGCTCGCCGTCGCATCGGGGCTGTATGGCGTCCTATGTGTCTTTGGAGTGATGCGCTTCTTCCCCGTGATGCTCGGCGCCCTTCCTCTGGCGTCGCTGACGGTCCCGCAATCGCTGCTGCTCGTCGTCGTCCTCGCGCTCGTCCTCTTCCTGGGTACGCGAATTGCCCGAGAATGAATCGCGTCACGCACGTGTCTCGTAGTTGTGAGATCATCGTGTACGCGTTCCGTGACGGAACGGGTGAGCTCCGTAACGGAACCTTCGTCGAAGGGATGTGTCCGATCGGGTGCATCGGGGGTCTTCTTCAATGAAGGACTTCCGCTCTGCGGAACGGCTGGCGCGCACATCGGCACGCGACCTCTTGCAGAGCGTTTTTTCACCAGGGAGGGCCGGAGTGATGGATGTCCTCGTGATGCTCGAGGAGACGTCCGAATACTCCACCGTGCTCGCGCATGTGAATTCCGTCCCGTCACCACTCAACTCGGAGCGGCGTGCTCGTGACGTGGTGACGCTCTATGGTGAGGCAACCCCGGAGTCTCTCGCACTGGCTCTGGCGGCGGCGATGGAGTCCCGGCGCGAGCCGGTCGAGCGATCGGACACGATTCGCCACCTCGGGCTGTGGCCGGAACGGGGCGCCGTGGGAGACGCGGCCTGGCGGGATGAACGAACGGGCGAACTCGTCACGCGCGACCTCGCCATCCCGTATGACGTGATCCGGGCGACGGCGAACCACCTGCTGGAAGAGTGCGGTGCCTCGATCCGCCGGCTCGTGGCGGGCCTGTCGATGCCCGACTGGCCGGAAGGGGCGCGGCGCGCGATCAGCTTCACACTCACCCCGTTCGCGATCCTTCCGGTTGGCGCCGGCGCGCGGGTGGATGCGCTCCTCGAGCTGTACCGACAGACCGATGGGTTCACCTTCGACAACGACGGAGATTGACCGAACGCACCTGATTCGTCAGATCCGAGCAGTCCAGGAGGGCCGCGGAATCGTCCGCGGCCCTCTTGGCATGGGCGACACG
>DATIGO010000320.1:0-9285 GCA_035454665.1 Gemmatimonadaceae bacterium | reverse complement strand
CGGGAAGCGCTCCGCCACGACCCGCTGCAGGCGCCCGCGGAGCGCGGGGTCCTCGATGCGCGCCAGCGTGACGATCGAATGCGGCGCCTGCTCGAGCGCGCCCGGCGCGAAGACGACGAAGAAGTTCGGCTCGAACCGCGCCCAGTCCACGGTCCGGATGCTCCGCACGCGCGAGGCGAGCGGAACGCCCTGGATGTCCCAGACGATCTCGTCGCCGATCCCCACGCCCAGGTCGAGCGCCAGCTCCTGCTCCACCGAGATCTCGACGGGCATGGAATCGCCGCTCCACCAGCGCCCTTCGATCAGCCGCTCCGAATCGGTGAGCGAGTCCCGGTACGTCGAGCGATACTCGCGCCGCAGGCTCCATGCTTCACCGCGCCGGCTCGAGTCGCGCAGGAGATCCTCGACCGAACGCCCGTTGATCGACGCGATGCGCATGGTGACGATGGCGACCGACTCGAGCATCTCCTGCCCCCCGGCGCGGACCACCGAATCGACGCCCGCGAGCTGGTCCTTCTGTACGTCGAAGAAGACCAGGTTGCCGCGCGCGCTGAATTCGGCCTGCCGGAACTGGGCGAGCAGGCTGTTCTGGAGCAGGTACAGCGTGGTCACCAGAAAGGCGCCGAAGCCGAGCGAGAGCACCACACTGCGCGTCTGGTTGCCTGGGCGGTACAGGTTCGCCACGCCCTGGCGGAGCACGTAGGGCCAGCCGCGCCGCAGGAGCCGGCGGGCGGCGGCCGACAGCGCGGCGGCGCTCAGCGTGAGCGCGACCAGCGCGCCCGCGACGGACGCCGAGAACGCGAAGACCTCGTCAGCCGATTCGGCGCGTGTCGCGGAGAGGCCCACGACCGACGCCGCGACGAGCAGGTTCACCGCCAGGCGCGGGATGTCGCGCCACGAATGACGCAGCGGGAGCGGATCCTCGTTGCGCCGCAGGGCCTGGAGCGGCGACACGCGGCGCAGCGCGAGCAGCGGCCGGAGCGCGAACGCCATGGCGATCCAGAGCCCAAGCAGCATGCCCATCGCGATCGCCCGGGGCTCGAGCCGCACCGTCACATCCACCGGAAGCACGTCGCCTACGGCGCCGGGGAGCAGGAACTGGATCAGGACGCCCAACGCCGCTCCGATCGCCGCGCCCACGAGTCCCATCGCGGCCGCCTGGGTCACGTAGATCACCATCACCTGCCGGGTCGTCGCGCCGAGGCAGCGCAGCACCGCCACCGTGTCGATCTTGCGCGTGACCCACGCGTGCACGCCGCTCGCGACGCCCACGCCGCCCAGCAGCAGCGCGATGATCCCGACCACGCCCAGGAAGTTCGAGAGATCCTCGATGTCCTCGGTGATGGCCGACTCCTGCTGCGCCACCGTGCGCGCCCGGGTCTGGTTGCTGTCGAGGACGGGACGCATGGCCTCGATGATGTCGCGCGGATTCCCGCTCGGCACCCGCGCAAAGGCGTCGTAGTCGGCCCGTGATCCCATCACCAGGAGCCGCGTCTCGTCGATGTACCGCTCGGGAATGAAGACGCGCGGGCCGATGGCGGCGGCGATGCCGGGATCGCCGGGGACGCTGGCCAGCGCCCCCAGAACCTCGAAGCGCGCGTAGCCCAGCGCGAGCGTATCGCCGACACGCGCGTCGAGCGCGAGCAGGAGCGACGGATCGGCGATCACGTACCGCCCCTGCTGCAGTCGTTCCCAGCGGCCCGGTGGCGTGGTCGTGATCTCGCCGTAGAGCGGGTACGCCTCGCCCACGGCGCGCACCTGGGTGAGCCGTGTATTGCCGGTACGCGCCACCTGCGCCATGGACGCGAAGGTGGTGACGCGCGTGAGCGTGAAGCCGCGACCGGGGAAAGTGGTGAAGAGCGAGTCGATCGCGGGGGTCCACCCCTGGCGCGCGGAGAAGACGATGTCGCCACCGACCAGCGCCCGCGACTGCTCCCGGACCGATCGCGTGATGTTGAGCGCGAACGAGTCGATCGCGACGAGGGCCGCGACGCCCAGGGAGATCGACGACATGTACAGGAGGAGGCGCCGCCGGGCGGTGCGCGACTCGCGCCAGGCCAGGCGGAGCAGAGTGACGAGGGACGCGCGACCCGCGAGGGGTTCGCTCATCCGAGGCTCCGCGCGGGCCTTGGCGCGGCCGGCTCGGCCTCGGCCTTCGGCCCGTGGGCGGTGGACTCGTCCGTGTCCTCCACGATGACGCCATCCGCCAGGCGGATGAGCCGCGACGCGCGGCGTGCGAGCGCGAGATCGTGCGTGACGAGCGCGATCGTGGTGTGCGACTCGCGGTTCAGCTCCTCGAGCAGCTCGACGATCCGCTGTCCGGTCGTCCCGTCCAGGTTACCCGTGGGCTCGTCGGCGAAGAGGATGCCCGGGCGATTCGCGAAGGCGCGCGCGATCGCGACGCGCTGCTGTTCGCCGCCCGAGAGCTGCGCGGGAAAGTGATCCAGGCGGTCCGCCAGTCCCACGCGCACCAGCAGCTCGCGCGCGCGCTCGGCGGCCCCCGCCTCGCCCCGCAGCTCGAGCGGCACCTGCACGTTCTCGAGCGCCGTCAGCGTCGGAATCAGTTGAAAGCTCTGGAACACGAATCCAACTTTCTGGCCCCGCAGGCGGGCGCGCTCGTCCTCGGTCATGGCCGTGAGGTCGGCGCCGTCGAGCAGTACGCGGCCGCGCGTGGGGGTATCGAGCCCGGCCAGCAGCCCCAGCAGGGTGGTCTTGCCGCTGCCGGAGGGGCCGACGATCGCGACGAATGCCCCCTGGGGCACGGCGAACGACACGTCGCGGAGCACCGTTAGGCGGTGCGTTCCGCTGTCGAATTCCTTGGTGAGGTTCTGCGCAACGAGCATGCGACGGCGGCTGGCGTGGCGGGTGCGACGACGCGGTGTCGGGACGGCGATGGCCCTGGTGGCGATGCTGGTCCTGCTCGCCGCCTGTGACCGGCCGGAGTCCGCGAAAGATACCGATGGGGCCGCGCCCGCAGGGTCTCCGGCATCGCGTGCCGAGACCGCGGCGACCACGGGCTCCGCGGGCACGCCGCCCGTCGAGCCGCGGGGGCCCGCGCCGCTCCAGGTGCTCATCCTCGGTACCTCGCTCACCGCCGGCCTCGGCCTCGATCCCGACAGCGCGTGGCCGGCCCTGCTGCAGCGCAAGGCCGATTCGGCGGGGCTCCCGGTGCGCATCCGCGGCGCGGGACTGAGCGGCGAGACCTCCGCCGGCGCCCTGCGCCGCGTCGAGTGGCTCCTGCGCGAACCCGCGGACGTCGTGATGATCGAGACCGGCGCCAATGACGGACTGCGCGGCCTCGATGTCGATTCCACGCGCGCCAACCTGCGCGCGATCCTGCAGCGGGTCCGTGCCGCGCGCCCTGCCGCGCGCCTCCTCCTGGCGCAGATGGAAGCGCCGCCCAACCTGGGCGACACCTACACGACGCGATTCCGCGAGATGTTCCCCGCCGTGGCGCGCGCGGAGGGAGCGCTGCTCGTTCCCTTCCTCCTCGACGGCGTGGCCGGCATTCCCGATCTCAACCAGGGCGACGGCATTCATCCCAACGAAGCCGGTTCGCGCCGCGTCGCGGACAACGTCTGGCGGACGCTCGCCCCGGAACTCGAACGTCTCACCCGCGACCGGTAGCCGGACGACCCGCCGGCATGCACCTTAGGCCCGACCTCTTCCCATCACGCATGCCTCGTCTCACGCTCGCTCTCGTGGCGCTTCCCCTGTGGCCCCTGACGTCCGGTCTCACGCCGCCCGTGCAGAGTTCCAGCGCCATGCCGACGTTCGCCGAGCCCTCGATCTCCCCGGATCGCGCGGAGATCGCGTTCGTATCGGGGGGCGACATCTGGACCGTGCCGGCGCAGGGGGGCGAGGCGCGGCTGCTCGTCGCGCACGCCGCGAACGACACGCGGCCCGTCTTCTCTCCCGACGGCAGCCGGCTCGCGTTCATCTCCAGTCGCACGGGGAACGGGGACATCTACGTGCTCGATCTCCGGCGCGGCACGCTCCTTCGCGTGACGTACGACGACCTGCCCGACCTGCTCGACGCCTGGTCGCGCGACGGCGAGTGGCTGTATTTCTCCTCCACGAGCCGCGACATCGCGGGGATGCACGACGTGTATCGTGTGCGGGCCACGGGCGGCACGCCGATGCGCGTGGCCGGCGACCGGTACGCCTCGGAGTTCTGGTCGGCGCCATCCCCCGACGGCCAGACGCTCGCCCTTGCGGCGCGCGGCCTCGCGGTGGGGCAGTGGTGGCGCAAGGGGCGCAGCCACATCGATGTGAGCGAGCTGCACCTGGTGCGCCTGGGCGCGACGCCGGCCTACACGCGCGTGAGCGACGGGCTCCGCGAGGCGAAGGAGATGTGGCCCATGTGGGCTCCCGACGGGCGCGCCCTGTACTACGTGAGCGACCACGGTGGCGCGGAGAATCTCTGGACGCGCCCGTTAGGCGGCGGCGCCCCACGGCGCCTGACGAGCTTCGGCGACGGGCGCGTGCTCTGGCCCCAGATCGCACCCGACGGCAAGGCGATCGTCTTCGAGCGGAACTTCGGCGTCTGGCTCTACGACGTGGATCGGGGACAGGCCCGCGCGGTCCCGATCACCCTGCGCGGGGCCGCCGCCGCCCCCGTGACGGAGCGCGTGACGCTCGCCGGGAATCTCTCGGGCCTCGCCCTCTCGCCCGATGGCCGGAAGATCGCCTTCGTGGCCCGCGGCGAGATCTTCGCGGCCTCCGCGCGCGACGGCGGGGAGGGCACGCGCGTCTCGACCACCCCGGGGCCGGAGAGCCACGTCGTCTGGCTGCCGGACTCGCGTCGGATCGTCTACGCGTCGAGCCGCGAGGGGGTGTCGCGCCTCTACCTCTACGATTTCGTCACCCGCGCGGAATCGGCGCTCACCCGGGACGGGAACGCCGTCCAGCCGCGGGTCTCCCCCGACGGCAAGTGGCTCGCCTACACCCGCAACGGGAACGAGCTCCGCGTCCTCGAGCTGGCCACGAAGCGCGATCATCTGGCCGCGCGCGGCGCCTTCGACCGGCCGCCGTTCGTCGGCACACAGGACTTCGCCTTCTCTCCCGATTCCCGATGGCTCGCGTTCATCACGCCCGGCGCGCGCGGCTTCGAGAACGCGTTCGTGGTCCCGGTCGAGGGCGGCGAGCCGCGCCAGGTGAGCTTCCTCGCGAACGCCTTCGGCAACGGGGTCGTCTGGAGCTCCGACGCGACGTTCCTCCTCCTCGTCTCCGCGCAGCGCACCGAGTCGCCCCAGCTCACGCGCGTCGATCTGGTGCCGCGCGCACCGCGCTTCCGCGAGGACGCCTTCACGGCGCTCTTCCCCGGCGACTCGTCAGGCGGCCGGGCGGGAGGAGCCGGCGGGGCGCCGCGGGACAGCGCGCGGGGCCGCACCGTGCCGCCGCGCACCGAGATCGAGTTCGACGGCATCCGGCGCCGCGCGACGGTGCTCCCGATCCAGGTCACGGTGCAGGCCGCGCAGATCGCCCCCGACGGGAAGAACGCGCTCATCACCGGCTCGGCCGCCGGACAGACGAATCTCTTCCTCTGGTCTCTCGACGAGCTGGCCACCGGCCCCAACGCCGGCCTCCGCCAGCTGACGACCACGAGCACCGGGAAGGGAAGCGCGCAGTGGTCCCCCGATGGACGCGAGATCTGGTACCTCGAGGGGGGTCGCGTGCAGGTGCTCAACCCCGAGTCCCGCCAGAACCGCTCGATCGCCGTGAACATGAGCATGGACGTGGATTTCCACGTCGAGAAGCTCGAGGTATTCCGACAGGCGTGGAGCTACCTGCGCGACAACTTCTACGATGAGCGGATGCACGGCGCCGACTGGAACGCGGTGGCGCAGCAGGTCCGCCCGCACGTGGCGGGGGCTCAGACGCCCGACGAGATGCGGCGCATCCTTGCGCTCATGGTGGGTGAGCTGAATGCCTCCCACCTGGGCGTGAGTGGGCCCAACCCCACGCCGCCGCACGTCGGCAAGCTCGGCGTGCGCTTCTCGCGCGCGGAGTACGAGCGCAGCGGCCGCTTCCGCATCGAGGAGCTCATCGCCGACGGCCCGCTCGCGCGCGACGCGAAGGTCGGCGATTACCTCCTCGCGATCGATACCACCACCCTCGACGCGTCGACCAACCTCGACGCGCTCCTCGCGCATCAGACCGGGCGCCGCATCCCGGTGCGGCTCGGCGCGGCCGATGGCGACAACGCCCGCACGGTCGCCGTCCGGCCGATCAGCACACAGGCCGAGAAGAACCTGCTGTATCAGGACTGGGTCGAGTCGCGACGCGCCTATGTGCATCGGGTGAGCGGGGGGCGCCTCGGGTACGTCCACATCCCCGACATGGGTGCCGGCTCTCTCGCGCAGCTCTACGTCGACCTCGACGACGAGAACCAGTCGAAGGAAGGCGTCGTCATCGACATTCGCAACAACAACGGCGGCTTCGTGAACGCCTACGCGCTCGACGTCTTTGCGCGTCGGCCGTACCTGACGATGCAGCCGCGCGGCCGGCAGGAGTACTCCGCGCGGCAGCAGCTCGGCCAGCGCGTCTTCGACCGCCCCACCGTGCTGGTGACCAACCAGCACTCGCTCTCCGACGCCGAGGATTTCACCGAGGGATACCGCACCCTCGGCCTGGGCAAGGTGGTGGGCGAGCCCACGTCGGGGTGGATCATCTACACGTCGAACGTCACGCTGCTGGACGGGACGACCGTGCGGCTCCCGTTCATCCGGATTCGCGGGGCGGACGGGAAGGACATGGAGCTCGTTCCGCGTCCGGTCGATGTCCGCGTGGACCGGCCGATCGGCGAGCACTACACCGGCAAGGACTCCCAGCTCGACGCAGCCGTTCGGGTTCTCCTTGACCGTCCCTGATGGGAAAGAACCGAGCGAGCCATTGCAGACGAGGACACCGCAGGTGGCGCCCGGCATCCCGAGGATGAAACCGCATCGGGACAGTGCCGGAGATGGGGCGCTTACGACGCGGATCAGACGGAAGGAACAGGATCGGGCGGATCGCTCCACGTGCGCTGCGAGCTCCGGGGCGCACCGCAGTCGGCTCGAGGTGACCGGAGCCGCTGCGGTTGAAAAAGAGTCTGCGGTTCTCTCGCGTGCATACGCCTCGATCCGCCTGATCCGCGTCTGCTTCCCCCGATCTCCGGCACCTGTCCCGATGCGGTTTCATCCACCGACGGCCCGGCCCCACCTGCGGTGTCCCCCGTGTCAGAGCTTCTTTCGGAGCCCTGTCTCGAGGGGGTTGACGGGCGCCTAGACAGGGTCTAACATTAAATGCTGTTTACACTTACGCCGCATCTCCAGGTTATCGGTCCCATGGCTTTTCCTGCTACACAGATCCGCAAGGGCATGGTCATCGTCTTCGAGGGCGAGCCCTGTCGCATCGTCGATTTCCGCCACCACACCCCCGGCAACCTCCGCGCGATGGTCCAGGCCAAGCTGAAGAACATCCGCACCGGGTCCAGCTTCGAGCATCGCTTCCGCGCCGATGACTCGGTAGAGCGCGCGTCGATGGAGACGCACGAGCTCGAGTTCCTGTATGAAGCCGGTGACATGTACCACTTCATGAACACGGAGAACTACGACCAGCTCGAGATGCACGAGGAGGCGCTCGGCGACAACGCGCAGTGGATGGTGCCCAACATGCGCATCATGGCCGAGTTCTACGATGGCCACCCGATCGGCATCACGCTGCCGAACACGCTCACGTTCGAGATCGTGGACACCTCTCCGGTCATGAAGACGGCGACCAAGACCGCGTCCTTCAAGCCGGCCAAGCTCGAGAACGGAGTCACGATTCAGGTGCCGGAGTTCATCCCATCCGGGGTTCGCGTGCGCGTGAATCCCAACACGGGCGAGTACCTGGACCGCGCGAAGGACTGAGCCGCGAGCGGGCCGAGGGTACGGCGGACTGAACGACCGGGCACGAACGTGAGCGCGCGGATTCCGGCAGATCGCGGACGGATCGGCCGTCGCGATTTTCTCGAGGCCGGCGCGAGGCGCCTCGGGGCGCTGGCGGCAGGGCTCACCGGCACGGCCGCGTGGGCGGGCCTCACGCAGGACGGCCGCCCCACGGCGGCGCAGCGGAAGGGACGGGTCGGCGCACGTCCCGGGCAGCCGTCCGAGCGGCTGGCACCCGGACGCCACTTCCTCGGTCTCGGCAGCGAGCGCGACAGTCCGAGGCGTGACGGTGTGATCTATGTGCCGGCGAGTTACTCGCCCGGCACGCCTGCCCCGCTGGTGCTCATGCTGCACGGCGCGGGCGGGTCGGCGGCGGGCGGACTGCGCCCTTTCGAGGGTCTTGCGAACGAGAAGGGGTTCGTGCTCCTGGCGCCGGACTCCCGATCGATGTCGTGGGACGTGCGCTTTGGCGGGTTCGGGCCGGACGTGGCGTTCATCGACCGGGCGTTGGCCCGGGTCTTCCAGAGCTGTGCGATCGATCCGGCGCGGATCGCGGTGGAGGGCTTCTCCGACGGGGCGAGTTACGCGCTCGCGTTAGGCCTCGCCAATGGCGACCTGTTCCGGCGGATCGTGGCGTTCTCGCCCGGGTTCCTGGTTCTGCCGGAGCCGGCCGGGAAGCCCGGGGTGTTCATCTCGCACGGGACGCGTGACGAGGTGCTGGACGTCGACCGCAGCAGTCGGGTGATCGTCCCGCGGCTCCGGCGGGCCGGGTACGAGGTGCAGTACCGGGAGTTCGAGGGCGGACATCGGGTGCCGCCGGAGATCGCGACGGAAGCGGCGGAGTGGCTCGTCAGCTGATGCGGGGTGGCGTAGCGCGCCACGCGGGTGCCGTGGCCCCGAGGCGCGGCTTGGAGCCGCGGCTCATGCGCGGCCGCGTGGCCGCCTGGCCCTGGGAGGCGGATCCTGTCGGCGTTGGGTCTGACCCAATCCCATCCTGTCGGCGTTGGGTCACCCAACGCCATCCTGTCGAGTTGGTTGATTAGGGATTTCGGGGTGCTTAAAATGAGAGGCTTGGCCGGGAGCCAACGGCGAAGCGCGGCCGCGGAGGCTGGCGGACCGGGCAGCGCGGCGTTGTCGTCCGCGCCGGCGGTGCCCGCAATGCCGGTCGCTGTCGGCATCATGGTGACTGTAGCTCAATCGGTCAGAGCACCGGACTGTGGCTCCGGGGGTTGCGGGTTCGATTCCCGTCAGTCACCCTCGAAGTTCACGCGGGGGAAGGGGCGGGGAACGGTGCCGGCATCGTTCGTCGGACTCTCGCTCCCGTGAGGGTTGGAATAGGTCGGTAGCTCAACTGGTAGAGCACTGGTCTCCA
>DATIGO010000319.1:0-20514 GCA_035454665.1 Gemmatimonadaceae bacterium | reverse complement strand
GTCCACGGCCCCTCTGGCTCGACGCGGAAGCGGTCTTCGCCGGGACGGACGGGGAGCAGGCCCGCGGGGCGGTGGACCGCGCGCTCGCGGCACACGCCGAGTGGTACGACGGGTACTTCGCCCGCGGCAGTGCTCGTCAGGCGCGCGCGCTGGCCAGGCTCGACCCGCTGCCACGTGTCGTGCTGGTGCCCGGACTCGGCGCGCTGACGATGGGCCGCGCCCTCGCCGATGCGCGCATCGCCGGCGACATCCTCACGCGCGCCGTCGAGGTGATGCAGGACGCCGAGGCGATCGGCCGGTTCGAGCCGGTGAGCGAGAACGACCTGTTCGACGTGGAGTACTGGAGCCTCGAGCAGGCCAAGCTCGCGAAGGCTGCGTCGGCGGGGCCGCTGGCGGGACGGGTGGCCCTGGTGACGGGAGCCGCGTCCGGAATCGGGCTCGCCACGGCGGTGGAGTTGCTGGCGCAGGGAGCGCACGTGATGCTCACCGACCGGGATGAGCCGCGCGTGGTCACAGCGGCGGATGCCCTGCGCGCGCGATATGGCGCGCGGGTGAGTGCGGCGTCCTGCGACGTGACCGATGACCGGTCGATCGCGACCGCGTTCGCGCGGACGTGCCGGGAGTTCGGCGGCCTGGACGTGCTGGTGTCAAACGCGGGGACGGCGCCGTCGGGACTCCTGCACACGGAGTCGGGCTCCATCACGCTCGAGCATTCGATCGATCTGAACCTGTTGGGGCACCAGCGCGTGGCGCGTGCCGCCGCGGAGGTGATGATCGCGCAGGGAACGGGGGGATCGCTTCTGTTCAACGCGTCCAAGAGCGCGGTGAATCCCGGGCGCGAGTTCGGTCCCTACGCGGTCGCCAAAGCCGGCGTGCTCGCCCTCATGCGACAGTACGCGGTGGATCTGGGCCTCTACGGCATCCGCGCCAACGCGGTGAACGCGGATCGGATCCGGACCGACCTGTTCGGCGGTGGCGTGCTGGAGGCACGGGCGAAGGCGCGCGGCGTTGATCCGAACAGCTACTTCCGCGAGAACCTGCTCGGCCGGGAGACGTCAGCGGAGGACGTGGCCGACGCGTTCGCGTGGCTCGCGCGCGCGGAGGCGACGACGGGGTGCGTGATCACGGTGGATGGAGGGAACGCCGCGGCGTTTCTCCGATAGTGGCCGTCAGACCATCGCCGGGATCTTGAGCAGCCGCTCCGCCGCCTTGTCGAGCGTCTCCTTCTTCTTGCAGAACGCGAACCGGACGAACTGCTTCCCCTTGCCCGCGGTGGCGTGGAAGCTCGACCCCGGCACCGTCGCGATCCCGGCCTCGCGCGCCAGCCAGAGCGCGAACTCGCGATCGTTCGTGTTGCTGAGCGCCGAGAAGTCGCAGAGCACGTAATACGCCCCTTCGGGCACCGCGAACCTGAATCCCGCCTCGCGCAGCGCGCCGCAGAGATGATCCCGCCGCTCGCGGTACTCGAGCGCGAGATGGTTGTAGTACTCGGGGCCGAACGCCAGGCCCACCGCACCCGCCTCCTGCAGCGGCGCCGGCGCGCCCACGGTCAGGAAATCGTGCACCTTCCGGATCGCCACGGTCTCCGGCAGCGGCGCGATCGCGTAACCGAGCCGCCACCCGGTGCAGCTGAACGTCTTCGAGAGCCCCGAGATCGTCACCGTACGCTCGCGCATGCCGGGGAAGCCCGCCAGCAGGTGGTGATTCCCCGCATACCGAATGTGCTCGTAGATCTCGTCGGTGATGGCCCAGACGTCATGCTCGATGCACAGGTCGGCGATGAGCCCGAGCTCCTCGCGGGTGAGCACGCGCCCGGTCGGGTTCTGCGGCGTGTTCACGATGATCGCGCGTGTCCGCGACGAGAACGCCCGCCGGAGCTGCTCCGGGTCGAACGTCCAGTCGGGCGGCTCGAGCGCGATGAAAACGGGCTTCGCTCCGGCGAGAATGGCATCCGGGCCGTAGTTCTCGTAGAACGGCTCGAAGACGATCACCTCGTCCCCCGGATCCACGAGCGCGAGGAAGACCGAGGCCATCGCCTCGGTGGCGCCGCACGTCACCGTGATCTCGGTCTCGGTGTTCACCTCGAAGTCGTACCAGCGCCGGTACTTCTCGGCGATCCCGAGCCGGAGCGAGGGCGATCCCCAGGTGATCGCGTACTGGTTCACGTCGCCGTGGATTGCCGCCGCGGCCGCGTCCTTCATCGCCGCGGGCATCGGGAAGTCGGGAAAGCCCTGCGCGAGGTTGATGGCGCCGTGCTGCTGCGCGACGCGGGTCATCTCGCGGATGACGGATTCGGTGAAGGTGGCGGTGCGGGCGGCGGGCATTGGGACGGGAGGGTTGTCAATCCGGGGAGCGAAGCGAGGAATCCAGCCGGGTCCCGGCAAGATCCCTCGCTTCGCTCGGGATGACAAGTTGCTGAGATGACGAGTTGCCGGGGATGCCAGCGGGTCAGCGCCCGGCGAGGACGGCGAGGGCGCTCCGGATGATGTCGGGCACCGGGGGAATTCCGTTGCCCGCGTCGAGGACGGTGCGCACGGCACGCTCGGCTTCGCCGACGGTGTAGCCCAGCGAGACGAGCGCGCGCACCGCGTCGTCGGCGCTCGGGGTGCCGGCGCGTCCGATGCCCACGGGTTCCTCGGCTCGCAGGTCGTCGAGCTTCTCGGCGAGGTCGAGCACGAGCTGCTGCGCCTTCTTGCGGCCCACACGCGGGACGGACTGGAGCGCCGCGACGTCCTTTTCCCGGATCGCCTGGACGAGGCGTTCGGCCGAGAAACGCGACAGCATGCCTAACGCGAGCGCAGGTCCCACGCCTGTGGCGCCGAGGAGGCGCCGGAAGACGCGCCGCTCGAAGCTCGTCGCGAAACCGTACAGCGACCAGTCGTCATCGCGCACCACGAGGTGCGTGTGCAGCGTGACCGGCTCCCCCGCGCGCGGGAGCGCCTCGTAGGTCCCCAGCGGAATCGCCAGCTCGTACGACACCCCGCCGGCAGTCGCGACCTCGACGCGATCGAGCTCGCGCGCCACGAGCCGTCCCGCGACCTGCGAAATCACCGCGGTCGCCTGGGCGTGTCGCGGGTCGGAAACTCGATCACCCGCGTCGGCACGCCCGCCACCGCCTTCTTCGGCGCGGGGGGCGGGACCTCCGCGTCGCTCCGCAGACGCCGCAGGTGCGACGTGAGGAGCGCCGTCACGGCGGCCGCCACGCCGTCCGAGGCGTCCGAAGGCTGCGGCGACGCCCTGAGATGCAGGAGCTGCGTGAGCATGTACTGCACCTGCTCCTTGCTCGCGGTCCCCGAACCCACCACGGTCTTCTTGATCTCGGCGGGAGGGAACTCCGCGATCGGCACTCCCGCCTCGGCCGCGGCCAGCAGGATGACGCCGCGCGCGTGACCGAGTGCGAGCGTGGTCTGCACGTTGCGCGAGTAGAACACATCCTCCACCGCGAGCAGATCGGGACGGTGCCGTGCGATGAGCTCGCGCACGCCGTTCGATACCTCGAGGAGGCGGGTGTGCAGTGGATCGCGCGGCCGCGTGCGGATGACCCCGCACTCCACGAGCCGGAGCGGCACCGCGGCCGTCTGCCGGCGCGGAGCACCGGGCACGTCCGACGTCACCAGCCCATAGCCGGTGGTTGCCGTACCAGGGTCAATGCCGAGCACTAGCATCGTGACGCGTGACGCGTGACGCGTGACCCGGCAGGGGCGGGCATGGATCAGCTCTGGAGGCCGGACATCACGTTCGCATCGATGTCGAAGTTGGCGTCGACCTTCTGGACGTCGTCGAGCTCCTCGAGCGATTCGATCAGGCGCAGCAGTGCTTCGGCGTCGTGTCCCTCCACCTTCACCGTCTGCTTCGGGATCCAGGCGATCTCGGACTCCGTGGCCGTGATGCCGTGCTGCTCGAGCGCACTCTTCACGGCGTGGAACGAGGGGACGTCGGTGCTCACGACGTACTGGTCGTCCTCACGCACGAAATCGGTGGCGCCGGCCTCGAGCGCGACCTCGAGCGTGCTGTCCTCGTCGTACGTCGAGGCGTCGAGATAGATCTGGCCCTTGCGCTCGAACATCCACGCCACGGAGTTCGTGCTACCCATGTTGCCACCGCCTCGCGAAAGGCGGTGGCGCACCTCCGCCACGGTGCGGTTGGCGTTGTCGGTAAGCGCCTGGATCATGAGGGCCACGCCGCCGGGGCCGAAGCCCTCGTAGAGCACGTCGACGTATTCCACGCCCTCGAGCTCGCCCGTTCCCTTCTTGATGGCGCGCTCGATGTTGTCCTTGGGCATCGACGCAGCCTTGGCGGCATCGATGGCGGTGCGGAGGCGGGGGTTGCCGTCAGGGTCGCCGCCGCCCTGCTTGGCCGCGACGGTGATCTCACGGATGAGCTTCGTGAACAGGGCCCCGCGCTTGGCATCGGCGGCGGCCTTGTAGTGCTTGATCTGCTTCCACTTGCTGTGACCTGCCATGGCGTGCTCACAACCGGGTCGTCGGTCTGCCCTGCGGCCCCGGGCGGAGGCAGGGAAAGAGAAATATACGGCGCGCCGAGGGGGTTTGCCCGGTGGTGGTCGCATGTTCTGGCGCAGCGTAGTCATCCCGAGGAGGCGTAGCCGACGAGGGATCTACCCACCGTCCCGGGAAGCCAGCCACCGGCCCACCGTGGGCGGATCCCTCGTCGCCTGCGGCTCCTCGGGATGACAATCGTCGCCCATTCACTGTCGCAGGAACGCCCTCAGCTCGTCGAGCAGCCGGTCCCTGTCCTCGAGGAACGGCAGATGTCCCACGCCGGGCAGGGGGACCAGGCGCGCGTTGGGGAGCAGGCGGGCCCACACCTCGGCAGCGGCGGGGTCCACGACGAGGTCGCGCGTGCCCTGTACGATCAGGACCGGTGTCCGGACGCGGGCGGCGAGCGCGCGGAAGTCACGCGTCACGCCTAACGAGGACAGCGTGTGCGCGAGGTGACGGGCGAGGCGGGCGGGGGTCTCGGGCGGCGCGTCGCACCACGTGGGTGTCACGTGCGCGGCCTGCGCGGTGTCGCCCACGAAGATCGGCGCGTTCACGCGCCAGAAGGCCTGGCAGTACGCGACGGGATCCGTCGTGTCCTGCCCGGCGGCCCGCATCCTGACGAGCGCCCGGGCGGCCACGGTGTCGAGCCGAGCCAGGCGGTCGGCGGGCTCGTACGCCGTCTCCAGGCTGTCGACGGGAGCGATCGGGCTCAGCAGGACGATCCCGCTGGCCCGCGTGGGATGCGCGGCCGCCCACGCGAGCGCGACGGCCGCGTGATAGTCGTACCCGATGACCGCCACGCGCGACGCACCGAACATCGCCCGCACCGCTTCGACGTCCGCCACGTCGTCGTCGAACGTCGCGAGCGTGGAGTCGGGCAGGGAATCCGAGCGCCCGCGTGCGCGCGGATCGTAGAAGATGACCGTGTGCGTGGCAGCAAGCGGCGCGAGCCCTTCCTCGAGCATCACGCCAAGCGGCACGAGCACCGTGTCGCGCCCGCTCCCGCGGACGCGGTACCAGAGCCGGCCCCCGCGTCCGGCGTCGACGTAGCCTTCCGCCGCCAGGCGGACCGTCGTGACCGGCGGCGCGGCCGGACCGGGATCCGGCAGGGGTACGGGCTCGGGCCCGGGCGCCGGCGCGGGCGTGCACGCGGCCAGCGCGAGCGCGATCGCCGCGCCCAGCCCGCGCAAACCCCGGATCCTCCCGCCCGCATCGCTCGGCAATCCAGACTCCTGGAGCGACTGCTCCCGTGCCCTCAGGCGACTTCCTCGAAACGCAACCACTCCCGGTGGAAGTACAGATCAACCATGCCGCCGGGTCCATTGCGGTTCTTCAGCACATGAAGTTCGGCGGCCCCCTCGGTGTCGGGATGTGATCCGTACATCTCTTCCCGGAAGAGACCGAGCACCACGTCGGCGTGCTGCTGGAGGGCACCGAGGGCGCCGAGCTGGTGGAGCTGCGGGCGGCTGCTCAGGGGTGCCGACGTCGACGGCGCCAACTGCGACACGACCAGCGCCGCCGTCGATCTCCGAATCGAGAGCTCCTTGAGCGCGTGCGCCGCGTGGGCCACCTCCTCGTCGAGCGGCAGCCGGCCGAGGGCCAGCGCCTGCAGGGGATCCACCACGGTGACCTCGATCCCCAGGTGTACGGCCAGAAGGTCGGAGACGCCCGTGAGGCCGGCATCGCGCAGGTCCTCGAGCACCGGGGCGCGCTCCCGGAGCGCGAGCGCCGCGGCGGCCGCGGCGGCATGCGCTTCGTCGGTGAGGCTCCCGCGCCGCAGGTCGTCGATCGCGACGCGTCCCCGCATCGCGAGGGCGCGCTCCAGGATCCGCGCCGCCGTCATCTCCCCCGAGAGGAAGGCCGCGGAGCCGCCGGCGGCGCACACGTTGAGCGCGATCGCGAGCGCCAGCGCCGACTTGCCGGAGCCGGTATCGCCGGCAAGCACGACGAGATCTCCGCGCCGCAGTCCGCCGCCTAACAAGCCGTCGAGCGTGGGGAATCCCGTCGGGATCGGCGCGCCCGCGGCGCGCCCGTCGAGCGCGCTCCGGAGCACCGAGGCCACGTCGAACCGCGGCCGCGCCCGTTCCTCCGGCGCTTCCCCCGCACCCATCCCGGCCCCGTGCCTCATGCGCCGCGCCACGCCGTTCCCGCCGTGAGGGCCGCGCTCAGCCGGCGCAGCTCCGTCTTCGCGGCGAGGTCGAGGGCGGGGGCCACGAACGTCGTGAGACCGTCCCAGGCGTCGGCCAGGATGCGGCGGTCCTCCTGCACCGTGAGATCGATCAGTCGCGCAAAGATGGCCCGCGTCTGGGCGGGGAGTGCCAGCGCCGAGAGCCAGGTCCGCGCGGCCGTGGCGCGCGCGCGGCGGAGCGGGGGCGACAGCGGGTAGGCGCCCGCGACGCCGTCGACCAGACGCGCCGCGAGCAGCGTGGCCAGCAGCAGCTCGCGGGCCCCACCGAGCGCGGCGTGCCCCGCGAGCGAGGCCAGCGCGCGGAAGCGGAAGTCCGTGGGGGCGAGCGCGTACGGTGGATGCGTGAGCACCGTGAGCTCGGGGAGCAGAAGGGTGCGGACTGGCGGAGTCGGGACGAAGGGAATCTAGGCACCCCCGCCCACTCGGCAAACGCAAGCGCCACAACTACATTCGAAATCATGCCGCTTCCCGCCAAGGTTGCGCAGCCGCCCAGGTCGGTCCTGTGGGTGGATGACGAAGCGGAGCTTCTCGAACCGCACCGGCTCTTCCTGGCCGACAAGGGATACGACGTCGCCGTGGCCACGAACGCGGACGACGCGGTCGAGATGCTGCGTCGCCACCCGTACGACCTTCTGCTGCTCGACGAACAGATGCCCGGCAAGCGCGGCCTCGAGGCCTTCCGCGAGGTCCGCGAGATCGCGCCGGCGCTGCCCGTGGTGATGGTCACCAAGAGCGAGGACGACACCACGCTCCGCGAAGCGTTAGGCGCGGAGGTGAGCGACTACCTCGTCAAGCCCGTGAACCCGCGGCAGGTGCTCTCGGTCGTGACGAAGATCCTCGAGGGCCCAGCCCTCCGGAAGCAGGCCGTGGCGCGCGGCTTCGTGGAGCGCTTCCGGGCGCTCGAGCTCGAGCGCGAGCGCGTGCTCGACTGGCGCGGGTGGGTCGAGCGCTATGACGAGCTCATGCGCTGGGACATCGACCTCGCGGAGGCGGGGGAGGTGGGCCTCTACGAGTCCCTCCGCGGTCTGTATCCCCACATGCACCGCGAGTTCGCCGCCTTCATGCAGCAGGCGTATCCGCGGTGGCTCCGCGACCTCGACGGCGACCGCCCACCGCTCTCGATCGACGTCGTGGGCGAGTTCCTCCTCCCGATCCTGCGGCGCGACCGGAACGTCGTCCTGATCGTCGTGGACTGCATGCGGCTGGACCAGTGGCGGGTCATGGAGGAGATGCTGTCGCCGCTGTTCGACGTGGAGACCACGCACTATTTCGCCGTCCTCCCCACCGCCACACCCTACGCGCGCAACGCGCTCTTCAGCGGGCTGTTCCCGGGAGAAATTGCGGGGCGCTTCCCGGACTGGTGGGGGGAGCGCGACGACGAGACGCTCAACGCGCACGAGCAGGAGCTGCTCCAGGCGCAGCTCGCGGAGCTCAAGGTCCAGGCGACGGTGCGCTACGACAAGATCTCCACGCCCGCCGATTCCGACGACCTCGAGCGGCGCCTTCCGACGGCGATCGGTCACGAGGGCGTATCGGCGTTCGTCTTCAACTTCGTGGACCTCCTGACCCACGGCCGCAGCGAGAGTGCGATCCTGTACGAGGTGGCCCGCGACGAGATCGCGCTGCGCCAGCTCACGCTCCAGTGGTTCCAGCGCTCGGCACTCCTGCGCCTGCTGCGCGAAGCCGCGCGCCGCAAGGTGTCCGTGCTGCTCACCAGCGATCATGGCTCGATCCACTGCGGGACCCCGGCGACGGTCTTCGCGAAGCGGGACGCGACCGCGAATCTGCGCTACAAGTTCGGCGAGGATCTCCGCGCTGAACGCGCCGAGCACGCGTTGCTGTTCACGAAGGAAGACGCCCTGCGCCTGCCTCGTCGGGGCCTGGGAGGGAATACCCTGCTGGCGATCGGCGACACGTTCTTCGTCTATCCGACGAAGCTCCGGGAGTACCAGAGCCGGTACCGCGGATCGTTTCTCCACGGTGGGGTCACCCCGGAAGAGTGCATCGTGCCGCTGGCCCTGTTGACGCCGCGTTGAGACCCGAGCGGAGAACACACTGGACGGAGAGCGGCCAGCCTTGAACGATCAGCGACGAGCGGGGTGGAGGTCCCGGGCTGTCATCCCGGGGAGCGTCAGCGACGAGGGAGTCGACTCGCCTGCGCCGGGGCCAGCCACGCGCCCGCGGATGACGGGTCCCTCGCTCCGCTCGGGATGACATCGTTGTTCCGGCCCCGAGCAACCAGCTCCAGCGATCCGCAACCCGCAACCAGCCCCCCTTGTACCAACGCCTTCTCACCTTCCTCCGCCCCCATGCCTGGCGCATGGCGGGCACCATCGCGTGCAACCTCGGCGCGGCGCTGCTGGACGTCTTCGGGCTCACCCTCCTGATCCCGTTCCTGGCGCTCATCTTCCAGGAGCCCATGGGCGCGGGCGTCCTTGGCGACGTTCAGGACTGGTTGATCGGGGCCTTCCTCGATCCGCAGGACCGGCTGGGATCCTTGCGGAACGTGCTGCTGCTCATCCTGGCCGCCGTCACCGCCAAGAGCGTGCTCATGTGGCTGTCCGGACAGCTCGGCGCCTCGCTGCAGGAGTACGTGACGCGCGATCTGCGTAACGCGGTCTACCGGCATCTGCAGAGCCTCCCCCTCGCCTTCTTCACCCGCGTGAAGACCGGGCAGATCCTGGCCCGCGTCCTCACCGACTCGGCGCAGACCAAGGCCGTCATCACGGAGGCGATGACGAAAACGCTGCAGAGCGCGGCGACCGTCCTCACGACCGTGGCCGCGCTCTTCCTGCTGTCGTGGCGGCTCACCCTCCTCGCGCTGGTCGTGGCCCCGCTGCTGATCGCGTTGCTGCAGCCTCTCCTGCGCAAGCTCCGCAAGGGGCATCGCCGGCTCTCGAACCAGTATGGTGAGATGACGGCCGTCGTGCAGGAAGCCGTGAGCGGCATCCGGCTCGTGAAGTCGTTCGGCGGCGAGGCGTACGAGGAGGAGCGCTTTCAGGAGGCGAGCGATCGGTACGCGAAGGGAATGGTCCGCGTCACGCGCATCGCGTATCTCGCCCAGCCGATCACCGAGACCGTCGGGACCGCGATCGCCATCACGATCATCTGGGTCGGGGCGCGCGACGTCCTGGGCGGATCGACGACGCTCACCGGTGCGGCCCTCATCACGTTCCTGGTCCTGGTCATGCGGATGCTCCAGCCGCTCAAGCAGCTCTCGCAGGTGCCGACGGTCGCGGCGCAGTCGCTCGCGGCCGCGGAGCGGCTCTTCGAGGTGCTCGACACGCCGTCGGAGTACGCTCGGGACCGCGGCACGCGGACCGTCACGGATCTCGCGCAGGGGATCGAGTTCGACGCTGTGACCTTCGCCTACGACGACGAGCCGGTGCTGCAGGACATCGCGTTCCGGGCCCGGAAGGGGGACGTCGTCGCGCTCGTCGGCGCGAGCGGAGCGGGGAAGAGCACGCTGGTCGATCTCATCCCCCGGTTCTATGAGCCCACGCGCGGTCGCGTCCTGCTGGACGGGGTCGACACGCGCGAGATCAGGCTGCCCTCGCTCCGCTCGCTGATCGGTATGGTGAGCCAGGACACCGTGATCTTCAACGACACGGTACGCAACAACATCGCCTACGGCACCGGGACGCGTTACGACGACGACGCGATCGTGCAGGCGGCGCGCGCCGCGAACGCGCACGAGTTCATCGACGTGTTGCCGGACGGATATGCCACCGTTCTCGGTGAGCGGGGAACGCGGCTTTCCGGGGGGCAGCGCCAGCGCATCGCCATCGCGCGCGCCCTCCTCGTCGATCCGCCCATCCTCATCCTCGACGAGGCGACCTCGGCGCTCGACACCCAATCGGAGCGGCTCGTGCAGGAGGCCGTGGATCGTCTGCTGGCCGGGCGCACGGTGTTCGTGATCGCACACCGCCTCTCCACGATCATGCACGCCACGCAGATCCTCGTGCTCGAGCGCGGCCGCATCGTGGAGCGTGGCACGCACGAGGAGCTGATCGCGCGGCGCGGGGTCTACCACCGGCTGCATGCGCTGCAGTTCCAGGAGCGGCCGGCGGGCGTGGAAGCCTGACGATCTCCGCCCGTGCGTGTCCTCTTTGTTGAATCGGCTGACGGCTGGACCGGCGGCGTGCGGGCCTTCTTCGCCGCCGGCCGCGCCCTGGCCGCGCGCAGCCACGAGGTCGCCTTCGCCTGCCCGCCCGGCTCGGCGCTCGAGCGTTTCGCCGCGGCGGCTGCGATCCCCGTCTATCCCGTGGACGAGCCGCGGACCTGGCCGCGCGCGCGGGCCGTGCGCAGCGCGATCGAGGCGCACTTCGCGGACGTGGTGTTCGCGCAGGACACCGAGACGCACGTTGCCGCCGCGCTGGCAGCCCGCCGCACCGCCCACACGGCGGTCGTGCGGCGCATCCCCGCGGGGGCGGTCTTCCCCTCCGATCGCGCGACGCGCTGGGCGGAACGCCTGGCGCCCGCGGCGTATCTCGTGACCGCGCCCACCGGGGGTGCGGATGCGATCCCCACGGTGCCCACCATCCACGCTACCGTCGGCGTCGATCCCCTCCCGCCACGTGACGACCGCGGACCTGGCGGCCCTCCGGCGCTGGACGGCGAGACCGGGCTCCACCTGGCGTGCCTGACGACCGACGACGATGCGCCGAGGGCCCTCGAGGTCCTGCGCACGCTGCGGCTCCTGGCCGAGCGGCACCCGCGATGCCGGCTCACGATGATCGGCATCGTCAGGCGCAGGGACGAGTGCCGGGTGCTCGCGGCGGCGATGGGCGTGGCCGACCGCGTCCAATGGGTGGCCGGGCACGGAGAGCGGGCCGATGCGCTCACGGGTGCGACTGTGGCGTGGGTGCTCGCCGGCGGCGACGCCGAAGCGTTCGCCTGCCTCGATGCCATGGCGCGTGGACTGCCGGTCCTGGCGCCCCGCTCGCCGGTGATCGAGCGCTACGTGGACGAGGAGGCGCAGGGCACTCTCTTCGGGACCCTCCGACCGCCGTCAATGGCCGCGGCCGTCGAACGGCTGCTCGCGCAGCCAGAGCGGCGGGCGCGCGTCTCACGCGCGGCCCGCGCGCGGATCAGCGGCGAGCTCACCGAACTCGCGATGGCCAGCGCGTTCGAGCACGCGGCGCGCCTGGCGCATTCGCGCGAACGGAAGCGACCATGAGGGGACCGCAGACCACGCCGGCCCGCGTGCCGGTCACCGTCGTGATCGCGGCGCGCAACGAGGGCGACCAGATCGCGGAGTGCATCGCGAGCGTATCGTGGGCCGCCGAGGTGCTCGTGGTGGAGAACGACTCGGTGGATGACACCGTGTCGCGCGCGCGCGCGGCGGGGGCGGTGGTCTTCAGCCATCCGTTTCGGACGATTGCGGGGCAGCGCAACGCCGCGATCGCGCGCGCCGCGCAGGAGTGGGTGCTGGTGGTGGATGCCGACGAGCGCGGCACCCCGCGACTCGGATCCGTTGTGGCGCAGGCGGTGGAAGCGGCAGACGGCCGCGAGGCCTGGCGCGTCAGGCGCCGCAACTTCTTCCTGGGTCACGAGGTCCGACACGGAGGCTGGGAACGCGATCGGCCCGTGCGGCTCTTCCGGCGCTCGCTGCGCTACGAGGAGCGCGCCGTGCACGAGCACGTGGTGACGCATGGTGCGGTCGGCGAGCTGGGAGAGCCCCTGCTGCACACGCCCTACGCGGATCTGGACGAGTACTTCGAGAAGCTGCGCCGATACTCCCGCTGGTGGGCCGAGCAGCATCACGCGCGCGGCCGCCGCGCGTCGGTCACCGACCTGCTCCTGCGACCGCCGGGGCGCTTGTTCTCGATGCTCGTGCTGCGCGGCGGCTGGAGAGACGGTGCCGTTGGCGTGGTCGTGGCCGTGCTGGCCGCGACGAGCGTAGCGGCGAAATACGCGCAGCTCTGGACGCTTCAGCGCGCCGGGCGGTGACGGGGGAGTGCGGGATGGTTGCTGAGTGCTGATGGCTGGAGCTGGTTGCTGAGTGGTGCACTTTGTCATCCCGACGAGCGCCGCGAGGAGGGATCCGTTCCGGGTGTGCTCGCCAGCCGGCCATGCGGTACGGCGCGCAGATCCCTCGCGCTCGTCACCCGTCACTCGTCACATCCGGGTCCGGCGCCGCGAACACGTCGAAGTGATCCCAGCGCATCACGTCGCCCACCCCGATGCGCTCACCGGCGTACGTCTCCTCGTTGGCGAGGAGGTGCAGCCGGTAGCCCAGGCCTTCGAGCAGTCGGAGCTGCGCCTCACGCTGCTCCTTCGTGGCGTGCTTGTACACTTCGGTGCGGATGTGGGGGCGGCAGCGCTCGAGCACGGGCCGCAGCGTCTCGAGCACGGCGGTGTCGTTTCCCTCGGTGTCGAGCTTCACGTACCGCAGGCGCGGCAGCTCGGCGGCGTACTGCTCCTCCAGGAAGCGCGCCAGATTCCGGCCGCGGACCTCGAGGTCGAAAAAGTGCGCGATCCGCATCCGGCTCATTCCCGCGTGCAGTCCGCCGTTGCAGAATCCCGCATCCGAGTAGTGAAACACGAACTCGCCGTCGGTGTCCGTGGCCGCGAAACACTCCGCGTGGATGTTCGTGCGCCGCCGGTTGAGCCCTGCATTCGCGAGGAGCACGTGGAAGGCATACGGGTTGGGCTCGAGCGCCAGCACGAGCCCGGAGGCTCCAACCGCGAGCGCGATCGGCAGCGTGGAGTCGCCCCCGTGCGCGCCGACGTCGATGGCGAAGTCACCCGGCCGGAGAAAGCCGCGCAGCGCGGCGACCATGGCGGTCGTGAGATGGGTGGGACGTCGCCGGGCACTGGGGTGGAGCCACTGCGCGAACTGCACCACGCCGTCGCCGTCGAGCGTGAACTCCCGGATCTCGAAGGGAAAGACGCGGGGGCGCGGCTTGACGCCAATGGCGTACAACAACTCCTTAGCTTTCATTCGTGACGAGCCAGAGCTCCATCGAGGCCAACCCACGACGCGCGACACCCTCACGCAAGGGACCGCGGACCCAGAGGGATCTCCCTGGTGCTTCACCTCCGCGTCCGCTGTGTCCGGAGGGGCAGGCGCATTCCCGGACGAGTCCCTCTAATATGCACGTCAACCGGTACGGCGGCACAGGATGAAGACCTCGGTCGCGCACGGCGCGGAGTACCTCGCGCTGCGGAGTCTCACGGGACTGCTCGGCGCGCTGCCGCTGTCCTGGGCGCGGCGCATCGGCTCGGGAGTGGCCCGGCTCGGCTATTCGCCGTTAGGCATCCGCCGGAACGTCGTCGTGCGCCAGATCGCGGGGGCCTTTCCGGATCTGGGCGACCGCGAGGTCCGGCGACTCGCACGGGCGGCGTACGGCCACCTCGGACGCGTCGTCGTCGAAACGGCGGTGTTGCCGGCCCTCGGCCGCGAAGGAGTGCTCGCGCTCTTCGAGGGGGAGGAGGGCTTCGACGCGATCGAGCGGGTCGTGGCCGAGGGGCGCGGCGTCGTCCTGATCACCGGCCACTTCGGCAACTGGGAGCTGGCTGGTGCGTACGGGGCCGCGCGCGGGATCCCCATCGAGGTGATCGCGCGGCGCCTGAACAACCCCCTCGCCGACGCGTATGTCACGCGCACGCGCGAAGGCGCGGGGATGCGCGTGATCCACGACGCCGACGCGGTGCGCCGGACGCCGCGCGCGCTGCGCGAGGGGCACGCGGTCGCTTTCGTCGCCGACCAGGGCGTCCTCGGACTGGCGTCGACCTTCGTGCCGTTCTTCGGGCGCCCGGCCAAGACCCCGCGTGGCGCCGCCGTCTTCGCGATGCGCTTCGAGGTCCCCGCGTTCTTCGTGGCCGCGGTGCTCGAGACGAGCGGCAAGTACCGCTGCGTCGTGACACCGATCCCCGTGCGGAACACGGGCGATCGCGAGGCCGACGTGGACGCGATGGTCGGGGCGCACACGGCCGTCCTCGAGGACTGGGTACGGCGGTATCCCGCGCAGTACTTCTGGCACCACCGGCGCTGGCGCCGGCAACCCAGGGAGACACCGCCGGAACTCCGCGACCCGGTGGCGGCCGCATGAGCGCGCTGCCTCGCGCGCACCCGGCCGATCCGGGAAGCGCGGTGAATCTCGAGGAGCTGCGGGCCACCGAGTGGCCGTGGACCACACGCGGCGACGTGATCTACCTGAACCATGCCAGCACGGGCCCGATCCCGGCCCGCTCGCTCCGGGCGCAACAGGAGTTCGGCGCCCGCCGCGCGGAGCCGTGGCGCATCTCGTACGACGACCAGTTCGGCATGCTCCACCGCGTGCGGAAGCTCTGCGCCTCGCTCATCGGTGCCGCGGCCAGCGAGATCGCGCTCATGGTGAATACCACCTACGGGATCAACGTCGCCGCACGCTGCCTGCCGCTCGAGCCGGGCGACGTGGTGGTGTCGAGTGACCGCGAGTTCCCGGCGAACGTGTATCCCTGGATGGCACTCGAGCGCGCACGCGGCGTGGTCTTCCGTCGCGTTCCCTGTCGCAGCCGGCTCGCCGACGAGGACGCGCTCCTCGCCGCGCTCGACACGCCCCGCGTCCGCGTGCTCACGATCTCCTGGGTCTCGTTCGAGACGGGCCTCAAGCTCGACCTCGCGCGCCTGGGCGCGGCGTGCCGCGAGCGCGGGATCTACTTCGTGGTCGACGGCATGCAGGGCCTGGGTGCGGCGCCGGTCGACGTCCGCGCCTGCCACATCGACCTGCTCGCCTGCGGCGGGCAGAAGTGGCTGCTCTCCCCCTGGGGGACGGGCTTCGTGTACGTCCGCCGTGAGCTCGTCACGGAGCTCGAGCCGCACGCCGTGGGATGGATGTCGACCCGCGCGTCGGAGGACTTCACGCGCCTGTGCGACTACGACCTCACCTACTTCGATGACGCGCGTCGCTTCGAGGTGATCACGCTCCCGTTCCAGGACATCGCCGGCTTCGAGGCGTCGCTGGCGATGTTCCACGCCCTGGGCCTCGAGCGGGTATACGCGCTCGTCGCGGAGCGCGCGGCGCAGATCGTGGAGTGCGCGAGCGCGAAGGGCCTGCGGCTCCTGACTCCCCCGGATCCCGAGCGGCGCGCCGGGATCGTCTCGGTGATTCCCGACCTCCCCGATGTGGCCTCCCGTCGCCTGCAGGGCGCGGGAGTGATCCACTCGCTTCGCGAAGGCGCCATCCGCCTGGCGCCGCACTTCTACACGACCGCCGAGGAAATCGAGCGCGCGCTGCGGCTCCTGGTCGGTCGCTGATGCGCGTGGTCCGGTCTCGTTGCCGTTCCGACTGAAAGCGCTCACCACAGAGGACACCGAGGACGCACCGGAGCACAACGACATGTTGTTCCCCTGTGTCTCTGTGGTGAGGGCTCCTGCTCCGTGGGAAGGGCTTCTGTTGTCGCTGCAGGGTCCCCTTTCCGGATCTTGCGGGCCGCTCGCAACGGCGGCGCGCCGCGCTACACGATTTCTGCCAGCGCGATCTCCCGCGCGCCCTTGCGAATCAGGAAGTACGCCCCCGCGATCGCCTCGCTCGCCTCGACGAAGTGTTCCTCCGCGCCGAGGCGCCGTCCGTTCACGGTCACGGCGCCCTGCTGGACCTGGCGCCGGGCATCGCTCTTCGACCTGGCGAGCCCCGTGTCCACGAGGAGATCGAGCACCGAAAAGCGCACGGCCTCGCCCTCGCCCAGCGCCACGTCCCGCACGGCGGAGAGCCGGCGGAACGGAACCTCCTCCCGCAGCATGTGCAGGGCTTCGGGGCTCAGCGAGTACGGATCCGCCTTGCGATCGAACAGGAGGCGTGACGCCTCGCGCGCGATCCGCGCCGCGTGGTCGCCGTGCACACGCGCCGTCACGTCGAACGCCAGCTCCGACTGCGCCTCGCGCGCATCGGGACGCTCGGCCAGCGCGCGCTCCAGCGCCGCGATCGCGTCCTCCTCCAGCAACGTGAAGTAGCGGAGGTATTTCCCGGTGTCGCGATCGTCGGTGTTGATCCAGAACTGATAGAACTTGTACGGGGACGTCATCTTCGGGTCGAGCCAGACGTTCCCTCCGGCGGCCTCGCTCTTCCCGAACTTGCTGCCGTCGGCGCGCGTCACGAGTGGCAGCGTGACGCCGTGCGCGGAGGCGCCGGTCGTCCTGCGAATGAGCTCGACACCGGCCGTGATGTTCCCCCACTGGTCGCTCCCGCCCACCTGCAGCGTGACCCCTTCGCGACGGTGCAGCTCGAGGAAGTCGAACGCCTGCAGCAGCATGTACGAGAACTCGGTGAACGAGATCCCCTCGTCGAGGCGGGACTTCACCGAGTCCTTGGCGAGCATGAAGTTCACGCTGAAGTGCTTCCCGACGTCGCGGAGGAACGTGATCGCGGGGAGGGGGCGCAGCCAATCGGCGTTGTTGCGGAGGCGCGCGGCGAAGGGCCCCGAGAAGTCCAGAAATCGCTCGAGCTGCCCGCGGATGTTGGCCACGTTGGACTCGATGACCTCGAGCTCCGCGAGGGGCCGCTCGGTGGGCCGCCCGCTCGGGTCCCCGATGAGCCCGGTGCCGCCGCCCACGAGCGCCACGGGGTGGTGGCCGGCCCGCTGCAGGTGCGACAGTGCCATCACCGGCACGAAATGCCCGACGTGCAGGCTGGGGCCGGTGGGGTCGAAGCCGCAGTAGGCGATGACCGGTCCGGCCGCGAGCGCGTCGGCCACGCCTTCGGTGTACTGGAAGAGGAGGCCGCGCCAGCGCAGCTCCTCGAGGAACGTTCGGGGCCGTGACATTCGCCAATAATAGCCGTCTGTGCTACAGATCACACCCGATGACCCACGGATCAGCGCTCGCTGTTCGTTGCTGCAAACGGCACGGCGCCATACCCTTACCTTACAGAGCAGCCGGGGCAGGCCGCGCGGGAGCGCGCTCCGCCGCCGGCCCCGGCCCTGATCCCCGACCATGCGACTCTTCCCACTCGAGTTCTTCCGGCGGCGGCCGCGCCTAACGCGGAGGCTGGGGCACGTCGCCACCTTCACGGTGGCGTTCGGCCTCGGCCTGGGGATCGGCGGCTGGACCCTGGTCTGCCAGGGTACCCGCTGCCCCTCGATCGAGCTCCTGGAGCGCTATCAGCCGCGCCAGACGTCGCGCCTCTACGCCGCCGACAACCGCTTCGTCGCCGAGATCGGGCTCGAGCGCCGCACGCTCATCACGCTGGACCAGATCCCGCAGGTCGTGCAGGACGCCTTCGTCATCACCGAAGACAAGCGCTTCTACCGCCACGACGGCATTGACTGGCTGCGCGTCCCGGGCGCCGTCATCCATAACCTCCAGGTGGGGCGCTTCGAGGAAGGCTTTTCGACCATCACGATGCAGCTGGCCCGCAACATCTTCCCCGACCAGATCACGCGCGACAAGTCGCCCGTCCGCAAGCTCAAGGAGATGAGCGTCGCCCGCCGGATCGAGCGCCGCTATCCCAAGGAGAAGATCCTCGAGCTGTACCTCAACCAGATCAACCTCGGCAGCGGGGCCTACGGCGTCGAGACGGCCGCGCAGCGGTACTTCGGCAAGTCGGTGCGCTACGTGAATCTCGCCGAGGCGGCCACCCTGGCCGCGCTCCCGAAGGCGCCCGGCCGGTACAATCCGCGCTGGTATCCGCACCGCGCGGTCCAGCGGCGCAACACGATCGTCGAGCTGATGCGCCGGCAGGAGGCCACCACCGACGTGGCCGCGAGCCTGGCAAAGGCCTACCCGCTCCAGCTCGCGCGCCGCATCGAGTCCGGCGAGATCGCGCCGTACTTCGTGGAGTGGGTCCGCAAGCAGCTCCATGAGCGCTTCGGCGACAAGGTCTACGATCAGGGCCTCAAGGTGTACACCACGCTCGATCTCGACATGCAGACCGCCGCCGAGCGTGCGCTGGAGAACCAGCTCCGCGCCGTGGAGGGGGGGCGTTTCGGCAACTTCCGGCACCTCACGTACGAGCAGTACATGGCGCGCGGCGTCCGCGGCGCGAACGCCGAGATGGAATCGCCGTACCTGCAGGGCGCCTTCGTGGCGATCGATCCGCGCGATGGCGCCGTGCGGGCCCTCGTGGGCGGGCGGGACTACAGCGACTCGAAATTCAACCGCGCGACCCAGGCGCTCCGGCAGCCGGGTTCCACGTTCAAGCCCATCGTCTATTCGGCCGCGATCCAGGCGGGCCGCTCGCCGGCCTGGATGATCGACGACGCGCCGATCAGCCTCCCGCAGCTCGACGGTTCGATCTGGACCCCGGAGAACTACGACCTCACGTTCGAGGGGCCGATGACGATGCGCCGCGGACTGTACCAGTCGCGCAACCTCATCGCCATCCGGGCGGGCATGGAGCTCGGCGAGCAGACCGTGGTCGACCTCGCCCGCCAGTTCGGTCTGACCACCCCGATTCCGCCATATCCGTCGATCCACATCGGCTCGGCAGAGGTCTATCCGATCGAGCTGATCGGCGCCTATACGGTGTTCGCGAACCTCGGCCTTCACACGCAGCCTAACGGGATCGTACGGGTGGAGGATCAGGAGGGTAACGTCCTCTGGCAGCCGGAACCGGTTCCGATGCCCGTGCTCGCGGCCCCGGAGGCGTGGCTGATGGTGAGCATGCTCAAGGACGTGGTTCTGCGCGGCACGGCCAACGCGCGGGTGTGGAACGCCGGGTTCCGCGTCCCGTCGGGCGGCAAGACGGGAACGACGAACGACGGAGCCGACGTCTGGTACGTGGGCTTCACGGCCGACCTCGTCGGCGGCGTCTGGATGGGCTTCGACAAGCCCAGGAAGATCATGGTCGACGCGCAGGGGGGTCGCCTCGCGGCGCCCGCCTTCACGTCCTTCATGACCGAGGTCTATCGGCGCAAGCCGGAGCCGCCGGACTGGCCGCGCCCGCTGGCGATCGCGTCCCGTCAGGTCGACGAGGTGACGGGCCTGCTGGCTGCGCCGGCGTGCGCCGAACGCGCCTACACCGAGTACTTCCTGCCCGGGACGGAGCCGCTCCAGACGTGCAGCGCGTTGGACTTCATGCTCATTCCCACCCGCGACACCACGTCGCTCGGGGAGGCGACGCGCGCGGCGCTGCGCGCCGCCGCGCGTGCGGCGGCCGCAAAGGCCGCGCGCGATACGAGCAATCCGTTCCGGATCCCGCCGCGCTGACCGGCGGCGTCCGTCCGCCCTCTCGGCGCGCTCACGCCTGACGTGCGTCTCTACCTGAGCCGTTGGGTCCTTCCCGTGTCGCGCCCGGCGATCCGCGACGGCGCCGTGGGCGTGGAGCGCGGGCGCATCGCCTGGATGGGGGCCGCTGCCGATGCGCCGCCCGGTCCCACGACCGACCTGGGCGACGCCATGCTCCTTCCCGGCCTCGTCAACGCGCACACCCACCTCGAGCTGACCGTCATGCGTGGCTGGCTCGAGGATCTCCCGTTCCGCCGCTGGATCCTCCGCCTCACGAAGGCGCGCCAGCAGGTGCTCACGCGGGACGACCTGCTGGCATCGGCCCGCGTGGGTATCGCGGAAGGGCTGCTCGCGGGGGTGACCGCCTACGCCGACACCTGCGAGTCGGGCGTGGTGCACCAGGCGCTGCGCGAAATGGGGGTGCGCGGGATCATGTACCAGGAGGTCTTCGGCCCGCAGCCCGACCAGTGCGCGTCCGCCGTCCGGGAGCTGCGGGCCAGGGTCGAGCAGCTGCGCGCGCACGACACTGCCCGCGTGTGCACCGGTCTCTCCCCGCACGCACCCTACTCGGTGAGCGATGCGCTCTTTGCGGCTGCGGCGCAGTACGCGCGCAGCGACGGGCTCCCGGTCGCGGTGCACGCCGCCGAGAGCGAGGCGGAGTCCCGCCTGGTCGCCGA
>DATIGO010000318.1:0-6722 GCA_035454665.1 Gemmatimonadaceae bacterium | reverse complement strand
GCTCCAAAGGACTTAGCGCAACGCGAGCTGGACGCGCGGGGAATATACATCATGGCTTTTGAAAAGGCACCGACGATCACCAAGTACCGCCAGCACGACGGGGATACCGGGTCGGCACCGGTGCAAATTGCGCTCCTCACGAGCCGCATCAACTACCTGACCGATCACTTCAAGGGGCACGAGAAGGACTTCCACGGCCGCCGAGGGCTCCTCAAGATGGTCGGCAAGCGACGTCGCCTGCTCGAGTATCTGAAGCGCACCGACGTCGAGCGGTACCGCCAGATCATCGCCGATCTTGGCCTTCGCCACTAACACGCTCCGGGACATGACGACCGCGCGGGCAGCATCATCGGGCCCGCGCGTTTTGTTGCTCCCGGCGCGGCACCGTCGCTCCGGACGCGCCGGCGACGCGCGTTCGCTCGCAGCGACTCACGGGGTTTCCCAACAATGACGCATCGCATGGAAAGAACCTTCGCCGGCCGGCCCCTCACGATCGAGACGGGACGCATGGCGAAGCAGGCCGCGGGCAGCGCGGTCGTCCGCTTCGGCGACACCATGGTCCTCGCCGCCGTCACCGTGAGCGACACCCAGAGTGCGCTCCCCTTCTTCCCGCTGCTCGTCGAGTATCGCGAGAAGACCTATGCCGCAGGGAAGATCCCCGGCGGCTTCATCAAGCGCGAAGGCCGGCCCCACGATCACGAGATCCTCGCGGCGCGCATCATCGACCGGTCCATCCGCCCGCTCTTCCCGGAAGGCTTCAAGAACGAGGTCCAGGTCTACGTCTACGTCATCTCCGCCGACCAGGAGAACGACGCCGACGTCCTCGGGCTCGTGGCCACCTCGTATGCCTTGACCGCCTCCCGAATCCCCTTCCTCGGCCCCATCGCCGGCGTACGCGTGGGCCGCGTGCAGGAGCGCTGGGTGCTGAATCCCACGTTCCAGCAGCTCCAGTACAGCGATCTCGAAGTCGTCCTGGCGGGTTCCGCCGACTCGATCGTGATGGTCGAAGGCGGTGCGCTCGAGATCAGCGAAGCCGACATGCTCGAGGCGCTCGCCGTCGGGCACAAGGGCATCAAGGAGTTGATCGCGCTCCAGAACGAATTGCTCCAGGCCGCCGGACCCGGCGCCAAGATGGAGTGGGCGAAGGCCGAAACGCCGGCCGACCTCGTGGAGCGCGTGAAGCGCGAGGCCGAGCAGCGCATCATGCAGGCGCTCAACCAGAAGGAGAAGCACACGCGGATCCAGGCCGTCGAGGCGGTGAAGAGCGAGGTCAAGACGAATCTCGCCACCGAAAACGCCGACTGGGGGCCGCTCCTCTCGGGGCTCCTGGGCGACATCGAGTACAACGCGCTGCGCGCGCAGGTCCTCGACACCGGGCTCCGCGTCGACGGCCGGAAGCCCGACGAAGTCCGGGCGATCTCGGTCGACACGGGTCTCCTCCCCCGCGCGCACGGTTCCGCCCTCTTCACGCGCGGCCAGACGCAGGCCCTCGTCTCCTGCACGCTCGGTACCGCCGACGACGTGCAGCGGCTCGATACGATCGACGAGCTGGGTGAAGTCACGAAGTCCTTCATGCTGCACTACAACTTCCCGCCCTTCTCCACGGGCGAGGTACGGCCGATGCGCGGCACCAGCCGGCGCGAGATCGGCCACGGGAACCTGGCCGAACGCGCGCTGCAGGGGATCCTGCCACCCTACGAGGAGTTCCCGTACACGATCCGCCTCGTCTCCGATATCCTGGAGTCGAACGGCTCGTCATCGATGGCGTCGGTGTGTGGTGGTTCGCTCTCGCTCTTCGATGCGGGCGTGCCGGTGCGCGCCGCGGTGGCGGGTGTGGCGATGGGGCTCATCAAGGAAGGGGATCGCTACGCGATTCTCACGGACATCCTGGGCACCGAAGACCACCTGGGCGACATGGACTTCAAGGTCGCCGGCACCGAGACCGGGATCACGTCCATTCAGATGGACATCAAGATCCAGGGGCTCGACCTCAAGATCATGAAGGAGGCGCTCGCGCAGGCGCGCGAGGGGCGGCTGCACATCCTGGGCGAAATGCGGAAGGCGCTGCCAGAGCCGCGCGCGGATCTCTCGCCGTACGCGCCGCGTATCATCACGCTGCAGATCAACCCCGAGAAGATCGGCGATCTGATCGGTCCCAAGGGGAAGACGATCCGCGGCATCCAGGACGAGACCGGGGCCGAGATCACGGTCGATGACTCGGGTACGGTGACGATCGCCGCCGTGGGTGGCGACGCGATGCAGCGCGCGCGGGAGATGGTCATGGCGATCACGGCAGAGCCGGTCGTGGGCGAGACCTACGAGGGCACCGTGAAGAGCACGACCGCGTTCGGCGCGTTCATCGAGATCATGCCCGGCACCGAGGCGCTTCTCCATATCTCCGAGATGCGGCACGGTCGCACGGAGCGGACCGAGGACGTGGTGAAGAAGGGCGATCGGGTGCGGGTGAAGCTCATCGATCGCGACGAGCGCGGGCGCCTGCGCCTCTCCATGAAGGCCCTGCAGCCCAAGCCCGAGGCGGTGGGGAACGGCGAGCCGGCGGAGGGGAATGGCGGCGAAGGCGATGCCCCGGCAGCCGTGGGCGCCGCGCGCGGCGAGGAGCGCGAGGATCGGGGCGAGCGCGGCGAGCGAGGTGGCGGTGGCGGAGACCGCGGATCCCGGGCGCGTCGCGGTGGGCGAGGAGGCCGCGGAGGACGAGGCAGCCGGGAGTGATCGAGGCAGCCGGAAGGTGCTCGACAACGGGCTCGTCGTCGTGTCGGAGTTCATGCCTGGCGTGCGTTCCGTGGCGCTGGGCGCGTGGATCCGCCGGGCGTCGGCGCACGAGTCGCGCGCGCAAATGGGCGTCTCGCATCTCCTGGAGCACATGGTCTTCAAGGGGACGCACCGCCGCAGCGCGCGGGAGATCGCCGTGGCCCTGGAGAGCCTGGGCGGCTCGCTCGACGCCTTCACCGCGCGCGAGCATACGTCGTTCCAGGCCCGCGTGCTCGACGAGCACCTGCCGCAGGCCGCGGACGTGCTGTGCGACCTGATCTTCCGGCCGTCGCTCCGCGACAGCGATCTCCAGCTCGAGCGGCGGGTCGTGCTCGAGGAGATCTCGATGGTCGAGGACACCCCCGACGATCTGGTCTTCGAGCTGCATAACGCGGCCCTGTGGGGCGACCATCCGTACGGCTACCCGATCCTCGGCACGCGCGACACGGTGACGGCGATGGGCGTGGACGATCTGCGCGCCCTGCACGGTTCCGCGTACCGCCCGCAGCACATCGTGGTGGCCGCGGCCGGATGCATCGATCACGACGCGCTGCTCGAGGTGCTGCTGCACACGGGGTGGGGGTCGCTGCCCGGGGGCGACCCCGAGGTGCCGGAGGTGCCCGCGCCCGTGACCGCCACCCCCAGCAAGAGCCACGTGGAGCGGGACGGGCAGCAGACGCACGTGGTACTCGGGGGGCCCACCGTGCGCTACGGCGATCCGCGGCGGTACACCGTGACGCTGATCAGCCTCCTGCTCGGCGGGGGGATGAGCTCACGCCTCTTCCAGCGCGTGCGCGAGGAGCTCGGCCTCGCGTACTCCGTCTACACCTTCCAGTCGTATCATCACGACACGGGACTGCAGGGCATCTACGTCGGCACGTCACCGGAATCGGCGGATCTCGCGCTGGAGGAGATCTGGCGCGAGCTCGACAGGGTCGGCTGCGAGGGGTTCCCGGCGGAGGAGGTCGAGGCGGGGAAGAACCAGCTCAAGGGGCAGATCACGCTCTCGCTGGAGTCGCCCGCGTCGCGCATGTTTCGGGTGGCGGGATCGGAGCTCTATGGCGAGCCATTCCGGCCCCTCGACGAGATGCTGGCGCTCGTCGACGCGATCACGCCGGAGCTGGTGGCGTCGGTCAGCGCCGAGCTGTTCATTCCCTCGCGGCAGACGGTTCTCACGCTGGGACGCACTCCGGGCGCCGCCTGAGCGCCCGGCCGGATCCGGACGCGGCTCGCCGGGTTCACGTTCCACACCACCCGAAGCGACCCACACCCTTTCCACACGACCTAACGACTATGCGCATCGGCGTACCCAGGGAGATCAAGACCAACGAGAATCGGGTGGCGCTCGTACCCGCCGGGGCCGAGGCCCTGGTGGCGGCGGGACACGAGGTCATCGTGGAGCAGGGGGCCGGCGAGGGGAGCGGCTTCGAGGACGAGCAGTACCGCGCCGCCGGCGCGGCGATCCTGCGCACGGCCGACGAGGTGTGGGCGAACGCGGGGATGATCCTCAAGGTCAAGGAGCCGATCGAGCCGGAGTGGCCGCGGCTCCGGCGGGGGCAGGTCGTCTTCACATACTTCCACTTCGCGGCCGACGAGGCGCTGACGCGCGCACACATGGAGAGCGGCGCCGTCTGCGTGGCCTACGAGACCGTCGAGCTCCCGACCCGGGAGCTGCCGCTCCTGACGCCGATGTCGGAGGTGGCGGGACGCATGGCGGTGCAGGAAGGGGCGAAGTACCTCGAGAAGCTGTACGGGGGACGGGGCGTGCTGCTGGGAGGCGTGCCCGGCGTGCCGCCGGCCAAGGTCGTGATCCTGGGCGGCGGGGTCGTGGGAATCAACGCCGCCAAGATGGCGGCGGGGATGGGGGCGCGGGTGGTCATCCTGGACGTCTCGCTGGAGCGCCTGCGGTACCTCTCCGACGTGATGCCCGCGAACGTGCAGCTCATTCACTCGAACCGGCACAACGTGCTCGACGCGATCGAGACGGCGGATCTGGTGATCGGCGGCGTGCTGATCCCGGGAGCGAAGGCGCCCAAACTGGTCCGGCGCGAGGATCTGAAGCGAATGAAGCCGGGCTCCGTGATCGTCGACGTGGCCGTGGACCAGGGCGGGTGCGTCGAGACCATCCGGCCGACCACGCACGAGAACCCGACCTACGTGGTGGAGGGGGTGATCCACTACGGGGTGGCCAACATGCCGGGTGGGGTGCCGCGCACGTCCACCCTCGCGCTGACGAACGCGACGTACCCGTACACGCTGCAGCTCGCAAACAAGGGGTGGCGCCGGGCGCTGCGCGAGAATCCCGCGCTGCTCAAGGGACTGAACATCGTGGATGGGAAGGTGACATATCCCGGCGTGGCGGAGGCCTTCGGACTGGAGCTGTGGGACGCCGCCGCGATGCTGGGCGAGCCCGTGGCGGTCTGACGCCGGTGCCTCCGGTGCCTCCGGTGCCTCCGGTGCCTCCGGCGGACGGAAGCGCGACGACAGCGGCGGCGCCCATGCGCGCGCCGCCGGACGTGCGGGTCCGACGGCTGCCGCACAATCCCGATCTTCCTCTGCCGGCACGACAGACGGCAGGCGCGGCCGGATACGACGTCGCCTCGGCCGAGGGCGAGTTCGTGCTGCAGCCCGGCGAGCGCCGCGCCGTGGCGACGGGGCTGGTATTCGAGTTACCGATGGGGATGGAGATGCAGGTACGCCCGCGCTCGGGGCTGGCGCTCCGGCACGGGATCACGCTGCCTAACGCCCCGGGGACGATCGATTCGGATTACCGCGGCGAGCTCCAGGTCATCCTGCAGAACGGCGGCACGGAACCCGTGACGATCCGGCGGGGTGAGCGGATCGCGCAGCTGGTCTTCGCGTACTACGCCGTTCCCGCGCTGCGGGAGGCGGACGAGCTGGTCACCTCGGCGCGGGGCGCGGGCGGGTTCGGCAGCACGGGACGCTAGAACGATGTGGGCCTCGTCCAGGCGCGGCTGCCGACCCCGGTAGTTCCCGCAGGGACTGCGTGGTACCCGATGCGGCTAGTACTTGCGATGGACGTACAGGACGATCTCGCCGTCGTCGAGCACTTCGGCCGCGACCACATCCTTGGCGGCGCCCATGGTGGCGGGCGGCTGCTGCATGGTCGTGTCGGTCCGGGCGGTGGTATCGGTCATCAGCCCGCCCGCCATCGCCTTGTGGTCGGCGAGGGCCTTGCTCAACGTCGGGTTGGCCTCGATCGCCGCGCGCAGCGAGTCGAGCTCGGCCTGGTGGCGACCGATCGCATCGTTGAACTCGGACTCGTTGGTGGTGGTCACGAAGTCCTTGACGTCGACGACGCGAACGTCCGTCTCGTTGATGGTGGTGAGGCCCTTGATCTGCTCGGCGGTGCGCTGGGTGGAAGCGAGCGCAGACATGAGCGTGGCGTACGAGGGGGTACGCGCGACTTCGCCACCGCGGCGGACGGTGTCCTGCGCGGAGGCGAGGGTCGGGAGCGTGAGGCCGCAGGCGACGGCCAGCGAACTGATCATGAGGATCCGTTTCATCGAGGATGCTCTCCGAAAGGACGTGGGGTGCGGCAGGATGCCGGTCCGGCCCCGCAAGGCTGGCATCCTGATCCGCGAGTGGAACGGCATGACAGCGGGGCCGGAGGAGGGCCGTATCTTCCGTGCGGGAGGATGCGCGGGGTGGACGCGGCCCGCTGCGACGTGCATCACCACTTTGCATGCAGGCACGCGACTTTTGCCGGTCGTGTCTGGCGGGCATGCCTGACGAGGCTGCGCCTAACGGCTGAGGCCGTGTACCGCGAGGGCTCCGTGCCTAACGCCGACGCCGGCAGGGGCAGGTGCGGCAGCGCGTGCCGGAGCGGCCGCGCCCGCCGCGGAACGGCTCAGGCCGGGGACGCCGTCCCCGCGGCTCCGCCGCGAGCCCCGGCGCGCGGGTCCGGCGGCCGTGCGAGCCCCGGTCCGACA
>DATIGO010000317.1:0-2065 GCA_035454665.1 Gemmatimonadaceae bacterium | reverse complement strand
CGTCGCGATCGCCGCGCTCGCGCGCCCAGTCCAGCACGCGGCGCGCCGAGTCCCAGTGCGCCGTGAGGCGCGTCCGGTCACCGCACCAGGCGTAGAGGTGGGCGAGGCCGATCACGAACATGAGCGGACTCGCGAAGTCGCCGTAGTAGGCGCCATACGGAAGCACGCCGAGGCGCGACAGCGGACCGCGCCGCGCCTGCTGCAGGATGCGCCCCGGCTGCTCCGCGTGAGCGGGATCGTCCTTCGTTCCCTGCACCCGGCCCAACCGCGTGAGCACCGCGTCGAGCATCTCGCCCCGGTCGAGCATCGCGGACTGCCACGCCGCCGTGACGGCGTCGCGGCCGAAGAGTGCCGGGTAGAGCGGGACCCCCGCCTGCGGCGCCAGCCACTCCTCTTCGCGTCCCTCGAGCAGCGGGAAGGACGCGATGTCGGCGACGTTTTCCCGGACGATCCGGTCGATCGCGGGATCGCCGCCGGCGCGGATCTCCGTGAGGCCCTCGCTCCAGTCGCGCCAGCGTGCCTCGCACGCGCCCTCGTCAGGCATCGGGGTCGCGGGGTCGATGGCCTCGACACGGAGCGGCAGGACCAACCCCTCGCCCCGTGCCAGCCGCAGCCGCAGAGTGAGGCCGTCGTCGCGTGCCTCCCATCGGTGAGGGCCGGCGGCATGGATGCGCGTCTCGAGCGGCAGCGCCGGGTCGTCCCGAATGAACCGGAGCTCGTTCTCCGCGCACTCCACGCGGCGCGGCACCGTGCTGCCGTCGCCTTCGCCGTTCACCTGCAGGAGATCGACGAAGTCCGCGTCGAGCACCCATGCGAGCTGGAACTCGAGGTCGGTGCGCGCGCGATTGGCGACGGAGAGCGTGATATCCAGCGCGGCGATCCGCACCGTGACGTCGACGCGGAGGTCCACCGCGCGGTAGGGGAGGCCGGAGGCGTGGCGGCTGTCCTCCCCGGCATCCTGACCGGCACGGGCGCTGCCGCCCCCGGCGAAGCGCACGAGCTCCGGATGAATGAAGGTCGCGTGGAGCCGTTCGGCGCGGAGGACCGCCGATTCACACAGCCAGGGCTGATAGCCGTCAATCTCGAGCCGGAGCGTCGCCAGATGGCGGGCTTCCCGGAACCAGTATCCGGCAAGCGGCTGCTCGGCGCCGCATTCCACACGCGGCGTCGTGACCAGCATCGACGGCCCGTGCCAGGCGTACCGGAGCTCCGGACGCACTTCGATCCGCGCCATCTCCCCCGTTCCTCCCGAGCCTCCCGTGGTCATTGCCCGGACCCGTCGGCATGAGTCCCCCGCCGCGGCACCGCGGTTCTCCCTTCTGGAGCCGGCGGACGCGGCGCAGGGCCGGATCTCCGGAGTCACACGGTTGCCCGGGGGCGACGCGGCCGCGCCCCGAGGCGTCGGTTGTCATACTTGCCGGAGGGCCGCGATGGTCCGCTCCGACGCCGCGCCGCCACGGCAGAGACTGCCCGTTAGGCGGACCCGGCCGCGACTCCGGCATAGGACGCGGTTGACTCGCCCGCCACCGGCGCGCATCCTGCCGGGGAATCACGACCATCGGAGGCTGCATCATGGAAAGCCGCGCCAGGCTGCTGGGGCATCCCATCCACCAGATGCTGGTCGTCTTCCCGCTGGGGCTGCTGGCCGGCGCCGCCGGCTTCGATGTGGCGCACCTGCTTACCGGCGATGGCCGCTGGGCCGAGACCGCCTGGTGGCTCATCGGGGCCGGGGTGGTGACGGCGCTGCTCGCGGCACCCTTCGGCGTCATCGACTGGCTCGCGATCCCGCGGAAGACGCGCGCGAAGCGCGTCGGCCTCGTGCACGCGGGGATGAACCTGCTCGCCCTGCTCCTGTTCGCGGTGAGCTGGTCGCTGCGGCGCGAGAATCCCGCGGCGCCGCCGGTCGAGGCGCTCATCTGCAGCTTCCTGGCGGTGACCGGGTCGATGGTGGCGGCGTGGTTCGGCGGCGAGCTGGTGGATCGGTTGGGGATCGGCGTCTCGCCGACGGCGCACCCGGACGCGCCGAGCTCCCTCTCGCCACGAAGCGCGGTCCCGCGCACCGACG
>DATIGO010000316.1:0-6244 GCA_035454665.1 Gemmatimonadaceae bacterium | reverse complement strand
CGAGCGCGCGGATCCACGGAATGAACGTGAGCGAACCGTCTCCGAACAGATCCTCGAAGCTGCGCCCGACGTCGAAGTCGATGATGAGGTTGTTCGGCGTTCCGGCGTCGAAGAGCGCGAGCGATCCCTGTTTGTACGCGTGGATGGCCAACTCCCCCTGCACCGGCCAGCGCACCGTCACGGCGTTGCCCGCGTTGTCCTCCACCGACGACAGGGCGGTATTGATCACGAGTCGCACGGCACCCACGGCGCTCGCCTCGACGGCGGACTCGCCGAGCAGCGTCGTCTGCCCCGACTGCAGCTCCAGCAGGTTGATCGTCCGGTTCGGCTCGACGACCGTCGTCCAGGCCTGATTCGGATCGCTCGTATCGGCCGTCGCCGCCACCTGCACCCGCACGATGTGCACGTCCACGCGCGCGATGCGGTCGTACGGGAACGGGGCGTCGGTCAGCAGAACCCTGGTCCCGCCACTGGAACCACTCGTCGCATCGTCGCACGCGGCCGCGACGCATAACGCCAGGGCCAGGATAATCGAGCTCCGCATACTGCCTCCACGCATTGTCGTATTCCTCCCCGGTCCTCCCGAGGAGCCACTCCCCCCTGTCATCCCGAGCGGATGCGAGGGATCTACTCACCGTACGCTGTGGCGGGTTCCGCGCAGACCGGGAGTGGATCCCCCTCGTCGCCGGCGCTCGCTCGGTGCAGTCCCTCGCTGGGCTCGGGATGACAGTGGTGATGTCACAATGTCTACTCCCGAACCAGGCTCCCGCGTCACATTCGTCCGTTCGTCACATGTGACCGGCCTCTCACGGCGGCATCCGCGGTGCGCGTGTCGTTGAGCGAGGCTCTGGGCTCAGGCCGGCGCGCCTTCCCCCTCGCGGTCGAGCAACCGCGCGATCAGCGGGCCGGTACGGCGGAGCCGCCAGGCAGAAGGTGCGCCGCACGGAGATTCGACACGCCGGCCGCTCCCGGGACATCTCAACGGTGATCCTGCCGGACGTAGACCTCCGCGCCGGGGATCGCGGCGACGGCCGAATACAGCGACTCGTCGAACCGGCTCGCCACCACGACCTTCCCGGGCTTCGGCAGGACGAGCCCCTCGCGCAGCCGCGTGGCGTGCTCCGGTCGCACGGTGCCTTCCGGAACCACCACCAGGACGAGCTCCCTGCCTGACGAATGCCGCAGCTCCCGGGCTACCAGCGCCGCTCGCACAATCCCGGGCTCTCGATCGAGCTGGGGCAGGATCGTGGCCAGCTCGACGTCACTCAGGCCGTGAGGCACGAATCGGTCCAGAGCCGTCACGGCGTTCCGCTCCGAGCTGGCCAGTTGCTCGCGCGTTCCGTGACGACGCGCGCGTGTCTGGTACCGATGCGCTTCCGTCAGCTTCCCGCGGCCCTCGAAGAACTGCACGAGCAGGCCGCAGCCTTCCGACACGAGACTCGCATCCGCATCCATGGCGCGCTCGATGAGCGCCACGCCACTCTCGTCCTGGCGGTCGAGGCTGATCCGCCCGAGCGCGAGTGTCGCACTCGCGTGACCCACTTCGTGGGCCGCGCGATAGTGCGGCAGGGCGCTCTCGACTCCCTCGAGCTCCTCGAGGATCGTCGCGCGCTCATGATGATGCTCGCCGCCGGGGACCGGAACGGCGCCGAGCTCACGAAGGCGCTGGAGGCGCTCATGCCGGCTCGTGTAGCGCGTTCTCCACTCCGTCTCCCAGCGCTCGCGCCATAGCGCGTCGAGCTGCGCGGCCATGACGCTCGCGTGCGTGCCGAGGAGTGCGTCCGCGGCCGTCTGGACCGGAACAGGGGGCAGACGCGCTTCCTGTCCCAGGGAAGCCAGCCGATCGGAAAGAGAGGGATGGGTGTCGCCGGAATCCGTCGGATGCGCCAGGAGCTGCGGCAGCCGCCGCTCGAGCTCGTCGGCGTGCCGCCGCCAGATCTCGGGATTCATGGTCCCGAACGGCGCCGGCGGGTCGGGCTCCGTTTCCGCGCGACGCCAGATCTCATCCCAATACGCCGTTTCGATGAATGTGCCGCCCGCGCCGACCGCAACGAGCGTTTCGGCCGCCACGCGGGATCCCGCGAGCTGCGCCACCATGCGGTCGGCCAGCAGCTCCTGCCGTCGCGAAACGGCGGTGGAGTATGCGCGCAACCGTGGCGCGTACCACCGGAAAAGGACAATGACGTGCGCGGGCGACAATCCCCGCTTCCACAGCGTGTCCATCAACCGCAACCAGGAATGCCGAAGGCGGTACACCAGAATCGCGATTCGGCCGTGGGCGCGTGACAGATGGCCGAGCTCGTGCGCGATCACGGCGCGCAGGTGTTCGGGCGAGAGCAGCGCGAAGAGAGGATACCCGACGACCAGGACATTGCGCGGAAGGAAGACGCCGAATCGGGCGAGCTGCAGCGCCGACGCGTTGAAGGACCCGTCCACGATGATGCGGTGCGGGGGCGAGGCGCCGACATCGCGCCGTATCTCCTCCACGAGGCGATGGAGATCCGGCGCGGTATCGCGCGGGACCACGACGCCGTCGGGTTCGGGGATCCGGAAGAAGAGTGAGCGGATGGCCGAAGCGGTCGCGAGCAGCAACGGCAGGCCCACGAAGATCGATGTCAAAGCGACGAACGGCCGCCGCGCGGTGATCCCCCACGCGAGCAGGGCGAGCGCTCCCACGAACACGCCGATGACGAGCGCCAGATACGCGTACCCTTCGATCACGAGCAGGAGCAGCCGCAACTGAGACGGTTCGGGCGACGCTCGCCCGGCGGCCGCGTCGAGATCAGACCGGCTCGTCATCCGGCGTGATGGCCCCCAGGCGTTCGAGCCCGCGCAGGCTCTCCTCGCGAACCGACGGCTCCGGATCGAGATCGATCGCGTCGCGATAGCTGTCCGCCGCCTCGCCGGTGCGTCCCAGTGCAGCCAGAGCGTGGGCGCGATTGACGTGCGCCATGGGGAGCCGTGGGTTCAGCGCGATCGCGCGATCGCTGTCCGCGAGCGCCCGCTCATGGTCGCCCCGGCGATGGTAGGCAAACGCGCGGTTCGAGTACGCGTTGGCGTAATCCGGATCGAGCTCCACCGCCTTCGAATAATGCTCGATCGCCGGCTCGAGCTCCCCCTTGCGCTCGTGTGCGGCTCCCAGGTTGCTGTGGGCCGTGGGATACTTCGGGTCGACGGCCAGGGCCGCGTGCAGCGCCTCGATCGCCCCGTCCAGGTCACCGCGCCGGAGGCAATCGGCGCCCAGATTGAGATGCGGCTCGGCATCGTTCGGCAGGAGCTCGGCCGCTCTTCGCCAATCCTCGGCGGCGCGCTCCGGTTCGTCCATCTTCGACCAGGCGATCCCGCGCAGGTTGTGCAGTCGCGCGTCGCGCGGCGAGAGCGCGAGGGCACGATCGAGGTAGGCCACGGCCTTGGGCGCGAAGTTGTCGTTATGCAGGTACAGCAGCCCCATCTGGCCGAGCCCGTGGGCCTCGCTCCAGAGTCGAGCGAGCGCCACGGCCATGACCCCGTGATACAGGCCCCCGGCGATCGCCCCACCCAGGGCCGCGCCGGCGAGCGTGTCCGCCGCCAGGGGCGTGTTCCGCAACACCCAGGTCGCGACTCCCGCCGACACCGCGCCCATGGGAAAGGAGACGCTCATCCAGATGTCTTCGCTGCGCACGATCCCTGGCGTGAGGGACCCGTTCATCATGCCCACGAAGAATCCCAGGCCCACGCTGAGGACGTAGGCCCAGAGCGAGGACTCGCGTTGGGCGCCCAGCACCGCGAATAGAGCGAGCAGGAAGGCCCAGAAGAAGGCCTGGCTGGCCATCCAGGCGGCGCCGCGCCCGAGCAAGCGCCGGCTCAGCGGGTGGAATCCCCGTAGCAATACGGCGGCGCCGACGATGAAGGCGATGAACGTCAGGGCCGACCCGCGTATCGCCGGGCTCAGGGTCACGCCGCCGAGCGCTCCCGCCACGACGCCCATGAGCGCGATCCAGAGGGAGGTCGTCAGCGCGGTGCCGCCGGGCACCAGATTCGGCTCCATCGCCTCGGCGGTACCGGCCAGCTCCTCATCGTCCATGTAGACGGTGAGGTCCTGCATCCACGCAGTGGGGTCCTTCAACGCCATGCTGCCTGCTCGGCCGGAACGATGGTACGAGGGCCTGCGGAGATCCTGATCGGCCGTCACAATCGTTCACGATTGCGGCGTTGGCAAGTCCCGGCGGTCCGCCCCGGCGTTCAGGACGTACGCAAGGTCGTCGCGGGATCCACCTTCGCCGCCCTCAGAGCCGGCACGTAGCAGGCGGCCAGGCCTGTCAGCGCCAGTAACAGCGTCATCCCCGCGAATGTCACGACATCGGTCGCGCTCACGCCGAAGAGCAGAGGCAGATCGAGGGGCAGGCTCGTGAGGACACGCGTGAGCCCCGCGCCGAGCACGAGACCCACTCCCAGCCCCATGCCCACCATCCCCATCCCCTGCCCGATCACCAGTCTCAGTATCTCCGCTCGCTCGGCGCCTAACGCCATGCGGATGCCGACTTCGCGCCGGCGCTGTGCCACGCCATACGCCACCGTTCCGTAGATCCCGATCGTCGCGAGCAGCAGGGCCAGCACGCCACAGGCACCGAGCACGAGCCCCATCAGCCGGAAGGGATACTGCGCCACGCTGAAGTACTCGCCCAGTGTCTGGACCTGCACCGGCAGATTGGGGTCCAGGCCGCGAAGGGTACGGCGCACCTCCGCCACGAGTGGCCGGGGATCGCCGGCCGACTGAACGATCAGCGTCATGCGCCGGTGATCGGACTGGAGCAGTGCCAGCGAGAAGACCGGACGCATCTCATGCAGGGACTGCCACGCGTCATCTCGGACCACGCCGACGATCTCGCACATCTGCCTCGCGCCCTCCGGACCCCTGAAGCCGGCGAGGCGCCTGCCGAGCGCCGAGCCCGTTCCGGCGAAGTACGTGCGGGCGAAGACCTCGTTGACGATCGCCACACACGGTGCCCCATCCCGGTCCCGCTCATCGAAGTCGCGCCCGAGCACGATCGGCACACCCAGGTTGGTGAAGTACCGCGGCCCCACGACGCTCGCGTCGATCTCGAGGCTCTCGCCGGCGCGCGGCGCGTACCCGTCGATCTCGGTGCCGCGACGCACCCGGCCCATGAACCCGCCGGGCACCCCTTCCACCAGACTCACCGACCGCACCCCGGGCAGCCCCGCGATCTCGCGCGACAACCGCTCGTAGAACTGGTGTGTCTCTCCGCGCCCGTACGTCGCCTCATCCAGTGCGAGGGGCGCCACCAGAGCGTTCTCCGAAGCGAAGCCAAGACGGGTCGGCCGCACATTCTCCAGGCTGCGCAGCATGAGAGCCGCGCCGATCAGCAGGAGCAGCGAGAGTGCGACCTGAGCGACCACGAGGGACTTTCGCGCGCGCGACCGGCGCATCGGCGCCGCGAGCGCCAGGGCGTCGTCCTTCAGCACCGTCGACACCGCGGAGCGTGACGCGTGCAACGCCGGCGCCAGACCGAAGAGGAGTCCTGCGAGCGTGGCGAAGGCGATCGTGTACGCGATGGCGCGCCAGTCGACACGCACGTCGAGGGCGACGCGGATCCCCTCCGGCAGGGCCGGGATCGACGCCATGAGCAGATCGAGCCCCCAGAACGCGAGCACCACTCCCGCGATCCCGGCCAGCAATGCCATGAGCAGGCTCTCGGTGAGCAGCTGCCGGACGATCCGCGATCGCGCGGCGCCGATCGCCAGGCGCACGGCGATCTCGCTCCGTCGCGCGACGGCGCGCGCGAAGAGCATCCCCGCCAGGTTCATGCAGGCGATGAGGAGTACCAGGTTCACCACCACGAACAGGAGCGCCGCGAGCGCATACGCCGCTCCGCGAAGCGCGGGATGCACGCGCGTGGCGCGCTCCGGAAGCACGCTGACGTACCGTTCCCGCACCGAGTCCCCCCACCGAGGCACCCACTCTTCGGGATGCTCCGCCTGCATCGCCCGCGTGAGCACGTCGAACCGGGCCCGGGCCTGCTCGATCCCCGTCCCCGGCTTGAGCCGGCCCACCAGCGCCACCCACCGACTGCCGCGGTGTGTGAGGCGCGCCTCGCCGTTCGACGGATCCAGGAGCGGCGTCATCATGGTGGGCACCCAGATCTCGCTCGCCCAGCCGCGCATCATCCCCGTGTACCGCGGCGGCGCGATCCCGATCACGGTGAACGGCTGGCCGTTGATCGTCACGGTCCGGCCGATCACGTTC
>DATIGO010000315.1:0-4960 GCA_035454665.1 Gemmatimonadaceae bacterium | reverse complement strand
GGGCAGCACCTCGAACGGTGATGCTCTCATCACTCCTCCGAACAACAGCTTCACCATCCAGCCGTAGTCCCGCTTCTAGGGCTACCTCGGAAAGACGAAAGGGTCCCGCCGCGAGGCGGGGCCCTTTCGTCTTTCCGGAGTCCGGTGTGATGCGGACGGGAGAGGCCGTCGGAGACACCTCTCGCAGCGGCCGCCCTGCCGTCAGAGCAGCGATCCCTCGTGCGCCGGTTCGGGTACCACGGCAAAGACGGCCGCGAAGGCAGAAATCACTGCGGAAGCCGCTTCCTGAACCGCCACCCCTCGTCCCGCCTCGCGCTCGATCGACGTCATTCGGACCCCCGCGATCCCGCATGGCACGATGAAGTCGAAGTACGAGAGATCGGTGGCCACGTTCAGGGCGAAGCCGTGCCACGTCACCCACCCCTTCGCGTGGACCCCGATCGACGCGACCTTGCGCAGCGTGCCCGTCGCGGCGTCGCCGTGGCCCCCGGTGGCCCCCTGGAGCCCCTCGGGTGCCTCGGACCGCTTCGCCATCCTCCCGGCCGTCCAGACGCCCGTATAGCCCGGTCTGCGCTCACCGCCAAGCCCCCACACCGCCAGGGCGCGAATGAGCACCTCCTCGAGCTGCCGCAGGTACCAGTGCAGATCGCGCCGGTGATCACCCAGATGAAGGATCGGGTATCCCACGAGCTGCCCCGGACCGTGGAACGTGACGTCTCCCCCACGCTCGACCTCGAACAGCTCGACCCCACGGGCGGCGAGAAGGGCCGGTGAGGCCAGGAGGTGGCGGGCTTCGGAGCTGCGGCCGAGGGTGACCACGGGTGCATGCTCGACGAGCAACAGGACATCGCGCCGGAGCCGCCCGTCCAGGCGCGCCGCGGCCAGTGCACGCTGCAGCTCCAGGACCGGCCCGTAAGGCCTCACGCCGAGATCCACGACGTCAATCGACTGCATCACCTGACAACGAGATTCGACCGCGTTGGCTCCGGCAACCTGCCGGTGCGCGAGAACGGGCCTCCGGGAGCCTTATGCGTGGACCATCCTCCCCATGGAATCCGCCGCCGCCTCGTACACCGCCTCGGCCAGCGTCGGGTGCGCGTGGATCGCCAGCTCGATCTCCTCGACCGTGAACTCGTTCTCCCGGGCCACCGCCAGCTCGTGGATCAGCTCCGTGGCGTGGGCCCCGATGATGTGCGCCCCCAGGATCTCCCCGTACTTCGCATCGCGGATGATCTTCACGAAGCCTTCCGTCTCCCCCGAGGTGCGCGCCCGGCCGCTGGCCGCGAAGCCGAACTTCCCCACCTTGTAGTCGAGCTTCTTCTCCTTGCACTGCTGCTCCGTGAGGCCGATCGACGCCACCTCGGGATGGCAGTACGTGGCGTTGGGGATGTTGCCGTAGCTCACCGGGTGCGGGTGCTGCCCGGCCAGGAGCTCGGCCAGCACGTGCCCCTCGCGGCTCCCCTTGTGCGCGAGCATGGGCGGGCCGATCACGTCGCCGATGGCGTAGATCCCCTGCGCGCCCGTCTGGAACGTCGCCGGATCCGCCTTCACGAAGCCGCGGTCGGTGAGCTGCACGCCGGCCTTGTCGAGGCCGATGTCCTCGACGTTAGGCGCCCGCCCCGCCGCCACCAGCACCATGGCCACGGACACGTCCTGCTTCGCGCCCCCCGCCTCGGCCACGAAGGTCACCCCGTCCTTCTTCACCTTCACGTTCGTGATCTTCGCGCCGGTGATCACGTCGATCTTCCGCTTCTTGAAGCTCCGGGCGAGCTCCTTGCTCACATCCGCGTCCTCGAGCGGGAGCACGTCGGGAAGCACGTCGAGCAGCGTGACCTTCGAGCCGAACGCCGCGAAGACGTCGGCGAACTCGCACCCCACGGCGCCGGCACCGACGATCGCCATCGACTCGGGCGCCTGCTCGAGCACGAGCGCCTCGTCCGAGGAGATCACCGTCGTCCTGTTGAGCTCGAGGCCGATCTGCGGCAGCCCGCGCACGCGCGAGCCGGTCGCGATCACGATCGCCTTCTTCGCCTCGTGCTTCTCCTCCTTGCCGTCGGCGTTCTTCACCGTCACCGACTGCCCGCCGGCCAGCTTCGCCGTGCCCTTGATCCACGTGACCTTGTACTTCTTGAACAGGAACTCGACTCCCTTGGAGTTCTGCTGGCTCACGGCGCGCGACCGCTTCATCGCCACGCCGTAGTCGAGCTTCACCTCGCCCACGTTCACCCCGAAGTCGGCGGCATGCTTCACGCGCGAGGCGAGCGACGCGCTCTCCAGCAGCGCCTTGGCCGGGATGCACCCCCATAGCACGCACGTGCCGCCCAGCCCGTCCCGCTCGACGACGGCGGTGGAGAGACCGAGCTGCCCGCAGCGAATGGCGCCGACATAACCGGCGGGGCCGCCGCCGATGAAGATCACGTCGAAGGCAGACATGGCAGAACGAGGAGAAGTAGGAAGGAGGGGGAAGGGGGATGAACCCGGTGCCGCAGACGGGGGCTTCACCGTGGCCGCGAACGCCTGTCGCGGCCCGGAAGCCCAGCGAAATGTACCGCTCCCGCGCGCAGGAGGGAGCGGACGCGGGTCGTCGGCGCGTGGTCGCGCCGCGCAGCGAGCACTGGCGCGGGATTACCGCGGTGGTCGGACCGCGCGCTAGCGAGGTGCGCTGCGGCGCTTCAGCGTACGGACGCCGTCCGAGAGCAGCAGCTCGAGCTCCGCACCATCGCTGCGCACGTCGGCGCTGCCGTCGCGGCCGAACGCCAGGATGTCGCCGGTTCCGGCGTCGCGGATCAGCACGCCACGCACGCCCGCCGCGGGCCAGGTGACCCGCGTCGTCCGGGCGTCGATGCGCACGGTGCGGACCGTCGCGGCCGCGTCGACGATGGCCTCGGGCGCTGTCGATCGACGCTCGACCTCGCGGCCCTGCGACACCAGTCGCAGCCGCGCGAGCGGCGTGTCATTCAGCATGCGTTTCGGGATCACGAAGGCGAACGTCTGCTCGCCGGGAAGATCCATCACCGGCTCGGCCTCGAACGACATCGTGAGCAGCCGCTCGCCCGTGGCGCCAAAGCCCTCGATCAGGTCGGGACCGGGGCGCGCGGGGAGCAGTGGAGGCGCCTCGATCTCGTACGCGGGCTCGAGGACGAGCTGATCGCCCCGCATCCTCCCCCAGACGAGCAGTCCGGGCTCGCGCTCGCGGGACGCGGACGACGACGGTCCGGCGCCTCCCATGACGGCCGCCGCTCCGCCGGCGTGCTGCTGACGCCAGGCGAGAATGCCGGCGTAGGTGTAGTCGCTGATCCAGACACCCGAGCAGTAGCCCATGAGATCCGGCGCGCCCGGTGACCAGAGCTTTCCCGTCGTGAGGTCGTACCCGTGCACGCCGATCGCGCCACCCGAGTAGGGATAATCGGGGTCGCCCCCGCTCACCCCGCACGGCGCGTGACTGCGGCCGAAGGTGTGTCCCAGCTCGTGCGCCATGACGCCGGGTCCCGTCGACGGCGCATCCCAGCCGATCGCCGCAGCCGTGCCGAGGTACGCGACGCCGGCGACGCCGGAGCCGTACGTCGCCTTCACCACACCGTAGTAGTGCCGCGTGCTGCCGTCGGCGGCGCGGAGCGCCCGGATCTCGTTGAGGATCTGCGACCAGGCGCCGTTCCCGTTGTTGGCCTGCACGGGGGGCGCGCTCGTGGTGTAGGTCGACCGGATGTCGGCGTCGACCTGCCCGAGCGGAAACATGGCCCGCGTGGGCGCCAGGAAGGCGTCGCGGTTCCCGTCGTTGATGCTGCCCACGAGCCCGTTCGCACTCTGCAGCACGGGCACGAAGCGCACGGCAAGCGGCGGCGCCACGCGTACGTCCAGCGCGGCCGCGACACCCGGGTGGGGCCACGAATTGTCGCTCTCCGACGTCTCGGGCACGAGGTTGTCGGGATCCACGTCGGCGATCACACTGATCCCGGGCTGCAGCAGCCCGGGCGGGAGCACGTGGTTCCACGAGGCGCCGAGCGTTCCCTCGGCCATGGTCGTCGGCGTCGTGGCCGCGGGCGCGGCGATCTGGAGCGTGCTCACGAGCGCGCCGCCCTGGTAGAAGCGGACGCGCACGGGCGGCTGCGCGACGTTAGGCTGCGATGCCCTGGCGAAGACGCGGAGCAGCCCCGCGCGTCCGGCGACGAGCGGCACGCCGCCAGCGTAGGTCTGCACGGATTGCGTGATGTGCAGGGCGTCGATGGTGAGATTCAGGTTCGCCGGTGACACGGCGGTGTAGGTCACCGCGGCGGGCACGGCGATCGTCGAGGCGGGCACCGTGACGGACTGCGCGGACGGGTCGGGGGCGTACACGTCGCCGCCCGACGTCACCACCCCCGCCGTGATCGAGTACGCGCCGGGCGCGAGATGCGTGAGCGTGGAGGACGCGGTGAGCACCTGGCTGAATCCCGGTCCGCTCACGGTCACGCTGCCGGTGATGCCCTGCGGCGTCACGAGATCGACGGCAAGGGTGCCGGTGGAGAGGTCGTACTCGACGATGACGGGGGCCGGCGCGGCGGCGGCGGCAACGACGGCGACCTGCGGCGACGGCGATGGCACATAGCGGGCGGTGGCCGTATTGACCGTGGTGGCGGCGACGCTGTACGTGCCCTCGGGCAGGTTCATGAGCGTCGCCGATCCGGTCAGGTTGCGCAGGTACCCGTCGGGTCCCGTGACGGAGACGCCGGCGTCGGTGTTCGCGGGGAGTCCTGTGACGGTGATGGCGAGCGACCCCTGGCCGCTCTGCGCGAACGGCGACGAGGGAAACTCGTGCCCGCGGCACGCGGCCCCTGCGATGAGGAGAATCGCGACGCGACCGATTGACCTCGCGACGACCGCCGGTCGCCGCGCGCTCGGCGCGGGGATGGAGCGGGCGAGAGGTTGGAACGGCAGGCCCTGGGACGGGCAGGCGGTGCTCGGCATGGACGCGGGACTCATC
>DATIGO010000314.1:0-3000 GCA_035454665.1 Gemmatimonadaceae bacterium | reverse complement strand
GCCAGCGGACCGCTTTCCGCAGACAGCGTTCGGCGGCCCGCCTGGATTCTCCTCACACCGCCACTCGCGCCAGTATCGACTCGAACACTCCGAGCCCGTCGGTCGAGCCGAGTGCCGCGTCCACGGCCCGCTCGGGATGCGGCATCAGGCCCATCACGTTGCCGCGGTCGTTCACGATTCCGGCGATGTCGTCGACGGCACCGTTCGGATTCGCCTCGGCGATGCGCTCGCCCTGCGCGTTCACGTAACGAAAGAGCACCCGGTCCTCGTCCTGCAGCCGGCGCAGACCGTCGTCATCGATCGTGTAGCGGCCATCCCCGTGGGCGATCGGGATGCGCAGGACCTGGCCCTGCTCGTACGCGTTCGTGAACAGCGTATCGGTGTGTTCGACGCGCAGGTGCACCCACTGGCTCGCGAAGCGCAGGCTGGCGTTGCGCAGGAGCGCGCCAGGGAGGAGCTGTGCCTCGCAGAGGATCTGGAATCCGTTGCAGATGCCGACGACCGGGGCACCGCGCCGCGCATGCTCGATCACCTCGCGCATGATGGGGCTGAACCGCGCGATGGCCCCGGCGCGGAGGTAGTCGCCGTAGCTGAACCCGCCCGGGAGGATGACGACGTCGACGCCCTGCAGGTCGTGGTCCTTGTGCCAGAGGCGGACGCCCTCGGCGCCCAGGGCCTCCGTGACCGCGACATGGGTATCGTCATCGCAGTTGGAGCCGGGGAACGTCACGATGCCGAACTTCACGCTGGGGTCACTCCTGCGATCTCGTAGTCTTCGGTGACGGGGTTGGCCAGCAGCCGGTCGCACATCTGGCGCACGGTCTGCTCGGCCGCCGCGGGCTCGGGCGCGTCGGCGTCGATGATGAGGTGCCGGCCGACGCGGACGTCGCGGACGTCGCCGAAGCCTAACGCGTGAAGCGCGTCTGCCACGGCCTTCCCCTGGGGATCGAGCACGCCCTTGCGGGGCACGATGTGGACGGCGATACGAAAACGGCTCATTCCGGTGTGTCCTCGTCTGGATGGGGGCCCGGCGGGCCCGACCGGGCGCGGCGGAACCGGCGCCGCCGCCGCCGCCGGCGGCGCTGCGCCTCCTCGGCGCTCTCCGCCGCGGTCTCGGGCTCCTCGTCCGTGCCGGGGAAGGGAACCTCGCCCGGATCCGGGACACGCTCGAGCATCCCCAGGAACACGGTGCGCACCACGCCCCAGACCACGTACGCCATCAGCGCCGGGAAGAAGAACTCCTTCGGCAGGAAGATCACGCCGATCACCGTGCCGAGCACGATCAGACTGCCGAGGATCTCGCGCCACGTCCGGTACCCGATCCTGGGCACCGCGGGATACTTCACGTTGCTGATCATCAGGAAGGCGAGCCCGACCATGATGTAGCGCAGCAGCACCGGCCACGGGAGATCGACCAGCATCGTCTGATTGTACAGCGGCGTCTGGCTGAACCAGTAGTACGTCGCCAGCGTGAGGCCGGCCGCCGGGCTCGGGAGCCCGATGAAGAACTTCTTTGCCCGTCCCGCCTGCTCCACGTTGAAGCGCGCCAGCCGGATCACGGCGCACATCGTGAACAGGAAGCAGAAGATCCACTCCCAGCCGTGCTGGTTGAAGACGGCGAAGAACATGATCATCGCGGGCGCAAGGCCGAACGAGATCGCATCGACCAGCGAGTCCAGCTCCTCGCCGAACCGGCTGCCGGTACGCGTCGCGCGCGCGATGCGTCCATCGAGCGCGTCGGCCACGCCACCGAACACGATGTACATGCCCGCCCGCGAGTAGTCGCCGCGCGACGCGGCCACGATCGCGAAAACGCCGAGGAAGAGGTTCGCGAGCGTGAAGCCGTTAGGCAGCAGGATGATGGGTCGCGCGAGGCCGGGGCGTGGGCGCCGCATCACGAGCGCTCCCTCCCCGGCAGCTCCGCGATCACCGTCGTCCCCGCCACGGTAGGCTGCCCCACCGCCACGGCGATCGCCGCCGCGGGCGTGACGAAGACGTCGACGCGCGAGCCGAACCGGATGATCCCCATCCGTTCGCCCTGCTCGACCCGCTCCCCCTCGCGGCTGTAGTTCACGATGCGGCGCGCGATCAGGCCCGCGATCTGCCGGACCAGCACCCGCGAGCCCTCGCCATCCGCCTCGATCCCCACCGACATCTGCTCGTTCTCGAGGCTGGACTTCTCCGTGGCCGCGTGCAGGAACTTCCCGGGGTTGTAGTGCACGAACCGCACCGTCCCCGAGACCGGGTACCGGTTGACGTGCACCGAGAAGACGTTCATGAAAATCGAGATGCGCGTCGCGCGCCCGTGCAGGAAGGCCGGCTCGTCGACCTCGGTGACCATCACCACGCGCCCGTCGGCGGGGGCGATCACCACGCCGCCCCCACGCCGCCCCACGCGCTCCGGATCGCGGAAGAACCACGCGACCCACAGCGCCACCAACGTGAGCCCGAACGCCAGCAGCCAGAGCGGCCACGAACGACGCGAGAGGGCCAGCGCGTACCCCGCGGCCGCCAGGAGCACGGCGACCAGAATGAAGACGAGGCCCTCGCGCGCGAAGCTCACGACTCTGCCGCCCTATCCAGGGGAACACCGGTGATGCGCCGGTACGCTTCAAGGTAGCGCGCGCTCGTCGCGCTCACGACCTCCTCCGGCAGCGGCGGCGCCGGGGCTTCGCCGTTCCAGCGTCCCCCCTCGCGCTCGCCATCCAGGTAGTCGCGCAGCGGCTGCTTGTCGAAGCTCGGCTGGCTCGTCCCCGGGCGATACTCCGCCGCCGGCCAGAAGCGCGAGCTGTCGGGCGTCAGCACTTCGTCGATCAGGAGGATGCGATCGTCCAGCGCGCCGAACTCGAACTTCGTGTCGGCGATCAGGATCCCGCGCGGCTCTGCGCGGGAACACCCGAACTCGTAGACCCGCATCGCGAGTGCCTCGAGCCGCTCCGCGACTCCCTCACCCACGATCTGCGCCATGCGCGCACGCGTGATGTTCTCGTCGTGACCGGT
>DATIGO010000313.1:0-2155 GCA_035454665.1 Gemmatimonadaceae bacterium | reverse complement strand
GGCAGGGAAGATCCGGCGGATCCGGCCGTCGACCGTCGCGCCACCCAGCGCGTCGACCGTGAGATGCACCGAGTCCCCCACCCCGAGCGACGTGACCTCGAGCTCCGAGACCTGCACCCGCGTCACCAGCATGGAGACGTCGGAGATGGTGAAGAGACGTGTCTGATTCGAAACGACGTCGCCCGCCTCGATGCGCTTTTCGGTGACGATCCCCGTGGTGGGCGCCGCCACGCGCGCGTAGCCCAGGCGCGTCTGCAACTGCTCCTGCGTCGCGCGCGCGGACTCGAGCGCCGCGCGATCCCGCTCGAACTCCGCCGCCGTGATGATCTGCTGCTTGAAGAGCTGATCCGACCGGTCGAAGGTGGACTGCGCGAGCCTGAGCGAGGCTTCGGCGCTCCGGGCCTGCGCCTCGAGCTCACGAACATCGAGCTCGGCCAGGACCTGACCCTCGCGAACACGACTGCCCTCTTCCGCGGAAACCGACAGCACGACTCCAGCGAGCTGCGCGTTTACGCCCACGGTCCGGAGGGGCTCGAGAATCCCGGCAATCGTCGACGTGCGCGAGACGGAGCCGCGCTTGACCAGCTCGATCTCCACAGGCGTTGGTCGGTCCGAGGGGGCGCCCCGACCGCCGCGGCCGCCGCCTCCTCCGCCCGCGCGTCCGGTCCGGCCACCGCCGTCGCTCGCGGGAGTTCCCCCGGCCTCGCCGCTGCAGCCGGCGACGGCCAGAGTGATAGTAGTGGCCAGGAGTGTGACGAATCGATGCAAGTGTATGCTCTGCAAGGAGACTCCGTGTCGTACGCGCTTGGGGACAGCCTGTGTAGAACGCGGAAGGGGGGCTGAACGCTAGGCTCGGTTTCGCGCGCGATCCGGCGAGCGATCGAATCCAGATGGGCGACGCTTCGCCACCCCGGGACGAATGGGAGCCGGCGCCCGTGCCGTGACGTCCGCCGCACGATCCGCGCGCGTCGGGCGCCACGCTGTAAGCGATTGTTGGGACTGGGTTTAGTCACGTCGCAGCGAGGCGTGGTTGCGCAGGACGAGTGCCGCCGCGGCCGCGTCCCGTAAGCCGACACCCGTCGAGTCGAAGACGACCACCTCTTCGCGCGGGCGCCGGACCGGCTCATCACGCTGGCCGGATTCGTCGGGTGAGCGCTGCGCTGGGACCCGTCGCCGCGCCTCGCTAGAAAGTGTGCCGCAAACCCGCGCGCAACTCGTTCAGGCGGAAGGCCTCGAACGCGTCGACGTGCAGGAAGACGACGTCGAGATCGAGCCCTCGCGTCAGGCGCCAGGCGGCATGGGTGTACGTCACGACAGCGACCCGCGCGTCGCTGAGCCGTCCCGGCACCGAGCGCACCTGCTGCCCGCCAAGGCGGCCGTCGAACTCGAGCAGCAGGGCACCACCGAAGCGATGGGAGAGCTGCAGCACACCCAGATGCACCTCGTGCCGGTCCGGGCTGAAGTAGCCGCCGTAACGGCTCGCGCCGGCCGACACGTCGAAAGCGTCGTAGTCGAAGTGCTGCGCGCGGAAGGCGTATCCCACCCGGACCCAGGGGGCGTGCGAGTGCACGACGAGGCCTGCGTCGGCGTCGACGCCCAGGCGCTCGTTCGGCTCGAGCCCCGCGCCCTCGTATCGGCCGATGGACGCGCTGGCACGCAGATCCAGCGCACGCCACCACGTCGCGAAACCGGCACGGCTGGTCGTCGCATGCACGCCACTCGGCGCCAGCGCCGCGTCGTCCGGTCCGGGGAAGGAGCGCCGCGTCTCCTGCACCACGGCGCGGGCGATCTCCGCCAGCAGGGAGAGGCGGGGCGCGGGGGCCAGCTCGGCGGCGAGGCGGCCCTCCCAGGGCGCGTCACCCGCGCGGTCGACGGACCAGCGCGCGCCCGACGCGACGAGCTGCACGCGCCCCGGTCCGCCGTACTGGATGTCGATCCCGTCGCGCCGCGCGGAGTAGCTCCCGGCGGCGTCACGAAACGTCACCGGCATCGTAGAGAGGCCGAGCCGTGCGACGCCGAACGGTGCGCTCGTCGACATCCCGATGCCGCCCGCGTCGAGTTGCCGGCTCCGGTCCCGCGCCAGCGCGGCGACCTCGAGGCGCACTCCCGTTGCGCGCCGGACCGAATCCGCGATGAAGCGTCCTTCGCCCCGTCC
>DATIGO010000312.1:0-20020 GCA_035454665.1 Gemmatimonadaceae bacterium | reverse complement strand
GGCTCGGGGGCCGGCGGCGGGACCGTGGCCCAGGAGCTGGCTCCGCTCGCGCGCGACGGGCGCCGCATCCTGGTCCTGGAGCAGGGCCCGCGTCTCGAGGACCACGAGTTCACGGGGCGGGAAGTGGAGATGGCGAGCGTGCTGTACGAGGACGGCGGCGGCTTTCTCACTGCCGACGGCACGATGACGCTCGCCTTCGGCCGCGTCTATGGCGGCTCGACCGTGGTGTACACGGGCACCTCGCTCATCGCTCCGGAGCGCGTGATCCGGGCGTGGGACGTCCCGGGCCTCACGCACGCCGACGTCGATGCGCGCAGCCGCCGGTTCATGATGCAGAACCACGTCCACCTGCTGCCGCCCGAGGTCATCAACGAGAACAACCACCTGTTCGTGGCGGGCGCGCGTGCCGCAGGGTACCGTGCCGAGCAGTTTCCCCTCAACCTGCGCGGCTGCCGGGGCTCGAGCCTGTGCAACCTGGGCTGTCCCAATGCGGCGAAGATGGGGACCCACCGCGTGCAGCTGCCTCACGCGGAGCGGCAGGGCGTGGAGGTGGTCACCCGCGCCGAGGCCCTCCGGCTCGAGGAACGCGCGGTGGTCGTCCGCGTGCACCAGAAGCCGGCGGGCGCGAAGGGGCTGCCGTCGCCCTGGCCGCCGGGAGAGTACCGCGTGTCGGCGCGAGCCGTGGTCCTCGCGGCGGGTGCCGTGGGCACGCCCGCGCTGCTCCTGCGGTCGCCGGTCACGAGCCGTCTCGCGCGCGTGGGTCAGGGCTTCACGTGCCATCCCGCGCACATCCTCGTGGCCGAGCACGACCGCGAGATCACCAACGACGTGGGGCATCCCAAGAGCTTCTTCCTCGATCGCGCGGTGGAGGAAGGCTTCGTCCTCGAGACGTGCATGTACTTTCCGTTCACCACCGCGAAGAACCTCACCGGGTTCGGCGAGCCGCATAGCGCGCTCATGCACGCCTTTCCGCGGCTGCAGATGATCCTCGTCCTGGCCTGCGACAAGGCGGTCCCGCAGAACCGCGTCACCGTGAATGCCACCGGTCGGCCCGTGGTGCACTACACCTTCACACCAGCCGTCGTGCGTTCCCTCGTGGCCGCGACGCGAGCCTCGGCGCGGATCTTCTTCGGGGCCGGCGCACTCCGCGTGCACGCCCCCTCGGCTCGCGTTCCGCTCATCGAGCAGCGCGACGCCGGCCGCCTCGACGACCTGATTCAGGAGCGCTGGTTTCTCCCCGGCCGGATTTCCGTCTCGGCCGCGCATCTCATGGGCGGCTGTGCGATGGGGGTGGCCGGTGAATCCGTGACCGATTCCTGGGGCCGCGTGCACGATCTCCCGTGGCTCCGCGTCGCCGACGCGTCGCTATTCCCCGACTCGCTCGAGATCAATCCATACCTGACGATCATGGCCCTGGCCGATCGCGCGGCGGAGCGCCTGCGGGAGGACTTCAGAACCGGCCTCGGAGCGGCGGACCACGGCGCCGCGTGACCGCGACACAGGTCAGGAGCCCACAAACAGGCGTCCGAGCACGAAGAGCACGACCTGCCCCGACTTGCCTTCCGCGATTGCGCTGATCGTCACCGGCCCGCCCGCGGACACGCCGGTCACGGCACCGGTGCCAGAGACACTCGCGATGCGCTCATCGCTCGAATGCCAGGTGAACGCTCGATCCGTCAGCACGTTTCCCGCGGCGTCGTGCGCCGTGGCCGTGAGCTGCAGCGTCTGGCCGACCTGCACGATCCCGCGGGGTGCCGCCACGCTCACCGAGGCCACCGGAATCGGGATCACGGTCACCACGGCCGTTCCACTCCGCCCCAGTGCCGACGCCGCGATCGTGACCGGGCCGCCGGTCGCGATGGCGGTCACGACGCCGTGCTGTGTCACTTGTGCGAGTGCAGGGTCACTGCTGGACCAGAAGAGCAGCGGGCCGTTGCAGCCCGCCGGCGACAGCGACGCGTGCAGCTGCGCCGACCTCCCGATCACGAGCGTCGATGCGCTCGGCTGCACCGCCAGCGACTCGATCGCGCAGCCGCTCACCTCGACGGCAGACCGGCAGCCGGCAGGAGCTCCGAGGATGATGAGCGCCGCTCGCGCGATCATGACGTGAGTCGGGGTCCTGGTCCTCATGCGCAAACAGCGGAAGGGAAGGTTCCCTGTAGTACACCCGACCGGGTCTCGAGAGTCTGAAGCGGCAGGTGGTGAGCGGGCTGTGACGTGTATCTCTGAGACCCGCGGCCGGGGCCGCTGCCCCGACGTCCGTTAACGCCGCGTCCGGCAGGACGGCTCCTGCGCGCATCCGACCGCCTGGCGCGCGCCGTGCGTCACGCCGTGACACGCGCAGGCGCGTCGCGGGCGGCCATGCGCGACTGATCGCGTCGAAACCGGATCCCGAAAACCAGAGCGGCGCCTCATCCCGGGCGCCGCTCCTTGTGCACTGGTCCGCGAAGGGCCGGATCCTACTGCACGATCCTCGGCAGCGCCTTGCGCGGCAGCTTCTCGTCGCGGTTGGCCGCGAGGTACACGAACGCCGCTACCACGACCGCGTTGTGCCTCATGTCGTCCGCGACCAGCCGGTCGTAGACGTCCATGTTCGAGTGATGCGTCCGGGTGTCGTACTCGACGCCGTCCTGGATGAACTGCCACCCCGGGAGCCCCGCGCCGTCGAACGATCCGTGGTCCGTCCCGCCGGTGTTGCGGATTGTCACCGTGCGCATACCTAACGCCTCGAACGGCTTCATCCAATCCTTGAAGATCGGTCCCACCGCCGCGTTCCCCTGGAGGTAGACGCCGCGGATCTTCCCGGTGCCGTTGTCCACATTGAAGTATCCCGAGAACTTCTCGTGCGCCGGCTTGACGGGATTGGCCGTGTCGGTCGGGCTGCCGAAATGCTGCCGCACGTAGGCCCGGCTGCCTAACAAGCCATTCTCCTCACCGGTCCACAGACCGATCCGAACCGTGCGGCGCAACGGGAGGCCGGTCGCCTTGAGGATTCGCATGGCCTCCATCATCACGGCGGAGCCCGCCGCGTTGTCGGTCGCCCCCGTCCCCGCGTGCCACGAGTCGAAGTGCGCGCCGAGCATCACGAGCTCGTCCCTGAGCTGCGGATCGGTCCCCGGCAGCTCGGCCACCACGTTGAAGGCGTTGAGGTCTCGGTCGTGGAACGTGTTCTTCACGTTGAGCTCGACGCGCACGGGGACGCCCTTTTCGAGAATGCGGACGATCCGGTTGTAGTGCTCCGCGGCGAAGATCACCGTAGGAAGCCGCGTGGGGTTCTGCGGGTCGCGCGATCCGGTGGCGGTCGTGAAGATCGTCCCCATGTCCCCGCGGCCCACCGTGATGATGGCCGCCACACCTTCGTCGATGAGGAACTGCGTCCGCTGCGTGGCCAGGCTCGCGCCGCCGCCCCGACCCGCCCCTCCGGCGCGACCCCCGCGGCCGGCACCTCCGCCGCGCGGCGGCGTGGGCTCGGCGGCGGCCATCTGGTCCAGCTCCGCCTCGCTATACCGCTCGGCGTCGGCCGTGAAGCGCGGTGTGAGCTCTCGCGGTGGCGTCATCATGACGAACTTGCCGCGCAGCTTCCCCCGGTACTTCGGAAAGTCGCTGGCGCTGTCGATCGTCACCTGGATCACTTCGGCCGTCACCGGCCCGTTCGTGCCCGGGGTCCACGCGGCGGGAACCGCAATGATCGGTGACGACGTCGGCGCCACCATGTGCGCGCTGGTGAACTCGTTCGTCCAGCCGCGCCCGAAGTACCCCCACGGTTCCAGCCTGGCGTTCACGGCGCCCCATTCGCCGAGCTTCTTCACCGCCCAGTCGCCGGCGTTCTTGATGTTCGGCGATCCGGTGAGCCGCGCCCCGAAGACGTCCGTCAGCCAGCTCGCGATCTCCATGACCTGCGAACGGTCGAACCCCTCGGCCTTGATCCGGTTGATGGCCGCGGTATCGACCTTTTCCTGGGCCCCGACGGGAAGCGCGAGCGCGAGGGCGGTGGCCGCGCCGAAGAAACGGTTCCGCACGGCCGGCACGAGATGACGTTTCACGGTTCTGCTCCTGAAGGATCGAAAGGCTGAAAGCCCGCTCCGAAGACGAACGCGGCACGCGCGGATTCCGCTGACGCGCGCGGCAGCGGAAACTGCGATGTAACCGGCTGGTACGGAAGGCGTTGCCGGTACGGGCGGGCCGCCCTCGGTCCCGACCCTTTCGCGCGTCGTCCGGTGGCCGCGCTGCCCGCCCTACCGCGGCAGGCGCTCGGCCCGTCCCAGGTTGGCCTCGATCTCCGAGCGCTCCCGCCAGACCGGTCGGAGCTCGCGCCGCGCCAGCAGCGGGAGCTGGTCGACCCGATGGGGTGAGCCGGGCTGTGAGGCGTTGCCGTACCCCAGGAGGGCCAGGGCCCGCACCCGCGGACCGAACTCGATGATCGCCACGAAAGAGTCGCCGCCGAGGGCAACCGACTTGGGGGAGCGCTCCTCGGGCCCGAACTCCACGACCCGGAAGACGCCCAATGCCCCGGACGCGCCGTTCGCGGGCAGCTCGACCGCGTCCCGGCGGAAGCGGTTCACCTCGCCCCACGCGACGTCCAGCCGGCCGTGTCGCCGGAGCACTTCCGTGGCCGCCTCCTCGAGCGCCGCTATGGCCAGGTTCGAGTCCGCGAGGGCGTCGGGCGACGTGAGCGGGCGTTCCGGATCCCACGGTGTCGCGAACGGCGACTGGTGTGACTGCTGCGACGCGCGCACGAGCGCCCGCCACCACGCGGTGAACAGCACCGCACCCTTGCTCTCGGCGTCGGCCCGGCGGTCCCAGCCCGCGAGCACCTCTGCGGCCGGCCGCGACAGCACGCCGCCGCGGTTCCGCACCGCCGCCAGCAGGTCGTCGAGTACGCGGTCCGCCAGCACCATCCGCGTGTCGTGCTTGCGCTCGATCACCTCATCGAAGGAGATCCGGTCGTTCCCCATCATGAGCAGCTCGGCCGATCGCTGCGGCCGGAAGGCCATCCCGCGTGGCGCGAGGTACGCCGGGAAGGAGTCCGGATCGATCACCGGCGGGAAGGTCGTGGTCCACGGCGGATCGTTCGCGTTCTGGAGCCAGCCGCTCCGCGGATCGATCACGAGCGGCAGGTCACCTAACGCGTGGTACTCCGTCCACAGCGTCGCCGACGTGTCGCCGCGCACGATCCCCTGCCAGAAGGCCCAGTCCCCGGAGGGGCGCACAGGAGTGAGCCCGCCGAACAGGTGCATGATGTGCCCCTCCCGGTCCGCGTACATCACCGTGAACATCGGGATCTGCATCTGACCCAGCGCCGAGCGGAACTGCTCGAGATTCCGGGCGCGCCCCATGTCCCGCCACTGCTGCCACGCTCTCGCGCGATCCATTCCGGCCACTCGCAGCGCCAGCGCCTTCCCCGGCTGCTCCGCCACCACGGGCCCGTGCACGGAGCTGCGGATCGTGAGGGGCCTCCGCGTCAGGCGGCCATTCGGCCCCTTCACGGCGAGTGTCTCCACGCGCGTCTCGAACGCCCGCGGGGCTCCGTTCCACCGATATCCGTCACCCTCGAGCGTGAGCTCGTACAGGTCCTGCCCGTCGTAGGTGTTGACCGTGTGCGTCCACCCCAGGCGGTCGGTGAATCCGATCGCGATCACGGGCATGCCCACGAGCGTCGCGCCGTACACGTTCATCCCGGGTGCCACGAGCTGCGCCTCGAACCAGGTGAAGTAGCTGGCCCAGGGGAGGTGCGGGTTGGCCAGGAGCATCGCGCGCCGGCTCGTCGTCTTCGCGGGCGCGATCGCCCAGGCGTTGGAACCCGGCACCATCCCGGCGGCAGTGCCGCCGTCGCCCGGGTCATCACCGCGATTGGCTTCGCCGGCCCACGCCCGCGCGGCTGCCTGCACGCGCTCGGGATTCGTCACGAAGCTCGTGATCAGCACGCGCTGTCCGTGGGCCAGCACGTCCATCGCGGAGACCGGCAGGACCACCTCGAGGCTGTCCGGAATCTCCTCGCGATGCGCGTTCGCCCAGGCGTTCATGCCGTCGGCAAAGGCGTCGAGGTACCGCCGGAAGCCCGCCTCCTGCGCGGCGTACCAGTCGCGCGCGTTGGCCGCGAGTCCCAGGCGCCGGATCCACGTGTCCAGCTCCTCGTGCGGTGCTCCCCAGTACTCCGCCGCCCGGCCGCGTGCCTGGCCGTAGAGCTCCAGGATGAGGTTGGCGTGCGCCTGCATCTGCGCCCATCCGAAGGCACGCCCCAGCGTCCGTTCGTCAGGCGCGAAGATGTGCGGCACGCCGTACCGGTCCCACAACAGCTCCGCGGCGAGCGAATCGCCACCCTGGCCCTGCGCCGGGCCTGCGCTCGTGTCGGAGCCGGGCGCGCCCACGCTGTCGCCCCCCGGCACCGCGTCGCCGTCCGCGCGCGCCACCTGCCTGGCCGCGATCCAGATCGCCCCCACGGCCGCGAGCAGCGCGACCGGTGCCAGACGCAACACACGAGTCATGAAACCTCCTGAAGGCGAGCGACGAGTGGAAGAAGCGCGCACCCGAACGCTCGCGACCGCCCAACGCACGCAACCACCCAACGCTCGCGGCGACGGCTCTTTCCTGCCCGCTCCCGCCGCTCTCCCGCCGCAGCAATCAGCAACCCGCAACCAGCAACCAGCCCCCTCCCCTACCCACACCCCCTCCTCGTATCCGCCAGCTCGATGATCCGCCACGACCCCTGATCCTTCACCAGGAGAAAATGATCGACGCCGCAGTGATTCCGGGTGGTTCCGCGAAAGAACTCGTAATCCACCCACACCGACGCCAGGGCGCCATCGATCTCGACCTTCTCGTTCGAGAGCCGCTCATCCCAGACCTCGGTCCGTGGCCGTCCAACGCTCCGGATGAAGTCCTCGACCGACTCGACCCGCACCACGGGCACGCCGTCGCGCGTGGCCACTGAGATCAAGCGGGCCTGTGGATGGAAGAGCGGACGGACCATCGCGCTGTCGACACGCCGCATGCCGTCGAAGACCGCGTGCACGACGCGCATGACTTCGGATTCCGGCGCAGCCGCCGTCGGCACCTGCGCCGCCAGCGCAGCGGGAGAGAGGAGCACGCCAAGGAGCGCCAGGGAATGCCGCCGCATCACGGACCTCGCGAGAATCTGGACGAGTGGGGGCCGGCTCAGCCGCGACGCGAACGCCCCGCGGAACGCGCGTATGTGCCCATGAGCTCGGCGCTCGCGAGCACGTGTCCCTCCATCGCGCGCAGGAGGCCTGCCTTGGTCTGATCCGGGAGCCGGCCCAGCGTGCGATCGAGGGCGTAGAGCTGGTGAAAGTAGCGGTGCCGGCCGACGGGCGGGCAGGGGCCGCCGTACCCATGCTCGTGCGAGTCGTTCACGCCCTCCGCGCTCCCCGGCGGCATGTTGCGGCCCGACGCGCCAGCTTCCAACCCTGTCGCATCGGGTGGCAGATCCCACACGACCCAATGCACCCAGGTCCGCTTCGGCGCCGCAGGGTCCGGGACGTCGGGATCGTCGATGATGAGCGCCAGGCTGCGCGCCTCCGGCGGCACGCCGGACCACGAGAGTGCCGGACTGCGATCGGCGCCGTCGCAGGTGTACTCCGGCGGGATCTCACCACCCGCTGTGAACGCGGGCGATTCGAGCGTCAACCTCATCTTTCCTCCGGCGCCCCGCCCTGCTGGCGTCCGTGGTCCGCCTGACGAGCGACGGCTACGGCCTGGCTCGCTCCGGCATCACGAGCGAGTCGGCGATCTCCCGCGGCGGCGAAATCACCCGAACCGCCGGTGAGAAAGCCACCAGCGCCGTCCGCGCCGTAAACGTCGCCAGAGGAATGCCCAATCCCGTGCCGAGGAGGATCAGGTTCACCGCCAGGAAACCCGATGTCCACCGGTTGACCAGTGCGCGATCGCGCTTCCATGCGAGCACCGCCACGGCGAATCCGTTGAGGGCGAGGAACGCCCACGCCGACACGGTGAACGCCAGCGAGCCCACGCTGTCGAGCCACGAGACCACGGTACTCTGCATCACGTGCCTCCGCCGTTCGTTCGGTCCGGTCACCCGCGGCGGATGGGTGGGTGGGGGAACAGGGGCACCGCGCGTGCTGGATCCGATCCGTTGGATTCCTCAACTGCCGGACCTAGTCTACCGCGCGCCGCGAAAACACGCGAGAGCGAATTCCGTGCTCCTTCACCGGCCTCGGCGCCACCAGTGGTCGGGTCCTGGTCGCGGCTACAGCCCTACCACTCCGCCTCGAGACGGGCCAGCACGGCGTCGAGCGCATCCCGCGAGGGCACGGACCCCTGCGCCATCCGTGCGGAGCCGCCGCCGCGACCACCCGCCGGCTCGAGCGCGCGGCGCAGCACCTTCCCGGCATCGATCTCCGCGTCCGGCGAGGCAACGAGCAGCACCGATGGCGGCGACTCGGACACGCCGATGAAGACCGCACGGGGCAGAGCGCTGAAGGCCAGCGCGAAATCACGCCACGTGTCCGGTGATCCCTCGCGCGTCCGCTCCCGCACGACGCGCCGGCCCTTCGCGTCAGGCTGGGCGGCCTCGTGGCGCGCGCGCGCGCGATACGCATCCAGCTCTCCCTGCAGGCGGCGCGCCGCGCTCTGCGCCTCCCTGAGCTGATCCCGCTGCCCCTCCACCAACCTCGCGACTTCGTCCGGTGCGGCGCTGAGCGCCCGCGCAATCCCCTGGAGAAGCTCGAAATCGTGGCGTGCCGCCCTCACTGCGCGGGGCCCGCACACGAACTCGATCCGCATGCTCCGCCTCACCTTCTCCCGTCCGCGCAACTGCAGCACGCCGATCTCCGACGTCGATCGCACGTGCGTTCCGCCGCAGGCGCTGCGATCCACGCCGTCGATCGAAACGATGCGCAGCACGCCGTCTCGCTCCGATGCCTTGCGCAGCCCGGTCGCGGTTCCGGCCTCCTCGAACGTTACGGTCACGGCACGCCCTTCCGCGATGATGTCGTTCGCGCGCTGCTCGACCCGAACGAGTTCGGCACCGCTCAGTTGCTCGGTGTCGAGATCAAGGGTCGAGACCGCGGGTCCGAAGTGCACGCTCAGCGTGTGGTAGCCGCACAGGTCGGCGAAGAGCGCCGACACCAGATGCTGCCCCGTGTGCTGCTGCATGTGATCGAACCGGCGTTCCCACGCGATCTCGCCATGCACGCCGTCGCCTTCCTGCGCGGGGAGTGGATCGCGCAGCACATGCACCACGCGCGCTCCTTCATCCACCACGTCGTCCACCGTCACGCCGGCCAGTGTGCCCACGTCGTGCGGCTGCCCGCCTGACGTCGGATAGAACGCGCTGCGATCCAGAAGCACGCGTCGTCCGTCGTCCTCCAGGCCCACGACGCGCGCGTCGAAGCGCCGCAGGTACGCGTCGGCGTAGTAGAGACGCTCGGTCATTCCGGCGCGCGAGTCGATACCGGTGCGCCCGTCACGCGGCACCGCAGGCAGACGTACGGTGCGCCGAACGCGATCGCCAGCCGGCGGGTGATCGAGCCATGCAGGTGATCGTTGCAGAGTATCCGCCGGCAGCGCTCGCATACACCGCCCGTGTTCACCGGGAACGGCTGCCGGCACTCGTCGCACTCGGTCTTGAAGATGGACTTGCGAAAGATCGTCGGAATCACGCGACCACCTCCCGTCCTAATCTACGGCCGGCGCGTCAGCGGCACCGCCGCGTCCGCAGACTCCGTCGACTCCCGCGGCTCCCATTCCACCGGGTCGCCCACGCGCACCGCGCCGCCGCCGAGCACCTCGCCGAACGCACCACCGGCCCACGGCGATTCCATCAGCGCGCGCAGCCCCGGATAGGCTTCGTCCATCCGTTCGCAGGGACGCGTCTCGCCGCGGATGCGCACCCGGCACCCACCCAGGCGCAGCACCCGGCCGCGGGAGTCCAGGAGCGAGCACGCGGATACCATGAAGTTCGCGCGGCGCGCCGAAGGATCGAGCGCGGCGCCGAGTGCCGCCATGTGCCGTTCCCAGACCTCGCGCTCGATGATCGTCACCTGCCGCCGCCCACCCCAGCTCGCGCTCCCGACGGCGCCATACCCGGCCTGCAACACGACCTCGGTCACGGGGTCCATGGGGCCGCGCCGAACGCGCTTGACCCAGATCGCGTCGACGCGGCCCATCTCACTCATGCGGGCAGCCGGCGGCCGCGCGACGGCACATCTAGAGCTCGCGAACGAACCAGGCACATGCGCCGACGAAATCGAACACCAGCACCTCGCCGGCACCGAAGTGAAAGTGCGTCGACCGGGCATGCGAGGCGGCCGGGTGATCCGTGTGCAGGATGTCGCCCTCCACGCGATACAGCAGGTGAAGCACCTGCCGCCGTTCGCCCACGGCGAAGTCGTACAGCAGACGCCCGTCGCGCTGGAACTCCATCCGCGCATCCGGGGCGAACTCCAGGCCGTCATCGGCTCGCATCAACCGCCAGCGGCCGATCAACCCCGCCGAGGTGCCCGAGCCCCCATCGCCATTGACTGCCATTCTCCTTCCCACGGCATCAGGTCGGCCGCCGTCAGAGCCTCCCCCTCCCCCTCCCCCCGAGTCCGGGATCCTCGAGGCCCTCGCGCGAGGCGCGCGCCTGTGCGGCAATGTAACTCACGATGAGGGCACCTGACGACACCATGAGATTCACGACGTCCGCCGGTCTGAACGGCGGTCCGGCCGCCGCCGATTCGCTCGCCGCCGCATCGACGGCGGCGAGATACGCCGTCATGGTGCCGATCACCAGGAGCGCGATGCTGGCGCCGCTCTCCGCGAGCCCCACGAGGCCGGCGCGGTTCGGCCAGCGCGCCACCGCCGCGGCGCAGACGAGGGCGAGCGCATACCAGACCAGCTTGAGCACCGGGCGCCCGTCCAGGAACGCCGCGCGCACGTTGATGCCGAACGCGAGGTCGAGGACCGCGAAGGCCGGCGTCGCCAGGTAATAGACCAGGACGGCGCGCGCGGGACCCGTGAGACCGGCCCACCCCTGGTCGGCATGGCTCATCGCAGTTCGGCCAGCAGGATCGTTAGGCCCACGGCGAGGACGACGCTCCCCACGACCTTCCTGAAGCGCTGCGGCGTGAGGCCCAGGAGGATCCGCTCGCCGAGCAGCGTGCCGAGCAGCACTCCCGCCGTGGCCACCGCCACCGCGGGCCACAGTTCCGCCACCACATCCGCGCCCCGCCACAAATACACGGGAACGCGCGCCAGGTCCACCAGCAGCGCGCTCGCCGTGGACGTGGCCACGAAAGCCATCGGTGTCAGGTCGAAACGCAGCAGCGCCACCGCGCGCACGCCGCCCTGGTTGCCGGCCAGTCCGCCAAAGAGCCCGGAGAGAATGCCCAGAAGCCACGCCGCCCCCGGAGAGATCCGCGTCCGCGCACCGAGGCCCGAAAGGGCGGATACGCCCGTCAGGCACAGCAGCACGCCGAGAACGAGCGTGAGCCCGCGCGCACCGAGGGGCACCGCGAGCAAGGCGCCGGCCAGGCTCCCCGCGGCACTCAGGATGCCGAAGCGCCGCAGCACATCGCGATCGATGGCGCGGCGCAGGCGCCACCCGCGTACGGCGGTCGCGCAGAGATGCGGGATCGCCACGAGCGTCACGGCCGTCAGCGTCCCGACTCGCAAGGCGAGCAGTGGTGTCAGCAGACTCCCGATCCCGAACCCTGCCACCGCCGCCGTGGCCCCGGACAGGACGGCGACCACGAAGACGGCGAGCAGCAGCGTCACGACAGCATCCGACCCACGCGATCGCGCCCGCGGCGTGGATCCCTGGGGGCTACTTCTTCGACACGCTCTTCAGCCACTTCTCCGCGGCCTTCAGCGCCTTGCCCTTGCCGCCGTGCGAGGCGTCGCCGAAGAACGAGCGGTGCTTCGGGCGCCAGGCGCCGTCGCGGGTCCGGTGATAGCCGACGCGTACGAAGAAGCCGTGCGTGCGGGTCGATTCCTGATCGATGCGGCTGATCCCGGCCGGGAGCGAGCTCCGCCTGCGGGTCGCCCGCTTCGCCGTACCCGTGCCGCGCGACGCGGCCTTCGCCTTGCGCTTCGCCATGAAGGTGCTCCGGAGATGTGCCGTCGCCGCCTGACGAGCGGCGTACGGCGGGTGGAGGTGGCTGCCGCCCGGCCGCTGCGACTCCCGCCGGACACGATGGGCCCAAGTATACACCAACCGCGCCTGACGCGCGCCCCCTGCCCCCCCAGCCCGGCGCACCTCTCGTGAGGCAGCCGGCGTTAGGTACCGCGCGCGCGTCACCCGGCGACCTGTCGGCGGGCAGGGCACCCCATCGGCAGGCGGGCGCCCCAACGGGCGCCGAGCGGCCAGGTCACTGACGCCGCTCGCCCCCGCCGCGCCCATGAGCCGCGCCGGTGTAACCGGCGTCACCGGCGTCACCGGCGTCCCGCGCGGCGCCCCATCCATCACGCCGCCCCCCTCCTCGAAGAGCCGCCCGGTGGCATCGCCAGCCGGCGCCGGCAGGATCTCCACGCCGCGGGCCCATGTGGAAACTGTGGAAAGTTCCCGAGCCGCGCCCCGTACTCGTCAGGCGGACCGCCGCTCTCCGCTCCGATGCCAGGGCAGGTACAGCAGTACCATCACCCCCGCCCCCAATGCCATCATGGCGGCCACTCGCCAGGGCCACGGCCCCAGCCAATCGAGTATCGTCGGCTGGCTCGGCAGTCCCTGGCCCAGATACCCGTAGTTCACCTCGAGCAGCAGGTCCACCGGAAAAACCACGGCGACGTACGCCACTCCCGCTCCGATCGCCAGGCGCAGGTCGGGCGGCGCCGGGCGGAATCCCCGCACGGCCACGACATAAATCGCCACCCCGACGATCAGCGCGTGGTGCATCCAGAAGAGCCAGAACGCGAGCGACGAGGGCCCCGCTGCAAGGTCAGGCTGCACCAGCCCCTGCACGCTCAGCGCCAGCCCCCAGAAGTACGCGATCGACCACAGCCACCGCCGGTCCACCAGCAGCGCGAGCGCCGAGCAGATCGCCGCCCAGTCGCAGATCTGGAGCGGCAGCGAGCGCGCGAGCGATGCCTGGCCCGGCGTCAGATTCCAGACGAAGACCCCGGCCCGCAGCAGCAGGATCGCCGACGCCACGACGGCCGCGAGCATCCGTTCGCGGTGCGTGCCGCGCCACGCACGCCCTGCCCACACGAACACCGCGATGGCCGCCGCCACGCCGAGCAGCGCCGCACCGTGCATCGCCGTGAACGAGCGGAAATCGGACATGACTCAGCGCACGCGGAAACGGAACCCGTGACCCGCCACGTCAGCGGTGCCGGCGCCATTCCCCCGAAGCAGCCCCCTCGGCGCGCCGCCATTATGCAGCACGGGAAATCTCAGCGACGCACGTGACGGCGGAAGAACTCCCAGATCACCGCCGCGCCATCGATGTCGCGGCACACACGCCCGATCGAACGCTGCGGCAGGTACTGCGTCCCCCCGGGCCACGTGTGGCCCGCGCCTTCGAGACGATACAGCGCGACCTCGCTCCCCTCACGCCCGCCCGTCCAGACACGCACCTGCACCCGGCACCCGTCCTGCGGCGCCCGATCCGCCAACGTGCCTTCGCGGCCGATCTCCTCTGTTGCGTTGAATCGGCGCCAGAGACCGAGCATCGCGTCCGTGCTCACGATCGATCCGCGACCGCGCCGACCCACGGCCCCCCCGCTGTACGGCACCAGTGGATCCTCCGTCCCCTGGAGCACGAGCACCGAGACAGGGCGGCTGGGCCGAAAGGCCTGCGCCAGCGGTTCCGCGAGACCGCCTGCCACCGGCGCCACCGCGACGATGCGATCGGATAGCCTGGTCGCAAGCATGTGCGACAGCATGGCACCGTTCGAGATACCAGTCGCATAGACACGGCCCCGGTCCACTTCGTGCTCGGCCATCAGCACGTCGATCACCCGATTCACGAACCGAAGATCGTCGATCCCCTGCCGGGCCGCCGGCGTCGTGCGGTCGCCACGACCATCGCTCCAGCTGCGGCCAATCCCTTCCGGGTAGACCACGAGGAAGCCCTCGCGATCGGCCAGCGCGCTGAAGCCGCTCTCGCGCTCCATGCCCAGCGCCGTGCTGCCGCCCCCGTGAAAAACGAATACCAGCGGGAGGGGACCTTCGACGGCTGATGCCGGGGGGACGTGCAGACGGAAGCTGCGCCGCCGCCCATCCACCTCCACGGTACGCACCACCGTTCCATCGGCCGCGGGCATGCGCGGGACGTCTCCGGCGGGTCCGCGCGCCACGGCCATGGCCAGAGCCACGCCGATCATCCGATCCACGTCACCACCGACCGGCGCGGCTACTGCACGATCACCACCGCCCCGGGGCCGGCCCGCGCGCCACTGCTGACGAGCGCCACCGGACGGAGGGTGAACGTGCCGATGACGCGCTCACCCGTGTTGTGCTGGCCGCTCCACGTGAAGGTCATCTCCTTGATCGCCTCCGGTGCCAGCACCTCATTCACCTGGCTCCCCGCGCAGCTCTGCGCCGAGTTGTACACGCGCGTTCCCGACAGGTTGATGACCTCGATGTACAGGAGGCAGTCGGATGGACCCGAAAGAACGAGTGTCTCGGTGCCGACATTCTCCGCGCGCACGGTGACGCTCATGGCCTCGTTTTCGGAGATCGTAGTCTTGTCGATCTCGAGGAAGAGGGCGATCGCGTCCCGAACGTTGGTGGTCTCGAGGTTGCACGAGGGCGTGGCCAGCACGGCCAGGAGAACCAGTGTCGTACGTCGCAGAGACATGCGGAAGAACTCCGGGTAATGGGACGGTCCGTGATCGCGCGGCGGAGCGGTGCGCATCAGGCATCGAGCGGGATCGCGCTCGGCAGCTCCGCCGGGGCCACTGCGTTGACGCCCCCTTTGTCGCCCGTGACCGCGCGGCGGTGATAGTCCGCCTGCCCAACATGATACGCCAGATGCGCCGCGAGGTGCACGAGGAATTCGTCGGTTCGCACCCGTCGGTTCGCCACGGGGAGGGGGTACCACCCCTCCAACGCCGATTCCGACAGGGCCACGAGAACCCGCTCCACCACCTCGATCGCCGTTCCGAGCTCGCGCAGCAGCTCCGCCCGCGGTACGTCACGCCGGGAGAACTCCGCGTCCCGGTTCCGCACGTACCCCGTCTGGCCCAGGACGGCGCCCACGAAGTGCTGGAGGTTCCCGGCCGCGTGCAGCGCCAGCGTGCCCGCGGTGTTCGGCAGGCCGCCATGAGCGGTCCAGACGAGCGCGTCCGAGGGATAGGCCTCGAGCTCCCGCTGGAGTGTGCGCAACTCGCGGCTCAGCAGTGCGGCGACGATGGATGACGTCACGGTCGGGTCCTGTGCTCGGTGTTTCGTGGCATTCCGTTTGAGACGCTCGCGCCCGGCCGCTGCTCCCTGCACTCGCGGGACGCTCCGCCGGTGAATCACGCCAGCGGCGCGGGCTCCCGCTCCAGTCGCAGGATCGTGATCTGTCGCTCCACGAAGTCGACCAGGTCGGCCATCCCGGGTTCGTCGAAGATCAGCCGTGCCCCCGCCGCCCGGTAGATCTCCGGGAGCGATCGGGTGCCACCCAGGGCCAGCGCGTCCTTGTAGCGCCGCAGTGTTCCCGCCGGATCGTCGAGACTCGCGCGCCAGAGCTGCAGCGCGCCGAGCTGCGCGATGCCGTACTCGATGTAGTAGAATGGGTACTCGAAGATGTGGAGCTGGCGATACCAGCGCGCCACGCGCTCCCGTTCCAGGCCGGACCAGTCCACGCCGCGCTCGAACCGTGCGCGCAGCTCCAGCCAGGCGGCGTCGCGCGCGGCGGCGTCGCCCCCCTGGCCGCTCGTGTAGATCCAGGCCTGGAACGCGTCGACGCTCGCGATGTGGGCGAGCGTGACCAGCACCTCCTCCAGACGCTCCACCTGGGCCGCGCGCGCCTCCTCGGGCGTGTAGTATCCGGTCGGCCTGACGAGATGCGGCGCGACGAGGAGCTCCATGCTCATCGAGGCCAGCTCGGCCGCTTCGTGCGTGACGCTGCGCTGCCAGATGAACGGCTGGCGGTGGGCGGCGAAGTCGTGGAACGAATGACCCGCCTCGTGCACCAGCGTGTTCACGTCATCGGGCACGCCGACCGCGTTCATGAAGATGAAGGGGAGGCCACGCCACGAGAGATTCGTGCAGTATCCCCCCGGCGCCTTGCCCGGCCGGCTCTCCAGGTCGAGCAGCGCCTCCCCGGCCATGCGCCGGAACTGCGCCCCGAGCTCGGGATCCAGCGCGTCGAAGACGCGCTGCGCCGGTTGAACGAAGCCCGCGAGGTCCGAGAACGGCTTCACTGGCCGCGTCGTCTCCAGGTCGACCTGCGTGTCCCAGGGCCGCAGCGTCGGCACGCCTAACGTCTCACGCCGGTAGTCCATGAGACGCTGTACCGCCGGCGCGACCACCGCCTCCACCGCCCGATGGAAGGAGGCACAGTCTCCCGGCGAGTAATCGAAGCGGTGCTTCGCGCGGAATACGTACGCCTGAAAGTCCTGGAACCCGGCATGGTGCGCCACGTCCTGCCGCAGCGCGTACATCCGGTCGAACAGCGCCGCCATCTCGTCGCGCCGTTCGAGATACGCCTGCGCGCCCAGTCGGAACGCCCGTTCCCGCACGGCGCGGTCCCGCTCCTTCAGGAAGGGCTGCAGCTGCGGGATCGTCTTCTTCTCCCCTTCCCAGTCGACCTCGAGTCCCCCCGTGATCTTCTGGTACGCCGTGGTCAGCTCCTCGAGCGCGGAAAACAGCGGCACGTTCTCCTCACGGAAGATCTCGATGTCCGTGCGGAAGCCGCGCAGCACCGTCTCGAGGTCGGGCCGCGAAAACCCCAGTGCCACCAGGCGGCGTGCCAGCCGCACCTGCTGCTCCATCGCGCGCGGCGCAATCTCCGAGGACCAGCGGAGATTCGCCTCCTCCTTGGCGGGATCGGTGGTGTCGCAGGTGTACGCGATCATCGCGAGCGTCCCCGCCTCATCGATCAGCTCCTCCAGCTTCGACCACTCGCGCAGCCACACTTCGGCACGGTCGCGCGTCACGGGCGCGGTCGCCAGTGCCTCGTACAGCGGGGCCAGATCGGCCCAGGTGGCCTGGGCGAGCGCCTGGGGAGAATCCGGGAGAGCGACGAACACGGGATGGCCGGTGCGCGAAGAGGTCGGTTCCCGATGCAGGCCACGCCTCGTGTCGTGCAGCATCGGACGGCCCAGCAACCTACTCGCCGATGACCCCGGGGTCACCCCCGGCCGGGGTCCCTCGACGGCGCGCGGCGCCGCGCGGGGGGGCGACCCTCCCCGCTTCAGCGGGCGGCCTGCCGGAGCACCGCCGCAGCGGACCGGTTCGGCTCGTCGGTGCGGGACCGGGAATGCGTCGGCTCCCCGGCTCCACTCGCCCCCTCGGTGGCGGCCGGGCCGCTCGTTTCCCGCCTCCCACCGGTCAGCTTCTGCAGGTGACTCCGCAGCCGGGCGAGCGACCGTGGGACACGCTCCAGCAGGTTCGGGACGCCGACCGCCGCGACCGATGCGCGCGCCTCCGCCGCAGCCCCGGCGATCGCTTCCGCGAGCGGGTCGTCCGCACTCAGCGAAGGGAGCACCCGCTCGTACTGCCGGATCACCAGGTCGAGATCGCGGAACGCCTCGCTCAGCCGTTGCAGCTCCTCCCGTACGGCCTGGACGTGCTCGTCGTCCGACGCCGCGGCCGCGTGGAAGGCCCGCACGCCGTAGAGCAGGTCCCGGAACTCCTCGCTGATCGCCGGATCCGCCGTCGCGTCACGGTACGACTCCACGAAACCGGTGACGTGACCCTGATCGTCACGGATCGCGATCACGCGAACACCGCAGAGCTTCATGCCGCCATCCGCCTGGCGGGCCCACGCTTCGCCGAGCCACACGGCCCGCTCGGCGGCCATGCGATGCGGATCGTCCTGATCCACGCCTTCGAAGCGCCGCACCGATGACGCGTGCTGCTCTTCCATGGCGCGGCGGTGGCGGTCGAAGAGCGCCAGCGCGGAGCTGTTGCAGTCGCGGATCTGTCCCGCGGGATCGGTGATGAGGACGGCCTCGCTCAGCGCGTCCAGGGCGTAGGAGCGCAGCAGCGCACGCTGATCGGCGGGGGGTGCCACTTCGCCGCCCGGGGCGGGGCTGGGTCCTCTGGGCGCGACGTCCGTCCGACGCCACCCCCACCGCACGGCCGCGAGCGCTCCCGAAGCCAGGAGCACCGCGGCGAGCACGATCCAGGGGGCCAGGGCCTCGAACGAGAGTCTCACGAACGGGGGCGCATGAGCGGGTACGGACATCGGAAGACCGGACCCGCACCCGGGAGGCGGGGCCGTGACGGACGCCCTTCCGGGTAGGACGACCTATGCGCCCCCGCACGTAACAGCGAGACGACCGGCCCGGGCGGCGCCTTACGACTGCGAGGGAAAGCGGGACGATCGCCCGCCTTCCCTGCCGTCACCCGTCACCCGTCACCCGTTCTCCGTCACCGCCCGCGTCACTCGTAGCGCAGGGCGTCCACCGGATCGAGCCGCGCGGCCCGCGAGGCGGGAAACAGACCGAACAGGACGCCGGTGAGACAGGACGCGCCGAGCGCCACGGCGATCGCCAGCGCCGGCACCGACGCCTCCACCGGCGTCGCATTCCGGATCAGTGTCGCGGCCAGCCAGCCGAGGAGGAGGCCGGCCACCGCGCCGATGGCGGTGAGCGTGGCCGCCTCCACGAGGAACTGCCACAGGATGAGCCGGCGCGTGGCGCCTAACGCCTTGCGGATGCCGATCTCGCGCGTACGCTCGGTCACGCTGATCATCATGATCGCCACCACGCCGACGCCGCCCACGATCAGCCCCACGGCTGACAGCACGAACATCACGAGGAAGAAGACCCCCGTCATGCGCCCCCAGGTCTCGAACAGCTTGTCCTGCGTGATGACGGCGAAGTTGTTCTCCTGCGCCGGCCGCAGCCCGCGCAGGCCGCGGATCACCGCCACCACCTCGTCGATCGTCTCGTCGCGATCCACGCCCGGGTGGGGCCGCACCGTGAAATCGATCCACTCGACCGACGCGTTGAGGTAGCGCCGCGCCGCGGTAAGCGACGTCCAGGCTCGCGGCCGGTCTCCTTCGCCCATGAACGAGGCGCCGCTCTCGTACAGGCCGATGACCTCGAACGGCGCGTTGCGCACGATGATCGTCTTGCCGAGCGGATCGATGTCGCCGAAGAGCCGCTCCGCCATCCTGGCGTTGATCACGATCACGCGGCTCGCGTTCCCGTCCTCCGACGCCGTGAAGCTCCGCCCCTGGACGATGTCACCGCCGTCGATCTCCAGCCAGTTGGCCGTCGTGGCGCTGACGCTCGTGCTCGAGAGGAACCGGTCGCGATACCGCATCGACGCGCTCACCCCCGATTGCATCGTGACGCCCCGTACCGAGGGGAGCCGCTCGATCGCTGCCGCCTCCGTCAGCCGCAGCGGCGGGTTGTGCCGCCACTTGCAGGTGTCCTCCGAGTCGTCGCAGGCCTCGAAGCTGATCGGGAAGCGGAAGACGAAGAACGTCGTGGGACCCGCCTTCTCGAATTCGCGCCCGATGCTCGTGTTGATCCCGTGGATCGCTCCCGAGATGATCACGACCACGAAGACCCCGATCGCGATCCCCAGGATGGTCAGCGCGGCGCGCACCTTGTTCGCCCGGATCGACTCCAGCGCGATGACGATGCCTTCGGCCAGCGAGGTGATGCGAGCCCAGACACTCATGACGGCTCCCTACTCCTGCCGCAGCGCCGCGATGGGATCGAGCCGCGCGGCGCGGCTCGCTGGATAGACGCCGGCGATGATCCCGACCCCCGCGCCCACGCTCACCGCCACGATGACCGACCAGAGCGCCACGGCCGCGGGGAGCGGCGACACCGCCGCCACGAGCTTCGCCAGCCCCACCCCGCTCGCGATCCCGAAGATCGCCCCCACCACGCTGAGCGTGGTGGATTCGACGAGGAACTGGCGCAGGATGTCGGAGCGCCGGGCACCTAA
>DATIGO010000311.1:0-8407 GCA_035454665.1 Gemmatimonadaceae bacterium | reverse complement strand
CAGGTTGTTGAAGTCGTGCGCGATGCTCCCCGCGAGCTTGCCGATGCTCTCCAGCCGCTCCGATTGCATCAGGTGGATCTCGAGCCGCTTGCGCGCGGTGACGTCGCGCGCGATGAGCATCACGCTCGTGATCTCTCCCGTTCCCGAGCGCTCCGGCACCACCCGCAGGTCGATCCACGCGTCCCCGGCCGGCGACCCCACGTGCTCCTCGGCCTCCTGCACCCGGCCCGTCGCGAGCGCCGCGCGGACGTGCTCCAGGATCCGCGGCACGACCGGGAGCGAGACGGGGATGTCCGGCACCGGACACCCCACCAGATCGTCCAGCGCCACGTCGAGGTACCGCAGCACCGTGGCGTTCGCCCACTCCACGTGGAGGTTCCGGTCGATGCGGACGATCGCGTCGGGCGTCGCATCGCCCAGCACGGCGAACTCGCGCTTCCGCTCCTCGAGCCGGTGCGCGAGCCGGTTGAAGTGCTGGGCGAGCTCCTGCAGCTCACCGCCGCCCGCGGGCCGGGGCACGCGCGTGCTGAGGTCGCCTTCGGCCAGGCGGTCCGTCGCTCCCAGGAGGCGCCGCACGTCGCGGATCACGAACAGGTCGGCGGCGATCCACGCCATCATCATGGCCAGCGTGACCGTGACGATCGCGACGAGCAGGTTGTCGCGCATGTGCCGGTTCGCGTCGGCGTAGATGATCTCGGTCGGAATGCCGATCACCAGCAGCACCTGGGCCGCATTCGCCGCGGGGAGCGTGCGGAACGCGTACAGCCGGTGCAGGCCATCGAGGCCGACGCCTTCCACGAAGCCGTCCCGCCGCCGGATCATCTCGCGGAACGCGTCGTTGATGGGGTGGCTGCGGCCGGCGAACTGCTCCGGATCGGGGAGGCGCGCGAAGATCGTCCCGTTCGCGTCGGCCAGCGCGATCATGCTCCCGCGGCCCGACGGCAGCGCGCTCCCCACGCGCTCGAACCAGGGCATGTGCACTTCCACGCTCATGTAGTACCGGACCTGCTGCTCGCGGTCGCGAATGGGCTCCAGTACCGTGGCCCGGGGCCTGCCATCGCGACCGACCCGGTAGTAGCCGACCACCGGCTGTCCGGTGCTCGCCGCGAGCTTCATCGACGGGACCTCGCGCACGTCGGCCAGGCTGTCGGGGAACGGAATGGAGCTGCACTCCATCCGGAAGTCCTTCGTGATCCGCGTGGCGGCGGTGTAGTGCGGGAACGGGCCCAGGAGCCGGGTGAGCATCGCGCGGCACTCCGCGGGGCTGCCGTCGGCCACGCCCGGCAGTTGCATCAGGGAACTGATGACTTCCCGCGCCCCCCGCACGAGGTCGCGCTGCTCCACCACGGCCGAGTCGAGGAGCCGCATGGTGCTCTCGCGCGCGCGGTGCAGGGTGGCCTCGCGCTCGTCGATGGCGAGGCGCGCCACCAGCAGCAGCACCGGAACGAACGCGATCGCCACCATGCCCAGCAGTCGCAGGCGCAGCGGCGAGGGGTGACGCCGCGCCGGCCGGGGCGATGCGAACGGGTCGACGGCGGGCCTCCAGTGGCGGGTGCGCAGAAGGTAGGGGGCGGCGTGCGCGGATGGCAAGGCGACCCCACCGGGCCTAGGTTACGGCGCCATGAACATGCGCGAGAAGCTGCAGCTCCTCGAGCGCCGGAGCGCGGAGGCGGAGCAGGGCGGGGGCGCCGAGCGACTGGCGGCGCAGCACGCCAAGGGGAAGCTGTCCGCGCGCGAGCGGCTCGAGCTGCTGCTGGATGCCGGGAGCTTCGTGGAGTACGACCGGTTCGTCACCCATCGCTCCCACGACTTCGGCCTCGACCGGCAGCGCATCTACGGCGATGGCGTGGTGACGGGCCAGGGGCGCATCGATGGCCGGCCGGTCTACGTCTTCTCGCAGGACTTCACGGTGTTCGGCGGGTCCCTCTCCGAGGCGTTCGCCGAAAAGATCTGCAAGGTCATGGATCTGGCGCTCCGGAACGGCGCGCCCGTGATCGGGCTCAACGACTCCGGCGGCGCGCGCATCCAGGAAGGCGTGGTATCGTTAGGTGGCTACGCGGAGATCTTCCTGCGCAACACCCTGGCCTCCGGGGTCGTGCCGCAGATCTCCGCGATCCTCGGGCCCTGTGCCGGCGGCGCCGTCTACTCCCCGGCGATCACCGATTTCGTCTTCATGACGCGCGGCTCCTCGTACATGTTCGTGACGGGGCCCAACGTCGTGAAAACGGTGACGCACGAGGACGTCACGATGGAGGCGCTCGGCGGTGCCGACACCCACGCCGCCACGTCCGGCGTGGCGCACGTGGCGTGCGACTCCGAGCCGGAGTGCCTCCAGCGCATCCGCGACCTCTTCCGGTACCTCCCGCCGAACAACCTCGCCGACCCGCCGCGCGGACGCGGCCTCGATCCTCGCGACCGTCGCGACGACGGGCTCCTCGACGTCGTCCCCGATCACCCGGGGAAGCCCTACGACATGCACGAGGTCATCCGCCGCGTGATCGACGACGGCGAGTTCTTCGAGATCCACCGGGACTTCGCCGCCAACATCCTCTGCGGCTTCGCGCATCTCGGTGGACACGCGGTGGGCATCGTGGCCAACCAGCCCGCGGTGCTCGCGGGCGTGCTCGACATCAATGCCTCGGTCAAGGCCGCCCGCTTCGTGCGCTTCTGCGATGCGTTCAACATCCCCCTCGTGACGTTCGAGGACGTGCCGGGCTTCCTGCCGGGCGTGGCGCAGGAGCACGGCGGCATCATCCGCCACGGCGCCAAGCTGCTGTACGCCTACTGCGAGGCCACGGTGCCCAAACTCACCGTCATCACGCGCAAGGCGTACGGCGGGGCGTACGACGTGATGAGCTCCAAGCACATCCGCGGGGACCTGAACGTGGCCTGGCCCACGGCCGAGATCGCGGTGATGGGCCCCAAGGGCGCCGTCGAGATCCTCTTCCGCAGGGAGATCGCCGAGAGCCCGGACCCGCAGGCCGCGCTCGACCGCCGCGTCGCGGAGTACACCGAGAAGTTCGCGAACCCCTACGTCGCCGCCTCACGCGGCTACCTGGACGACATCATCGACCCGCGTGACACGCGCCCCCGCCTCATCGACGCGCTCGACACGCTCACGGGCAAGCGCGATCGCAACCCGCCCAGAAAGCATGGGAACATCCCGCTGTAGCGCCGGCCAGGGACCGCCTGCCGGCCATCGCCGATGTTCTCGAAGCTGCTGATCGCCAATCGCGGAGAGATCGCGGTCCGCGTGATTCGCGCCTGCCGCGAGCTCGGGATCGCGAGCGTCGCCGTCTATTCCGAGGCGGACGCGCAGGCACCCCATGTGCGCGCGGCCGACGAGGCGGTGCGCATCGGGCCCGCGCCGTCGGCGGAGAGTTATCTCCGCGCTGACCGGCTCGTCGAGGCCGCGCTGGTCACGGGGGCGCAGGCGATCCATCCCGGATACGGATTCCTGTCGGAGCAGGCCGGCTTCGCGCGGCTCGTGATCGAGCGCGGCCTGACCTGGATCGGCCCTTCGCCTGGCGCGATCGCGGCCATGGGGAGCAAGACCGAGGCGCGACGCGCCGTGGCCGCGGCGGGCGTCCCCGTGGTGCCCGGGACGACGGATGGCCTGCGCGATGCGGTCCACGCCCGGGAGGTCGCCGCGCGGTTCGGTTATCCGGTCCTGCTCAAGGCGGCCGCCGGGGGTGGCGGCAAAGGGATGCGCGTGGTGCGCGATCCGGCCACGCTCGGTGAGGCGCTCGACGCGGCGCGGCGGGAGGCGCGGAAGGCCTTCGGCGACGACGCGGTCTACGTGGAGAAGTACATCGAGGGGCCGCGGCACGTCGAAGTGCAGATCCTGGGCGACACGTACGGAACACTCGTCGCGCTCGGGGAACGGGAGTGCTCGATTCAGCGCCGGCACCAGAAGATGATCGAGGAGGCGCCGAGCGTCGCGGTCGGCCCCGAGCTGCGGCGTCGACTCGGCGAGACCGCGGTGGCGGCCGCCCGCGCCGTGGGCTACACCAATGCGGGAACCTGCGAATTCCTCCTCGACCGCGACGGCCGGTTCTGGTTTCTGGAGATGAACACCCGGCTGCAGGTGGAGCACCCGGTCACCGAGATGGTCACGGGCGTGGACCTGGTGGCCTGGCAGATCCGCATCGCCGCGGGCGAGCGGCTCACCCTGCCCGCGGTGATCGAGCCCCGCGGCTGGGCGATCGAGTGCCGCATAACGAGTGAGGATCCGGCCAACGGCTTCCTGCCGTCCACCGGGCGCGTGACGCACGTGCAGCTCCCCGCCGGGCCCGGCGTCCGCTGGGATGGCGCGGTCGAAGCCGGCGCGGAGGTCGGCCTGCACTACGATCCGCTGCTCGGCAAGCTCATCGCGTGGGGTGCGACGCGCGCGGATGCGGTGGCGCGCCTGCGACGTGCCCTGCGCGAGCTCCGGATCGTGGGCGTGGAGACCTCGCGCGAGTTCCATCTCCGGGTCCTCGAGGACCCGGAGTTCGTGCGCGGCGAGGTGGACATCCAGTGGCTCGAGCGACGGCTCGCGTCGCTGGTGCGCGCCCCGGTGCCCGGGAAGGAGCGGCGCGTCGCCGCCGTCGCCGGGGCGCTCCTGGCGCATCACGCGCGCGGAGGGGACGGCGCGGCAGCCGGCCGGGAGGGCGGCGCCGCGGGAGCCGCGGGGGCACCCGCCGGGGGCGCGAGCGGCACCGCGTGGCGCGATGCGGCCCGTCGCGAGGGGCTGCGTTAGGCCGTGGAGGCCGCCGGCAACACCTCCCGCGTCACCATCGCGTCCATCGCGGCGGGAGGTGACGGCGTGGGCCGCGTCGACGGCCTCGCGGTCTTCGTGCCGCGCACCGCCCCGGGCGACGTGGTCGAAGCGCGGGTGGTCGCACGGGGACGGTTCGCGCGCGGACGCCTCGTCCGCGTGCTCGAGGCGGGGACGGGGCGCACGGCGCCGCGCTGCCCGCACTATGTCCACGATCACTGCGGCGGATGCCAGCTCCAGCACCTCGACTACGCCGCGCAACTCGACGCCAAGCGCGGGATCGTGCGGGACGCGATGCAGCGCATCGCGCGCCGCGACACGCCGCTGCCGGAGATCACTCCGAGTCCCTCCCCGTGGGCGTATCGCGCGAAGCTCACGCTCACGATGCGATGGACGCCCGGTGAGGCGGGGTGGACTCTCGGTCTGCACGCCCACGACGATCCCGCGCGCATCTTCCAGTTGCGGGAATGCCCGATCACGGATCCCGCGGTCGTGGCGGCCTGGCAGGAGGTCCAGGCAGCAGCGGACCTCCTCCCGCGTGAGCGCGAGCTGCGCGGAGCCGTGCGCCGGGTGGGCCCGGCGATGGCCTTCGTCCTCGAGGGGGGCACGCGATGGGATCGCGCCCGTGAGTTCGCGCGGCGCTGCCCCTCGCTCCACGTCGTTCGCTGGCATCCCGTGCACGACCCTCCGGTCGTGATCCAGGACCACCGCGCGTCCGCCGCGCCGGCCGCCGCGTTCGAGCAGGTCAATCCCGCGGTGGCGGCGCTGCTGCGTGATACGCTCCTGCAGCGCGCGCTCGCCGTCGCCCCACGCCATGCGGTCGATGCGTACGCGGGCCACGGGGAAACGGCCCGGATGCTCGCGCGCCACGCGGTGGCGGTGACCGCGATCGAGGTGGATCGTGAGGCGGCGCGACACGCCGCGGTCACGCTCCCCGAGGGCTCGCGGGTGCTCCAGGGGCGCGTGGAGGACGTCATCGACAGCGCGCTCCCGGCCGATGTGGTGATCCTGAACCCACCGCGCGCCGGTGTGGACGCGCGAGTGGCGGCCGCCCTGTCGCGCCCGCCTTGGCCGCGGCTCGTGCTGTACGTGAGCTGCGACCCCGCCACGCTCGCGCGGGACGTCGGCCGCCTGACGGGTTACCAGATCACGCACCTCCACGCGTTCGACATGTTTCCGCAGACGGCGCACGTGGAGACGCTCTGCGAGCTGACCCCCGTGAACTCGGAGGCTGCCTGAAGTACGTCGTGTCGGTGGACGGCGAGGCCGTGGAGGTGGAGGTGACCCCTGAGGGTGTCCGGGTGGATGGCGAGCTGGTGCAGGCCGTCCTCACACCGGTCGCCGGTACTCCCCTCGTCACCCTCACCCTTGACGCCTCCGTGCATGCCCTTGCGGTACGTCCCGGCGAAGGCCGAGGCCGGTTCGCGCTGTGGACGTCGGAGCGCCGGTTCGAGGTGGAAGCCCTGGATGAGCGCACCCGCACGATCCGGGAGCTGGCCGCCGCGAACCGCGCGGCCGAGGGGCCCGCGCCCCTGGTCGCCCCGATGCCCGGCCTGATCGTACGCATCAGCGTCGCACCGGGCGACGCCGTGCAACCCGGCCAGGGCCTCGTGGTCATGGAGGCCATGAAGATGGAGAACGAGCTCCGAGCTCCCGCGGCCGGCACCGTGACCGCCGTCCGCGTGGCTCCTGGGAACGCGGTGGAGAAGGGTGCGATCCTGGTCGAACTCGCGTCGCTCCCTGCCCCCTGATCCGTGCTCCCTGATCCCTACCCCAGCCCGTTCGATTGACACCCCGTAACTCACTGTCTATTTTGAAGTTCTGTCCAAAACCCGGTAGTCGTGGGAAGCCCGGCGGGATCGACACGAGGCCACGCCGGCGTCCCATCGTGTGACTGCTTCGACGCACTCAGCGCATTTTCTCCATGAAGACCTATTCCGCCACACCTTCCGACATCGAGCACAAGTGGTTCGTCGTCGACGCCGACGGCATGGTGCTCGGACGGCTGGCGTCTGAAGTCGCGAAGATCCTGCGCGGCAAGCACAAGCCCATGTTCACGCCGCACATGGACACTGGCGACAACGTCATCGTGGTCAACGCGGCCAAGGTGCGCGTGACCGGGCGCAAAGCCGAGCAGAAGACGTACTTCCGTCACTCGGGGTACATGGGCCACGAGCGGCACGTGCCGTTCGCGTCGCTCCTCGCGAAGCATCCTGAGCGCGTCATCGAGCGGGCCGTGTACGGCATGCTGCCCAAGAGCACCCTCGCGCGGCAGGTGCTGCGGCGGAAGCTGCGCGTCTACGCCGGGGCCGAGCATCCGCACGTGGCACAGCAGCCCACGGCGCTGACCTTCCAGAACAGTGAAACAGCATGACGAGCGTGAGGCATGGCTGAGAACGGCATGATCCACACCATTGGCCGCCGCAAGGAAGCGGTGTGCCGGCTGTACCTGCGCCCCGGCTCCGGGAAGTGGGACGTGAACGGTCGCACGTTAGGCGACTACTTCCCCCGGCCCACGCTCGTGTCGGCCATCCAACAGCCGTTCACGGCGACGGACACGCTGGGCCGCTTCGACGTCAAGGCGCACGTGGAAGGGGGCGGGCAGGCGGGGCAGGCGGGAGCGCTGCGCCTGGCCGCGGCCCGTGCCCTCGTGAAGCTCGATGATGTGCACCGCCGCAAGCTGCGCGATCTGGGTCTCCTCACGCGCGACGCCCGCACGGTCGAGCGGAAGAAGCCCGGCCGTCCCGGCGCGCGGAAGCGGTTCCAGTTCTCGAAGCGGTAGACCCCAGGCCTGCGACATCTGCCGCAGGCCCACAACTCACGCCCTCTGAGCGTCCGGGGGTGCCGGTGAACGCCGGTCGACGGATGCGCTGACGAGGGCGGACGAACAACCCTCACGATTTCACCGACTCATGCAGCCCACACTCGAATCCCTGCTCGAAGCCGGAGTGCACTTCGGCCACCAGACGCGCCGGTGGAACCCGAAGATGCGCCGGTTCATCTTTGCCGAGCGCAACGGCATTCACATCATCGACCTGCAGAAGACCCTGCGGCAGGTCGAGCTCGCGCAGAAGCTCGTGCGCGAGGTCGTGCTGCGCGGCGAGAACGTCCTCTTCGTCTGCACCAAACGGCAGCTCGCCGCGATCGTGAAGGGCGAGGCCGAGCGCAGCAGCTCGCTCTACGTCACGGAACGGTGGCTCGGCGGGCTCCTCACGAACTTCCAGACCATCAAGCGCCAGATCCGGCGCCTGAAGGAGCTCGAGGCGGGAACCGAGGCGGGTGGCGAGTTCGAGAACTACACGAAGAAGGAGCAGCTGCTGCTCTCGCGGCAGCGCGACAAGCTCTCGAAGTACCTCCAGGGCATCAAGAACATGGGCCGGATCCCGGGGCTCATGTTCGTGGTCGATTCGCGCAAGGAGCGCATCGCGGTGAGCGAGGGGAACAAGCTCGGGATCCCGATCATCGCGATCGTCGACACGAACGCCGATCCGGATCTCATCACGGTCCCGATCGCGGGGAACGACGATGCGATCCGGTCCGTGGAGCTGATCACCCGCTTCGTCGCCGATGCGATCTTCGAGGCGCGACGCGAGGCGCCGGTGCGGCCGGCCGAAGAAGAGGGAGAGGAAAGCACGTACAGCTCCGATC
>DATIGO010000310.1:0-2283 GCA_035454665.1 Gemmatimonadaceae bacterium | reverse complement strand
CGCTCGACATCGCGACGTTCGTGGATCCCGCGGAGATCGATCCGCGCTTCTACGAGAAGTCGTACTTCATCGTGCCCGGCAAGGGTGGCGACAAGGGGTTCGCGATTCTCCGCGACGCCATGAGCCGTACCGGTTCGGTGGGGATCGGCCGCATCATCATCCACCGCCGGCAGCATCTCGCGGCGATCCGCTCCGACGGCAAGGCGCTCGTGCTCCTGCTCATGCGTTTCGGCGAGGAGCTCGTGGCGTCGTCCGAGTACGGCGTTCCGGACCACGTCCCCGCTGACTCCCCCGAGATCCGCATCGCCTCGCAGCTCGTCGAGAGCATGCGGAGCCCGTTCGATCCTTCGCAGTTCGTGGATGAATACGAGGAAAACCTCAAGCGCATCATCAGCGGCAAGGCCCAGGGACGCGAGGTCTCGCTCCCGGGCCCGGCCGCGCCGGAGCACGACGACAAGATCGTGGATCTCATGAACCGGTTGCGCGAGAGCCTGGAGGGGGCGAAGGGGGCACGCGCGGTGAAGGAGAAGAAGGCTGCAGCGCGGCGGAGCACACCGCGGAAGAGGAAGTCGGCGTGAGGCAGGACGCCGGCCATCCCGGGCGGAGAGAGGGATCTACTCGCGAGTGCCCCGTGGCCGGCCACCAGCACGCCGGGAGTAGATCCCCCTCGTCGCTGGCGCTCGCTCGGGGCAGGCCCTCGTCGCGCTCGACCGTCGGGATGAGAGAATGACGCGCACGCACATGCTCGCCACCCTCTCCACCGAGATCCCGCGGGGCGAGGGATGGGCGTTCGAGCCCAAGTACGACGGGATCCGCGTGCTCGCATATGTCGCGGACGAGCACGTGAGGCTCATGACGCGGAATGGGAACGAGAAGTCGAAGCAGTTCCCCGAGGTGGTGGAGGCGCTCCGGGCCCTCGCGCGGCGGCGCCGGCGCCCATTCGTGCTGGACGGCGAGATCGTGGCGAGCCGCGGCGGAGCGCTCGCGCGCTTCCAGGCGCTCCAGTGTCGCATCGCTGAGCGCGAGGCGAAGACCATTGCGAGACGTGCGCGCGAGGCGCCCGCGGTGCTGGTCGCGTTCGACGTGGTGCTGGACGGCGACGACGGACTCACCGGCCAGACGTGGATGGTGCGTCGGAAGCGCCTCGAGCGCCTCCTCGGGAGGAAGCTCGAGCCGGGGCTTCGACTCGGCGACGCCCAGATCGGTGACGGGGCACAGCTCCTCGAGCGGGCGCGTCGCGAGGGATGGGAAGGAGTCGTCGCCAAGCACGTGAACTCTCGTTATGCCCTCGGCAAGCGCTCGCGCGACTGGCTCAAGGTCAAGGTCGAGGCGCGCCAGGAGTTCGTCGTGGGCGGCTGGACCGAACCGCGCTCGAGTCGTGAGCACATCGGCGCCCTGCTCCTCGGTTACTACGAGGGCGATCGCTTCGTGTACGCGGGCCACGCCGGTGGCGGCTTCACGCGGAAGGGGCTCGCCGACATGAACGCCCGCCTCGCCCCCCTCGAGCGCGCCACATGTCCGTTCGAGACCGAGCCCACGACGAACGAGCCCGCGCACTGGGTCACGCCGCGCGTGGTCGTGGAGGTGAAGTTCAGCGAGTGGACGTCGGACGGGAGGCTGCGGCAGCCCACCTTCCTCGGCGTGCGCGATGACAAGGATCCGCACCTCGTGATCCGCGAGCCCATGCGCGTGCGGAAGATGGCGTAGGCGGGCGTGCACGATCGAGGCGCTGCCGGAGGAGATGGCGGAGCGGGCGCGCGCACCTGACCGATCGTTGCCGTCCGCATCGACCGCCGGCACAATGACTTCTGCCCGGGGCGCGTCGCGCCTGCCTCCGCCCCTGATGCCGGTACTGGCATGGGGCCCCCGATCATGGCGGAAGACCGCCGCCGCTCCGACAGCGCGGGCCCCTGAATCCGCTGTTGATCTGACCACCCAGGCGGCTAACTTCGCTCCGGCTCGAACCGCCATCTCCATGAACCTGAGCGGCGTCACCGTCGGCAACCGGTATGCGATCGAACGCGAGGTCGGGCGCGGGGGGATGGCCACCGTCTGGCTCGCGCACGACCCGCAGCACGCCCGCAAGATCGCCATCAAGACGCTGCACCCGGAGTTGGCGGGAGCGATCGGCACCGACCGGTTCCTGCGCGAGATCCGGCTCACGGCGGAACTGCAACATCCGGGCGTCGTACCGATTCTCGACTCGGGCGTGGTGGACTGGGCCGGCATGCGGATTCCGTGGTATGCGATGCCATTCCTCGACGGCGAGAGCCTGCGGGCCCG
>DATIGO010000309.1:0-19464 GCA_035454665.1 Gemmatimonadaceae bacterium | reverse complement strand
CCCCGGGCACCACGAAGTCCGGGAGACCGAGCCGCTGCATCATCATCCAGGTGGCACTCAGGACGAGGAGCGACACGACTGCGAAGAGCCCCCCGACCCGCAGGGGATGCGCCCGGCGCAGCGCCGCGGCCGAGCCGGACGACGACGTCGGCGCCGCCGCCTGCGGCGACGTGCCAGTCACCGGCGTGAGCACCGCCTCCAGGTGCGGCGCGAGCTCGGCCGCGGACTGCCAGCGATCGGCGGCGCGCTTCTCGAGACACCGCATCACCACGCCTTCGAGCGGCGGCGGCACCGACGGGCGGTGGGCACTCAACGGCTCCGGCGTGCGGCTCACGTGCGCCATCAGGAGCGCCTGCGCGTTCCCGCCGCTGAAGGGAGGGCGGCCCGCGAGCATCTCGTACGCCACGACGCCCAGCGCGTAGAGATCGGCCCGGTGATCCACGTGCGGATCGGCCGAGGCCTGCTCCGGCGCCATGTACGCCGGCGTACCCAGCGCCACGCCGAGGGACGTGACGCCGGAATCGCCGGTCGACGCACTCACTGCCTTCGCGACGCCGAAGTCCGTGACCAGCGCGTGGCCCCGACTCAGCATTACGTTGTCCGGCTTGATGTCCCGGTGCACGATCCCCTGGTCGTGCGCGTACGCCAGCGCGTCGGTGATCTCACGCAGCAGGCGGACGGCCTCGCCCACGGGGAGCTCGCTCTCGCGCGTGAGACGCGTCCGTAGCGATTCCCCTTCGATGAAGGGCATCACGTAGTAGAGGATGTCCCCGGCCGATCCCGCGCTCAGGAGCGGAACGATGTGCGGATGCTGGAGCCTCGCCGCGAGCTGGATCTCGCGCCGGAAGCGTTCCTGGTTCACCCCCGCCGCCATCTCCGGCGGGAGCACCTTGATCACCACCTTCCGGCCCAGGCTCACCTCCTCGGCCAGAAAGACGCGGCTCATCCCCCCGCCGCCGAGCTCCCGCTCGATGCGATAGGCACCGAGTGCGGCGGACAGGCGGGACTGGAGCTCGCTCATGGGGCCTGGGACCGGGGGTTGGGCGGGAAGATACGGCCCGGCCCGCGACAGAGGCCAGTCGATGCGCCCCGGTCTCAACCAGTCGCGACCGGGGCGAAAGCGCACTAGACTGACGACAGGGCCCGCGGCAAAAGCGATTCCCGTCGCTGTGCCCTGCTCATCCCGAGGAGCCGCAGGCCCTCTCCGGTCATCCCGAGGAGCCGTAGGCGACGAGGGATCTGCTCCCGGTGTGCCGGTGGCCGCCCGCGGAGCAGTGTGCGTTGTTCCCTCGTCGCGTCGCTCCTCTGGATCACAACCATCCCCCCCAGCACTCAGCAACCAGCTCCAGCAATCAGCAACCAGCAACCAGCCCTCCGTGACCCACGAAACCGTCCCCCGCCGGGACTTCATTAGAGAGATGGTCGCCGCCGACGCGGCCTCCAACCGTTTCGGCCGCCCGATCGCTACCCGATTTCCTCCCGAGCCGAACGGCTTCCTCCACATCGGCCACGCGAAGTCGATCTGCCTCAACTTCGGCATCGCGAAGGAGTTCAACGGCCGCTGCAACCTCCGCTTCGACGACACCAATCCCTTCACCGAGGACATCCGGTACGTCGAGGCGATCAAGCAGGACGTGCAATGGCTGGGCTTCCAGTGGGACGCCGAGCTCTACGCGAGCGACTACTTCGAGCAGCTCTATGAAATCGCCGAACGGCTGGTGAATGCCGGAAAGGCCTACGTGGACTCCGAGAACGAGGAGGAGATCCGGAAGGGCAGGGGGACGGTCACGACCCCGGGCACCGAGAGCCCGTACCGCAACCGCAGCGTCGCCGAGAACCTCGATCTCCTGCGCCGGATGCGCGCGGGCGAGTTCCCCGACGGCGCACACGTGTTGCGCGCGAAGATCGACATGGCGCACCCGAATATGATCATGCGCGATCCGCTCCTGCTCCGGATCCGCAACGCAGCGCACTACCGCCGTGGCGACGCCTGGTGCATCTACCCGCTCTACGATTTCGCGCACGGACTTTCCGACGCGATCGAGGGGATCACGCACTCGTTGTGCACGCTGGAGTTCAAGGACAACAACGACATCTACCGCTGGCTCGTGCACGAGGCGGGCTTCGAGCGGCCGCCCGAGCAGACCGAATTCGCGCGGCTCGAGTTGGACTACACGGTGTTGAGCAAGCGGAAGCTCCTGCGGCTCGTGAGCGACGGGTACGTGAGCGGTTGGGACGATCCCCGGATGCCGACGATCGCCGGGCTCCGGCGCCGCGGGGTGACGCCGGAGGCCGTCCGGAACTTCGCCGAAGCGGTGGGCGTCGCGCGCAAGCCGGCCCGGGCCGAGCTGGCCACGTTCGAGCACTACATGCGCGACGATCTCAATATGCGGGTGCCGCGCGTGCTGTGCGTGGTGAAGCCCCTCAGGATCGTGGTCACGAACTACCCCGAAGGACAGGTCGAGGAGCTCGACGCGCCGTACTACCCGCACGACGTCCCGAAGGAGGGCTCGCGGAAGCTTCCGTTCTCGCGCGAGCTGTGGATCGAGCGCGACGACTTCATGGAGGATCCGCCGAAGAAGTTCTTCCGCCTCGCGCCGGGGCGTGAGGTACGGCTCCGCTACGCGTACTTCATCACCTGCAAGGAGGTCGTCAGGGACTCGTCAGGCGAGATCGTCGAGCTGCGCTGCACCTACGACCCCGCCACGCGAGGCGGCGACGCTCCCGACGGCCGCAAGGTACAGGGGACGATCCACTGGGTCTCGGCGGCCCGAGCGCTCGACTGTGAAGTGCGGCTCTACGACCGCCTCTTCGCGATCCCCGACCCCGACACCGTCGACGAGGGGAAGGACTTCGTCACGGCCCTGAACCCGGCATCGCTCGTGGTCGTGCGTGACGCGAAGATCGAGCCGAGTGTGGGCGCGGACCCCGTGGGCACGCGGTACCAGTTCGAGCGCACGGGGTACTTCATGAGCGATCAGGACTCCACGCCGGAACACCTCGTCTTCAACCGTATCGTCACGCTCCGCGACACCTGGGCCAAGGTCAAGGAGCGCGGCGCATGATCGCGATCGATCCCGTCGCGCACGCACTCGTCCCCGTCGATTCCGCCGCCGCCGACGATCTGGGCGCGCCCAACTACGACGAGTTCCAGAGCGATCGCGAGGTGTGGGAGCTGCTGCAGAAGCGCCCGCACTCGGTGCTGCGCGCCACGATGCCGCACTGCGACGTCCCCACCGCCGACGCCATCGGTGAGGATGGTTCCGGAGAATCCCTGGAGCACGCCCGGCGCGTGATGCGCGAGATCATCGCCGATCCCCGCACCCGCGAGGTGCGCAACCTGCTGTGGGTGTACGAGATCATCCGGCCGGGGCACGAGGACCGCCCTCAGATCGGCCTGGGCGGAATGGCGCGGACCGGTCAGATCCGCACCCCGGAGAATCCGAAGGGGACGATCATCCGCAACGAGGGGATCCGCGAGGCCAAGGCCCGCGGGCGCGCGCGGCTCACCGAGGCGACGCGCGCCGACATGGGAACCGTCAACCTGGCCATCGACGACGCGACCGGCGAAATCCAGGAAGCCCTCGAGGAGCACGCGCGGACGCTCCCGTCCTTCGAGACCCGCGACGAAGAGGGGAATCGGCACCGCGTCTGGCTCGTGACGGAGCCGGCCGTCGTGCAGCGGTTCCGCTCGCTCCTCGCGCGCGAGCCGCACGCCTACGTGGCCGATGGCAATCACCGGAGCGCGGCGGCCGCAATGCTCGGCTACGAGCACTACCTGGCCGTGATCTTCCCGGCGGCCACGATGACCATCGCGCCGTACAACCGGCTGATCGAGGACGCCGAGATCTCCCACGAGAGGCTGCTGCCTGAGCTGGAAGGGGCATTCGAGGTGGAGACCTACCCGGAAAACGGCGCCTTTCAACCAGAGTGGACGCACGAGATCGGCTTCTACGACGGCCGTGCCTGGCGCATCCTCCGCCCGCGCCCGGGCACGTTCGATCCGTCCGATGCCGCCCAGGCGATCGATGCCGACATCGTCCAGCGCAAGCTCTTCGCCGAGGTCTTCGGCATCCCCGACGCGCGCGACGAACGCCTCACGTTCGTGGGCGCCAACCGGGACGCGCGCTGGCTTCAGCGCCAGGTCGATGCCGGCGGGTTTCGTTATGCGGTCACCCTCCCCCCGGTGACGATGCAGCAGTTCATCGATGTGTGCCTGCAGAACAAGCTCATGCCGCCCAAGTCGACGTGGTTCGTGCCGAAGGTGCGGAGTGGGCTGGTCATGGCGATGCTGTGACGCGTGTCTCGGCTCCGGTGGTTTCGGGGACGGTTCCGCGCGTGAGCGCCGTGCGCAACAGCATTTGACGCAGCGGCGCAGAGGCGCGGAGCAGTGCACGCGGAGGGGGTGGAGCCTGGCGTTGGGGTATGAACCCGCATCCCGGCGGGCCCGACGATCAGGGAAATGGGACGCGGATCGGGACGGATGAGCAAAGATCGGGCGGATCGCTCCCCTGAGGCGGGCGATGCTCCGCTCGCGCGGCATTTCAGGCCCGGACATCGAAAGGCATCCAATGGGAGTGGCCAACCGCCCGGATTACGGTGAAGCCTGCCCGGGCACGGAGCGGATCAAGGGAACGCGATCCGCCATGGGCTCGTAGCTGCTCGGCTCCCCGGCGTCGCGTGGGACGGCGCGTTCCGACAGAGCGGGGAGGAACCTGAGAGGTCCGGCCGACCTGGAGGTCGTACCTCATGGCGCGCTCGTCCACGGTCGCCCCGTCCCACGCCCCCCTACGAATCTCTGCGTGCCGTTCCCTGCGCTTCTCTGTCCAGTGCTGTCATGGTTCCCCGCCCTCCACTGTGCGATTCCGGACGCCACCGTCCCACGGCGGCGCAGTCGAAAATATCGGCCTCTCGGGCCCGGCTCGGGTAAAGCGTTGCGGGACAAGGACTCTGCGGGGACTTGGGGTCGGCATGCTTCTTCCCCTTCGGCGTTGAGTCCACCCCCATCCGGCCCCGTGAGGATCGCATGCGCGCCATCGCCAGGGACTTCTCGTTCGCCCTCCGCACCCTTCGCAAATCGCCGGTGTTCGCGCTGACCGCCATCGCCACCATCGCGCTCGGCATCGGCGCCACGACCGCGATCTTCAGCATCGTCAACGCGGTGCTGCTGCGGCCGCTCCCGTACGGGAACCGCGACCGGCTCGCGTTCGTTACGAGCGACCTGACCGCCCGCGGCGTGTCGGACTTCTGGGTGCCGCCCGGTGATCTGGCGGATCTGCGCCGCGAGGTCACGGCGTTCGACGAAGCCGCCATGGTGAACACCTTCCAGTTCCCGCTCGAGGACGAGCGCGGTGAGGCGCAGATGATCCGCGTGGCCAGCGCGACCACGAATCTCCTGCGCACGCTGGGCGTGAACGTGATGCTCGGTCGCGACTTCGTGCCCGAGGAAGGGACGCCGCTCCCGCCGCCCCCCGAGACACCGCCCGGGGTGCAACCGGCGCCGCCGCCGCCCGTCGTCGCCATCCTCACGCACGAGTTCTGGCAAAGGCAGTTCGGCGCGGATCGCGGCGTCGTGGGAAACACCGTTCGCCTCGGCAACGCGAGCGTGCACATCGTGGGGGTGCTCGAGCCGGGCGTGCGACTGCACTGGTTCGAGTCCGCCAACATCGAGTCCCAGCCTGACATGTTCTTCCCGCTGCGCGTGGATTTCGAGACGGCCTCTCGCATCAACGCCATCGGACGGATCGTCGCGCGGCTGCGCCCCGGCGCCACGTTCGCACAGGCGCAGGAGCAGGTGAATGCGCTCGTCACCGAGTTGCGCGAGCGTTTTCCGATCAAGGAAACCGCCGGCGTCCGGTGGCGCGTGGAGCCGATGCATCCGTATCTCGTGGCCACCACGCGCCAGCCAATCCTCACGCTCATGGGGGCGGTGCTCTTCGTCCTCCTCATCGCGTGCGCCAACGTGGCCAATCTCCTCCTCGTGCGGACCAGCCAGCGCGGGCGGGAGCTGGCCGTCCGGTCGGCGTTGGGCGGGAGCCGGGGGAGCCTCGTCAGGCAGATGCTGGTGGAGAGCCTGGTGATCGCCGGCGCCGGCGCGCTGGCCGGCGTGGCGCTGGCCTCCGGGGGCATCGACCTGCTCCGGGTCATCGGCCCCCGGAACCTGCCGCGACTGGACCAGGTCTCGCTCGATCCCGCAGTGCTGGGATTCGCCGTGACGGCCGCGGTGCTCTCCGCGCTCGCCTTCGGGATCCTCCCAGCGCTCCGCGCCTCACGAGTCGACGTGGCCGACATCCTCCGCACCGGTGGCCGGAGCGGCGGGCTGGCCGGCATGGGGCGCTGGCTCAGGACCGGCGTCGTGACCGCGGCCGTGGCCCTCGCCTTCGTGCTCCTCATCGGTTCAGGCCTCATGATGCGGAGCTTCGCCACGCTCGTGCGCGCGGAACCCGGCTATGATCCGGCGGGCCTGCTCACCTTCAACGTCGGGAACACGTTCGAACCCGCGCCCGAAGCGCGCGACGCGGCGAAGCGGCGCCTTCGGGATGCCCTGGGTGCGATCCCCGGCGTCACCGGCGTCACGGCGGTAGGCGGGCTCCCCCTCGAGGGATCGAGCGGGAGCGCCCGCTGGGGGCCCGAGGAGGCCCTCAACAACCCCGCGCTCTTTCAGCAGGCCGATACCCGCGTCGTCCTCCCGGGCTACTTCGAGGTGCTGCGCACCCGGCTCCTCGACGGTCGCGTCTTCACCGATGCCGACAACACGCTGAATCAGACCCAGGTCGTGGTGGACGACGTCTTCGCGGCCAAGGCCTTTCCCGGGGTGTCCGCCGTTGGAAAACAGTTCGTCGCGCGCGTCACGGGTGACCAGCCGACTCCGTGGCAGATCATCGGCGTCGTCAGGCACCAGCGCAACACCTCGCTCTCGGCTGACGGGCGCGAGACCATTTACTTCGTGAACGGAACCTTCGGGTTCGGCGGCGGGAACACGTGGGTCCTGCGGACGAACGGGGAGCCCGCGCGTCTGGCGCCGGCGGCCCGTGCGGCCGTGCGGGAGGTGAACGCGCGATATCTGGTGAACACCGTGCGGCCGATGACCGACCTGGTGGACGCCGCGCGCGGCCCCACCCGGTTCGCCCTCGTCTGCATCGGGATCTTCGCCGTCGTGGCGGCGGTGCTGGCGAGCGTGGGCCTCTACGGTGTGCTGGCCACGGTCGTGCGGCAGCGAACCGCGGAGATCGGCGTCCGCATGGCCTTCGGCGCCACCGGTGCGAGCGTCTTCCGGATGGTCGTCAGCCAGGGACTTCGGCTCTCCGCCATCGGCGTCGGAGTGGGCCTCGTCGGCGCCTTCGCGCTGACCCGCGTCATGCGGTCCATGCTCGTCGGCGTGAGCCCCACCGACCCCGTCACCTTCGCGGGCATCACCGCGCTCTTCCTGGGGGTGGCGGCGCTCGCCTGCTGGCTCCCGGCGCGGCGCGCGGCGCGGCTGGATCCGCTGGTCGCGCTGCGGGAGGAGTGAAGCGGAAGGAGAATCGGGCGACAGTGGCTCCCTACGGATGAGCCAGCCGCCGCGCCCGTCCTGCTGGCGCCCTCACCGGCTCCGCATGTATTGTTGAGGCCGTGCGTGACGCTTCGCACCCCGGCCGCCGGCTCCATCCCGGCTACCTGATGCGATAGCGGGACGAAGTTTGTCGACGGCCGCGCTAGTCGGCGGCGTACCGGGCGGAGTCGCCGAAGGCAGTTGATGCGGGCATTGAAGCGAGAGCTGGCGGCTGCACGTGACCTCACCCTCGGTGACGTCACGCCTTTGCCGATCCCTAACGATCGTTGGGGCGGCGTCCGCCGTGCCTTCCGGACGCTCCTCTCGCAGTTTTCCCTCCGGCCGCACGGCGATCAGCTCTGTTCCCCCACCGCGCGCTTCTGGATCTTCTGCGCCCGTGTGCTGATCCTGATCATGGCCACCGCGGAAGCCATCTCCTGGGGATACGTGGGATCGCTCTTCGGCACCGGTGTCGCCGCGTACCTCACCGGCCTCGCCGCGGCGCTGAGCCTCTTCTTCGTGATCTGGCTCGTCGACGCCACCTTCGTCACGATGGACACGTCGCGCGCGTACTACCAGCGCATCCTCTCCACCGAGGACCAGTTCGCGGGCGTCATCGAGCAGCGGAAGTTCCTCGCGGGGCTGCTCATCCGCGCGGTCATCGTCGTGGTCTCGCTCTGGATCACCGCGCCATTCCTCGCGCAGCTCGTCTTCCGCCGCGACGTCGTCGACACGATCGCCTCGCGCAACCGGGCCGCGATTGCGTCCTCGCGCGCGACCCTCGCCGGGCAATACGAGGCGCAGCTCCATCCGCTCGACAGCGCGCTCAACGCGGCGCAGACCGCCGGCATCGCCGAGGCCGCGGGCCGAGGGCTCTCGGGTCGCTATGGCCGGGGCGCGGCGGTCATCGCGATCGAGCAGCGCATCGAGGACCTCCAGCGCCGCATCGCGGCCACGGGGCGGGAGCGCGACAGCGTGCTCTTCCTGTTCGATCGCGCGCCGGCCACGGAGCTCGCGTCGCGCTTCGGTGTCCCGCTTCTGGACGACGGACTCCGGTCGCGCAGCGAAGTGCTCGAGGTGATGCTGCAGAACCCGGACTACTCTGGGGCCCAGGTCGCCCTCGGCGTCTTCCTCAGCTTCCTCTTTCTGGGCCTCCTGATCCTCAAGCTCTTCCAGCCGCGGAGCGTCGGCATCTACTACAGCGAGCAGCTCCAGAGCCTGTACACCGACTACGCGCAGGGGAAGTTCGACGAGCACCTCGATCTGCACGACCGCCCCCGGGCGGGGGCGCCGATGACGCCGCAGCGCTTCGAGGAGTGGTGCCTGCTCTCGTACCGGAAGGTGCGGGAGGAGGAGGAGCGGCGCCGCCGCACGGAGCAGGCCATCCAGACTCACGAGCGGAAGATGCGCACCTGGGTCGAGGATCTGCAGATGCAGGAGGAACTGCTCGACGCGCGCCGCAAGCGCTTCGACACGATCTCGGCCGAAGTCATCGACATCGAGTCGCGGCTCCAGGCGCTCAACCTCCAGGCCGACACCGAGCGCCGCGAGCTCGCGCGCTCGAACAGGACCCTCGAGGCGATCGGGCAGGCCATTGCCACGGGGGCGCTCGAGGCGCGCGCCGTGGAGCGGGGCTTCACGGCGCAGGCCAGCGTGCAGGGGACGATCGACGAGCTCGAGGAGTCGCTCCGGGTCCGCGACGCGCAGATCGGCGAGCTCGCGTTGCGGATCCCGGTCCGGCGTGACGAGGCCACGCGCCTCCGCGAGGAGATCGCCGAGCTGGAGGGCGTCGTGCGCGATCTGTACGCCCGCTTGACCCGGGAGCGCACGGCCTACCACGACTGGCTCGCGTCGCAGCCGACGCTGAGGAAGCAGCCCGTCGGCCAATAGCTGCCGTTGCAGCTATCAGCCCATCCGGAAGACCCCCTGCACCACCACCATGACGAGCCACCCGAGCAGCGCCGTACCGATCGCGCGCCCGGTGCTGAAATCGAGCGCCTGACGAATCGCGATCACGCCGGTGATCAGCAACCAGACCCCCACGATCCCCGCCAGCAGCCAGCCCAGAAGGGGGATGAAGGCGAAAAACAGCAGGACCCCGGGGGCCTGCGCGAAGCCCAGCGTGCGCAGCAGCTCTCCCCATGACGCCGTGCCACCCAGCAGCTTGTCGCCGATGAAGTAGGTGATGCCGGCCCAAACCAGCCAGCCGATCACAGCACCGAAGAGCCCGCCAATGACGCCGCGACCGCCGGTGCCGAAGCCGCCGATGGCCGCGCAGATCGCCACGATCGCCACGACTACCGCCGCCTGCCCCGTCGCGCTCTCGTCCGCCTCCACCTCCTCGTACGTGTGCACGTCGAGCATCGCCGCACCCCTCATCCGATCGACGATGGATCGCCCGACCGTGTGCGTCGTCATGGTCCCTCCCGGCTCGTGGGTGAATGCCGTGCCTGGAAGCGCTTCGTGTACGTTCTCGGTTGACGTTGATGCTCTCGCCGGCGGGCGGAGAACACAATGGATGGAGAGCGATCCGCGGCGAGCCGGTATGGCCCTCCGCTGCCGGACTCGGGCATATCGACTCCTCAGCGAAACCGTGGGCTCGCCGTCTCTCCCCGAGGGTCCAGCGCACGCTCGAATCGCACGACAGCGGCCAGCCCCGACCCGGTATCCTGGGCCTCGATCAGCCGGAGCCGATCGGGCAGGTGCTCGATGAGCACGATGGCCGCTCGCCGGCCGCCGTCGGCCAACGTCAGGCGCATCGCGAGGGTCCCCAGCTGCAGGCGCTGCGCGTAGAGATAGGTCCGCCGGCCATCCGCCGACTCGACGTACACCTGCCACGGTTGCCCATCGTCCCAGGCCGGTCGCCCGCGGTACAACTCGACTCGCGCCGTGAGGACCACGCGCTCCGGCAGCGTGTCACCGGTCAGATCGGCCGTGGCGCTCTCGTGGTAGTTCCAGCCGCCTTCACCGGCAACGGCCGGGGGAATGGTGGAATCGATCAACGCCACCGCCGCGACCGTATCCCGCGCAGCCGTGCTGTCCGGCGCGGGGACGCGCCGTGCGTCGCAGGCGAGAATCAGCGGAACGAGTCCCACGCGCGCAAACCGGCGACGCCACATCCGCCTCTCTCCTTTTACGAGTTCGTCCCGGGCACGAAGAACGCGCCCATCACCGCAACGTCCACGAGCGCGTGCGCCACGATCACCCACGTGAGCCCGTGCGTCTCGTAGGCCGCCTTCCCCCACACGACCGCGCCGAGCCCCAGCAGCAAGGATACAGGCAGGGCGGCCAGAAGGCCCACGCTGTTGTGCCAGTGCATGAGCCCGAACAGCAACCCCTGCATCCAGAGGCCCGCAGCCACCCCGCCAAAGCGGATGAAGGCCGGCTGGATGAGGCCGCGGAAGACCAGCTCCTCGGCGGCCGCGTTGGTGACCGCCGCCAGCAGGATCGCGGGGAGGAACGACACCAGCGCCCCACTGCGCAGCGGCGCGAAGCCCACGTTGGCCTGCATTGCGACGAAGAGCACGACCATGAAGCCGAGGTAGCCGGTGCCGAGCCGTCGGGCCCAGGAGTGCGGGGCATCGCGTTTCGAGAAGTCGCGCCCGCGGACCGACCAGTCTCCGTGTCCCAACGCCAGCGCGGGGGCGCCGGCCTGCCACCCGGACGTGAGCCACCAGGCCACGAGGCACGCCGCACCGATGGAGGCTCCCCAGGCCAGGCGGGCTGCGGCGAAGTCCCGGGCCGCGGCCGGTGCGGGGAAGGGAATGGCCAGGCGTGCGCCGAGCAGCGGGTACACGGCCTCGTAGAGCAGATGGCCGAGGAGGAAGGCGACGATCATCGCCGCGGCGCCTGCGAGCCGGCGCTCGCGCCGCCGCCAGGCGATGCCCGCCAGCACGGAGGCCGACGCCATGCTCGCGAGAAAGAGCGCGCGCCCCGGTACGAGCATCGTGAGCAGGCGCGCCACCTCCGTCTCCCGATAGGCGGCGAGGAAGCCGGTGCTGCCGAGCCATGCCAGTGCGACGAGCGCGGTCAGCCACCACCATGGCGCGCGGCCGGCGGCGCGCGCGGCGGGGAGCGCGGGGAGCTGGAAGACCGTGGCTTCGGCGATGTGCGCATTGACGCTCATGATGATGATCTCCCGTTGCCGAGCGCGGCGAGCGCTTCCTCGGCCCAGTGGATGCGTGCCGCGACGATGAGCTGGCCCGCCCGCAGCGTGAGGCTCCAGGCCCGCCGCCGGCGGGCCGGCTTGACCGCGTCGATCTCCGCCGCGCCGTGCGCGTAGTACCGGGCGAGCGCGCGCTGGCGTGCGAGAAACGTCTGGATGTGTGAGCGCAGGATCGGGGCGGCGAGGGCGTCGCTGAAGAACGTCTTGAGGAGGAGCTCGTTCCGGACGATCTCGGGCTCCGGTGGCTCGCGGAGCCACGCGGCGAGGGCGTCACGGCCCGCGGGGGTGATGGCATAGCTGTGGCGGCGCCTGCCGCCGCGCGCCGCGGCGGTGACGGTGCGGCGCACGAGGCCACGCCGCGCGAGGCGCGCCAGCACCGGATAGATCTGGCCGTAGCTCTCGCGCCAGAAGAATCCGATCGACTCGTCGATGTGCCGCCGGATGTCGTACCCGGACAGGGGTTCGTGGCTGAGGAGTCCGAGGATGACCCACTGCGTGCGATGGTGTCTCATATATCTACAAGATATATACGCACACGGCCGGACGCCGGTTTCGACGGGGCCAGGAAGAGCGCCCCCCTCCCGCCGGGGGCAGCGGCCGCCCATTCTATCCGTTCCCGAAGGAGCGCCAGCGGTCGTCAACCAGGAGTGCTCATGCCGAAGGCCGGAAGCGCCGTCCTGTCCGCGGTACTCGCCTGCGCCATCCTCGCGGCCAACGCCGCCGCCCAGCGTCCCCTCAAGGTCTACATCTCCGTCGACATGGAGGGCATTGGCGGTGTCGTGACGTCGGAGCAGCTCGGCCCCGCCGGATTCGAATACCAGCGCGCGCGCCAGTTCATGACCGACGAGGCCCTCGCCGCCATCCAGGGTGCGCGCGACGCCGGCGCCACCGAGATCCTCGTGAGCGACTCGCACGGCAACGGCCAGAACCTGCTCATCGACCAGTTGCCGGCGGACGTGCGGGTCATCCGCTCCTGGCCCCGGCCCCTCATGATGATGGAGGGGATCGACTCGTCGTTCGCCGCCGCGGTTTTCGTCGGGTATCACTCGGGAACGTCCAACGTTCAGGGCGTCCGCGCCCACACCATCTCCAGCGCGACCATAACGAGCGTGATGCTGAACGGGGTCGAGGTGCCCGAGGGCGGCCTCAATGCCGCCATCGCGGGGCACTTCGGCGTGCCGGTCGTCGCGATCGCCGGGGACGACGCCACCGTCGCGGAGGTCCGCAAGTTCACGGGCAACGTGGCCGCTGCCGAGGTCAAGCGGGCCCTCTCCTTCCATGCGGCGAACACGCTCACCCCGAAGGCGGCGCAGGAGCTCATCCGCGCTCGCGTGAAAGCCGGGATCGATCAACGCGCGAGCGCACGCCCGTACGTCGTCCGCGGCCCCGTGACGCTCGAGATGTCGTTCAAGCACTACCGGGCGGCGGAGCTGCTCGCCTACCTCCCGATCGTGACCCGCGTGAACGCACACACGATCCGGTTCGTCGGGCGCGACATCGTCGAGGTGTCGCGGTTCATCGAGTTCGTTACCTCGTACCAGCCCGACATCACGCCGTAGAGAACCCCATCGACTCTACGGTACTCGGCAACCAGCTCATGCCATCAGCAACCAGCCACCAGCCGAGCCGATCCGTCGATCCGAATCGCCACCACGCGCGCCCCGAGGTCGGGCACGCGCTGCCGCGACGCTGATGGGGTTCACGTCAGGACGGGTGCGGAGCCGCGATCCAGAGCACGATACCCGCCACTGCCGCTCCGCCCAGCGTTGGCATCATGCCGACCTTGAATCGAAAGAGGGCCACCATCGCCGCGAGCGCGATGGCCAGCGCGCGCCAATCGAGTGTCGCCAGCTGCGGGACGGACAGCCTGAGCGGTCCGAGCGCCGCCGGGGTGACTTCGCCGAACAACGTGTGCAGCGCGAACCACGCCGCGAGGTTCACCACGACCCCGAGCACGGCCGCCGTAACCCCGCGCAGCGCGGCATTGAGAGACCGGTTCTCACGAAGGTACTCGACGTACGGAGCGCCCACGAATATGAAGAGGAAACAGGGGACGAACGTCACCCAGGTGGTCACGATGGACCCGATGACACCGGCGACGTAGGGATCGAGCGCGCCCGCCTGGCGGAACGCGCCCATGAATCCAACGAACTGGACGACCTGAATCAGTGGGCCGGGAGTCGTTTCCGCCATTCCGAGACCATCCAGCATCTCGCCAGGCGCGAGCCATCCGTACACCTCGACCGCTTGCTGGGCGACGTACGTCAGCACCGCGTAGGCGCCGCCAAAGGTCACGACGGCGGCTTTGGAAAAGAGAATTCCCTGCGCGACGAAAACGTGCTCCGTGCCCAGTGCGGCACCGAGCGTACCCAGGGGAAGCAGCCAGATCGCCAGCCACAGGAGCGCCGTCCGGACACTTCGCCGCGTTGACGGAAGCGGAATCGTGTCTCCCGCGGCCACGGGCGCCGGCTTGCGATCCGGAGCAAACGGGCGAGCGACCAGGAAACCGGTGGCGGCGGCGGCGAGGACAATCAGCGGAAACGGGACCCCGAACGCGAAGATCGCGACGAACGCGAGCGCGGCGATGATCAGTGACCAGCGGTCCGTGAGGGCTCGGCGGCGCAGCCGGAGCACGGCTTCGATGACGATCGCCAGCACGGCCGGCTTGAGGCCGAAGAAGAGACCGGCGACCAGATCGAGATCGCGGAAGCCCGCGTAGAGGATGCTCAACGCGAGAATGGAAATGAACCCCGGCAGGATGAAGAGCGTCCCGGCGATCAGGCCTCCCCGCACCCCGTGCAGCAGCCATCCGATGTAGGTCGCGAGCTGCTGCGCCTCGGGCCCCGGCAACATCATGCAGTAGCTCAGCGCGTGCAGGAACCGGCTCTCGCTCAGCCACTGCCGCTCGGCCACCACGATGCGGTGGATGACGCCGATCTGGCCCGCTGGCCCGCCGAAGCTCTGGAGGGCAACCCTCACCCACACTCGGAAGGCTTCAGTGCGGGAGATCAGGGCCGACCCATTGCGATGTCACAGTTGAATCATGCATTATGGCAATTGTATTCATCGCCTGATCGCCCTGCAAGCACCCCCGGCCATGACCGAACCGCCTGCTGCCACCCTCGTGCTCACGCGGAGTGACGTCGCCCGCGTGCTGGACCTCGGCCAGTGCATCGAGATCGTGGAACGGGCGTTCCGGGCCCACGGCGAGGGGCGTGCCCCCGATCCCGCCATCATGGGGGTGCACGTCGCGTCAGGCGGCTTCCACACGAAGGGCGGGGTGCTCGACCTGGGACGCCCCTACTTCGCGGCCAAGACGAACGCGAACTTCATGCACAACCGGGAGCGCTACGGGCTGCCGACGATCCAGGGCACGATCGCGCTGCACGACGCCGAGAACGGATTCCCCCTCGCGCTGATGGACTCGGTCGAGATCTCGATCCTCCGGACCGGGGCGGCCACCGCGGTCGCGGCGAAACACCTCGCCCGACCGGATTCGGCCGTGGCGGCGGTCGCCGGGTGCGGGGCCCAGGGCCGGGTCCAGGTGCGTGCCACCGCACGTGTGCTCCCACTGACGCGCGTTCTCGTGTGGGACATCGATCGGAGCGCCGGCGTGCGGCTCGCTGAAGAGCTGTCGGCGGACCTCGCCCTCGAGGTGATCGCCGTGGACGACTTCCGGGTGGCCGCCCGGGAGGCGGACGTCTGCATCACCTGCACGCCGTCGGAGGAGTATCTCCTGCGCCTCGACGACGTGCGCCCCGGCACGTTCGTGGCCGGCGTCGGCGCGGACAATCCGCACAAGCGGGAGCTCCATCCCTCCCTGCTGGCGGCCGGCACGGTCGTGGTCGACGTGCTCGAGCAGTGCGCGACGATCGGCGACCTGCACCACGCGCTCGACGCCGGAGTGATGGACCGGGCGCACGTGCATGGAAGCCTCGGCGCGGTGGTGGCCGGCCGGCTTCCCGGTCGTACGCACCCCGGGGAGATCACGGTCTTCGATTCGACAGGGATGGCGGTGCAGGATGTCGCGGCGGCCGCCGTCGTGTACGAGGGCGCGCTCCGCGCCGGCGTGGGGCGGATGATCGACCTTGCACACTGACGCGAGTCCCAGCGCGTTCCCTCCGAGCGGCAGGAGATCACTCACCGGCGAGATGGGGCGCGGGCAGCGGCTCCGCCGCCGTGACCGGCGCCGAGTCACCTGCCCCGGCTCGAGCATCGTCCGACGCCGGTCGATCCGAGGACGCTCGCCCCCGCGCGTGACGAGCTCGACCGAAAGGCACGGGCGTGCTCACCCGACCTGCACCTTCCGGCGTACGACGACGCCGTCACCCCGCCCGCTGCGGGTTCCAGGTGTGCTGCTCGTCCCGGGCGTGGCGGCACCATGAGTACAGCGCGTCGTACATCACCATGCCGTGCCGCACCTGCTCGTGGTCGTCGGTGAAGTTCACGGAGAGTCCAAGCGAGATCGCGAGCAGCCCCGCGCACTGCGGCGCGAGGTCGAGACGAGCCGTATCGGCTCCACGGACGATCCCCGCGATCTCGTAGAGCGCCGGATCGGTCAGTTGATACTTCTCGAGGAACGCATCGAACGTGCACAGCGGCCCGACATGGCTCAGCTCGACGCCGGGGACGTCATAGGGGATCGCAGCCAGCGCCGTCGCCGCGCTCATCACTTCGTCGGGCGCGACGAAAAAGAACTCGGGATGCGAATCGATGAATCGCGCGATGAGCCAGGGACAGGCGACTCGATCGACCTTGGGTCTTGCTCGCGTAACCCATTTCATGGTGCGCCTCCAACGGCCTGGCAACGGCATGCGTGGATCGGGACCAGGACGCCCGGATCGTTCAGGCCGCGTAACGGCGGGCGGAAGGGGAGGTGGGTTGATGCCGGTCTCTCTCGATGATACACTTGTAGCATAGCAACTAGCAACTGCGATGACGCGCGGTGGGCCTCGGGATCCGGGCAGAGCGGACCCGCAGCCGCGCTTCGATGCGGGCGCCAACGCGCGTGCAGCCCCACCCCGGCTCGCGTTGCCGCGGCGAAGCGCCGATGATACGATTGTTGCCGTGGCTCGCGCGACGAAGAAGGGCAAACCCCGAGACGCCAGTCGGACCGGCCGCTGGCTGCTGCTCATTCATCAGCTTCCGCCCGAGCCGGCCTACCTCCGGGTCAAGGTGCGGCGCCAGTTGCAGCGCATCGGCGCCCAGCCGCTCAAGAACTCCGTCTACGTCCTCCCCAACCGGGGAGAGTCGCTCGAGGATTTCCACTGGTTGCGACGGTCGATCCTCGATGCCGGTGGCGAGGCGACCGTCACGAGCGCCGACTTCCTCGAGGGCACGAGCGACCACGAGCTGGAGGACCGCTTCCGCAAGGTGAGCCGCGAGGCCTATGCGGACTTCGTCAAGGCAGCGCGCCGCGCGGCGACCGACGGCGGTGAGCGCGAGCTGGAGCAGCTGCGCTCGCACCTGGCCGACCTGACGAGCCGCGACTACTTCGATGCGCCCGGTCGCGGCGAGGCGGAGCGAACGCTGTCGCAGGTCGTGGCGGCGCGCTCCCGCGATGCCCTTGGTGTCGTGTCCCCGGGGGAGGAACCACCGGCCGGCGCGACCTGGGTCACCCGCGCGGACGTGCACGTCGATAGGATGGCCAGCGCCTGGCTCATCCGGCGCTTCATCGATCCCGCCGCGCGCTTCAGGTTCGTCGGCGATCCGCACTACAAGCCGCGCCGCGGTGAGCGGCGCTTCGACATGTTCGAGGGCGAGTACACGCACGAGGGCGATCGCTGCACGTTCCAGACGCTGCTCGCGCGCTTCGGACTGTCCCAGCCCGCGCTCGCGGTGATCGGTGAGATCGTGCACGACATCGACTACAAGATCCAGAAGTCCAGCCGCCCCGAAACGAGCTCCGTCCAGTTCCTCATTCGCGGGATCTGTCTCGCGCGGGAGCGCGACGAAGATCGGCTCGACGCGGCCCGCGAGCTCTTCGACGGCCTGTACGCGACGTTCGAGCGGGACGGCTGAGGTCCGGATCGGGTCTCGCCAGGCAGTGACGGTCACCGCTGGCCAGTCAATCTGAATCGAGAGCCCTCGCGGTGAGTGCGCCAGGGCAGGGGCGATCTACATCACCAGCAGAGCGCACAGGAGGGGTCGGCCATGCTTCTTCCTGGAACAGCGCAATCAATGCCGCCGGGTACCGACTCCCGCGCGCTGGATCGCCGAGGGAGGCGGTGGTCACGCGTGCCGTTCTCCTCAGCCCACGCCGAGTCTCTTCATCTTCTTCCAGAGATACGTGCGATCGATGCCCAATTCCTGAGCCGTATCCTGGATCCGACCGCCATTGGCGGTCAAGGCGCGCTGGATGAAGGCCCGCTCGAACTCCGCGCGCGCCGCCCGGAATCCCGCGGCGGCGGCCGTCGTGCTCTCGGGGACCGGTGTCCCCAGGACCGAGCGAACCTCCGCCGCTTCGATGGGGCCCTCGTACCCGAGCACGAGGAGTCGCTCGGTGACGTTCCGCAACTCCCGCACATTGCCGGGCCAGGGATGCGACATGAGGGCGGCCTGCGCCCCTGCGGTCAGCCGTCGAGCCGCGAGACCCTCCTTGAGGCACTGCGCCTTGATGAAGGACTCGGCGAGATCCGGAATGTCCTCGCATCGGGCCCGTAGCGGCGGCAGCTCGATGCGAATGACGTTGAGCCGATAGAAAAGATCCCCTCGGAAATCACCTTGCCGGACCGCGGTTTCGAGATCGCGGTTGGTGGCGGCGATCACCCGGCAGTCGACCGACACCTCCTGATCGCCGCCCACGCGCTGAAACCGGCCGTCCTCGATCACGCGCAGGATCTTGGCCTGCGTCATGAGGCTCATGTCGCCGATCTCGTCAAGGAACAGCGTGCCGCCGTGCGCCTGCTCCACTCGGCCGCGCCGCCGTGCCTGAGCCCCGGTGAAGGCCCCACGCTCATGTCCGAACAGCTCCGTTTCGATCAGCGTCTCTGGGATCGCGGCGCAGTTCACGGCCACGAAGACGCCCGCCCGACGACTGCCGTTGGCGTGAATCGCCCGCGCGGCGATCTCCTTGCCGGTGCCGCTCTCACCCACGATCAGCACCTTGGCGTCGGTAGCGGCCGAGCGTACGAGCTGCTCGAAGAGCGTACGGATGGCGGCGCTGCTGCCCACGATGCCACAGGGATCCCGGAGCCCCGCGCGCACGGTGGCCGTGACCCGCTTGGCGGTCGTTCGGGACAAGACATCGCGCACGATGCGAATCGCAAGCTCCCCATCCACCGGCTTCTCGAGAAAGTCGTGCGCTCCGAGCTTCGTGGTTGCGACGGCCTTTCGAATGCTTCCGCGGCCGCTGATGATCACCACGGCAACGTCCATCCGGCTCGCGGCAATGTGCTCGAGCACCTCGATTCCTGACACGCGCGGCAGCTCGAGGTCGAGCAGCATCAGGTCGACCGCGTGGCGGCCGAGCAGGTCGAGCGCGGTCTTGCCGTCACCCGCTTCCATCACGCCGGCGCCCTCGCCTTCCAGCAGCTCCCGGAGGGCCATGCGGACGTGCGGGTCGTCGTCCACCACCAGGACGGTGGAGACCGGAGAGACCCCTCGAGGGCCGTGGCGGAGCATTCAGGGCTCCGGGCTTCCGGGCGAGGCGGCGTCTCCGACCGCAGCGACGCTGTCCGCGCGATCCGGCCCCGCCACGCGCGCGCCCACGACCGGCAGATAGATCGATACGACCGTACCAGCGCCGGCCTGACTCTCCACGAACACC
>DATIGO010000308.1:0-2067 GCA_035454665.1 Gemmatimonadaceae bacterium | reverse complement strand
ACTCAGATGGCCGCGGCGCCCCAACGCGCCCGGCTCGCAAAGGAGAGAAACCATGCTTCCCGCACTTGCGATTTTCACGGCGCTGTCGCTCGCCGCGGTACCGGCGGCGGCGCAGCGGCACGACCATGATCCCACGCCCGCCCCTCACGCAGACGAGAGCACTCGCGTCCGGCGCGTGAGCCTCGCGACCGGAGTCGCGCTCGACGTCGCGGAGCGCGGCCGCCGCGATGGCAAGCCCGTGCTCTTCCTGCACGGCTACACCGACTCCCGCGTCTCCTTCGCACGCGTCCTCCCCGCGCTGCCGGCGGGGATTCGCGCGATCGTGCCGAGCATGCGCGGCCACGGCGACTCGGAGCGCCCGGAGTGCTGCTACCGACCCACGGATTTTGCCGCCGATGCCGTGGCGCTCCTGGACGCCCTCGGCATTCCGCGCGCGACGATCGTCGGGCACTCGCTGGGCAGCTTCATCGCCCAGCGCATCGCCCTGGAATACCCGGAGCGGGTCGACAGGCTGGTGCTCGTGGGCTCCGGCTACTCGCCGCGCGTCGCGGCTGCCGTCGAGTTCCTGCAGGTGGTCAATGCGCTCCAGGATCCCGTGCCCGCGGAGCTGATCCGGGATTTTCAGCAGAGCACCCTCTTCGCCCCGGTTTCCGCGGAGTTCTTCTCGAAGATCCTGGGCGAGAGCGGCAAACTCCCCGCACGTGTCTGGCGCGACGTGCTCAATGCGCTCCTCCAGCACGAGGGCATGGGGGACCTGGGTCGCATCCGGTCGCCGACGCTCGTCGTCTGGGGTGACCAGGATCAGTACTGGACGCGCGATCAGCAGGAGGGGCTCCTGCGACTGATCCCGGGCGCCCGCCTGCTCGTGTACGAGAAGATCGGCCACGCACCGAACTGGGAGGCCCCGGGACGGTTCGCCGCCGACGTCGTGCGCTTCCTCGAAGGTCCGGTGCCCGTCGCGCGTCGCGACGAGGGCGGCACACCGGACGTGGTGAAGGTCGAACGGATCCGGCATTCGCGCGTGCGCCTCCGCACAGGGGTCGAACTGGATGTCGCGCAGCGCGGTCGCAGCGACGGCGAGCCCGTGCTCTTCCTGCACGGCTTCACCGATTCGTGGTACTCCTTCACCCCGATGCTGGAGCAGCTGCCGCCTGCGATTCGCGCCATCGTTCCGAGCCAGCGTGGCCACGGCGACTCCGAGCGTCCCGCGTGCTGTTACCTGATCAGAGACTTCGCCCGGGATGCCGTCGCGCTCCTGGACGCGCTGGGTATCGGGCAGGCGGTCGTGGTGGGCCACTCGAACGGCAGCTTCGCCGCGCAGCGGATCGCGATCGACCACCCCGAGCGGGTGAAGCGGCTGGTGCTCGTCGGCTCCGCCGCGCGTCCGGGCTCGAAGCCGATGCGCGAGCTCAATGCGTTCGTACAGACGCTGCGCGATCCGGTCGACCCGGCGTTCGTGCGCGAGTTCCAGGTGAGCACGATCTTCAAGCCCGTGCCTCCCGCGTACCTCGATCGCGTCGTGGAGGAGAGCTACAAGCTCCCGGCGCGGGTCTGGCGCGATGCACTGGCCGGGCTGCTGTCCGACACGGCGACCGGCGAGCTCGATCGCATTCGGAGCTCGACGCTGGTCGTGTGGGGGGCCCACGACGGCCTCTTCGCCCGCTCGGATCAGGATGCCCTTGTCGGCGCGATCCGCGGCGCGCAGTTCGTCGGCTATCCGGACCTGGGCCACGCGGTGCACTGGGAGGACCCGGCCCGGTTCATCGCCGACCTCGTGAAGTTCCTGGAGCTCCCGGAGCAGGGAGCGATCCCGTCCGGGCGGCCCGATACCCCCATGCCGCCGCGTGGCGAGCCCCATGCCCACGGCGCCGCGGCCCCCCCCGGCCCCATGCCGCTGCTCGCCGGCCTCGGCGACTGGTCGCTCCGGGTCACGACCGGCTCCGCGGAGGCGCAGCGGTATTTCGATCAGGGGCTCCGGCTGATGTACGCCTTCAATCATGACGAGGCCGTGCGCTCCTTCGAGCGCGCCGTGGAGCTCGACGCCACCTGCGCCCTGTGTCACTGGGG
>DATIGO010000307.1:0-19743 GCA_035454665.1 Gemmatimonadaceae bacterium | reverse complement strand
GAGCAGGACGGCGGCGTCGGCTCGGGGGCCGCGCAGTTCGTCCGCGAAGGTCCGCCACTCGCTCATGTGATACGCCACGACCACGAGGATGGCAGCGAGCGTGGCCAGCGGGATCAGCGCGGCCCAGCGTCCAAAGAAGAGCGTGATCACGAGCAACGTGAGCGCGTGCGTGATGCCGGCCACCGGGGTGCGCCCGCCGTTCTTCACGTTCGTGGCCGTGCGCGCGATGGCGCCTGTGGCCGGGATCCCGCCGAAGAGCGGCGACGCGATGTTCGCGACGCCCTGCGCGACGAGCTCCATGTTGGCGCGGTGCCGTGAGCCGATCATCCCGTCGGACACCACGGCCGAAAGCAGCGACTCGATCGCCCCCAGGAGCGCGATGCTGAACGCGGGCGAAACGAGGCGCGTGAGATCGTCGATGCCGAGGCTGGGAAAGACCGGCCGCGGAAGCGTCGCGCGCAGCTCGCCGAACCGGGAGCCCACGGTCTCCACGTCGAGGCCCGTGACCTGGACGAGCACCGTGCAGACGATGAGCGCGATGAAGGCGCCGGGAATACGCCGGTTCACACGCGGCCAGAGGCCAATGATCGCGAGGGAGAGTGCGGCGATCCCGATCGCCGGGAGACTCCCGCTCGCGGCGCTCTGCGAGTAGGCGACGACCTTCGCGAGGAAGTTCGCCGGCACCGGACCCATGTCCAGCCCGAACAGGTCCTTGATCTGGCTCGAGAAGATGATGACCGCGATCCCGCTCGTGAAACCCGTCACGACCGGCGCGGGAATGAACTTGATGATGGTTCCCAGGCGGGCGAGGCCCATGACGACGAGGATGACGCCCGCCATGAGCGTGGCCGCGGTGAGCCCCTCGAGGCCGTATTCCTGGACGATCCCGTAGACGATGACGACGAAGGCGCCGGTGGGACCCCCGATCTGCACCCGCGAGCCGCCCAGCGCGCTGATCAGGAATCCCGCGACGATCGCCGTGATGAGCCCGCGCTCCGGCGTGACGCCGCTCGCGATCGCGAAGGCGATGGCGAGCGGCAGGGCCACGATGCCGACGATGACGCCGGCCGTGAGATCGGCGGTGAACTGCTCCCGGTTGTAGTCCTTGAGGGTGGTGACGAGCTTCGGGACGAGCACAGCAGCGGCGTTGAAGGGCGGTCGAGCGCCCTGAATGCTATCGCCGACGTGCAGCCTCTGCCATGCGGGGAGGTCTGACCGCCCCTTGGCCCCGGGGCAAACCCGTTACGTCGTCATGACTCCGGCGAGGCTACTCGGTGGTCGGATCGGCGCCGCGGCGCGCGCTGCCGTTACCGAAGAGCCACTTCAGCAGCCACACCACCAGCACGATCGGGATCACGACCTTGAGGATCGCGATGCCGAGCGTGAGCACGAAGAAGAACCCGACGAGCAGCAGGATCCCGGCGATGAACACGAACATGAGTGGCAACCCCACGAGGACGAGGACGAAGAAGATCGGCAGGGCCAGCACCGCGAGCAGGACCAGCATGGGAAGGCCGATCGCCTTGAGCAGGAAGGCGATGGGGAGGAGCCAGGCAAGTGACCCGAGCGCCTTGAGGAGCACCTTGAAGAGTGCCCACTGCGCGAGCAACGACTTGAGCAGCGCCCACATGCGGATTCGTCTCCGGCTCTGGTCCGGTGAGCCCTACGCGATCAGCGCCGCGAAGTTTCGCGATTCGCCGGCTTCCGGTCCGGGGCGTCACGGGAGAGGAGACGGGGTCGCCGATCGCACCACGGTCTGTCCCAAGGCGCTAACTTAGAACACCCCTACGGCGCAGACTGGCGATGGCGGAGCAGGAGCACCTGGCGAAGCAGAAGAAGAAAGTGAACATGGCCCGGGCATGGGCGGAGTCGCGCGAGCTGATCTGGCGGCACCGCAGATCGCTCCTGATCGGGCTCGCGCTCATGCTGATCAGCCGGGTGGCGGGGCTCGTCCTCCCGGGCAGCTCGAAGTGGATCATCGACGAGGTGCTGGGGAACGGGCGTGTCGAGCTCCTGATACCGATCGCGCTTGCCACCGGAGCGGCCACCCTGGTCACGGCGGTCACGTCGTTCCTCCTGGCGCAGGTCGTGAGCATCACGGCACAGCGTGCCATCGCCGACATGCGGATCGACGTCCAGCGGCACGTGCTGCGGCTCCCCGTCTCCTACTTCGACTCGGTCAAGACGGGGCAGCTCATCAACCGCGTCATGAGCGATGCCGAGGGCATCCGGAATCTCGTCGGCACGGGCATCGTACAGCTCGTGGGAGGCTTCGTCAGCGCGGGACTCGCGATTGCGGTGCTGCTGTACCTGAACTGGCGGCTCACCACGATCACGGTCGTCATGCTCGCCGCCTTCGGCGGCATGATGGCGATTGCCTTCAAGCGCCTGCGCCCGATCTTCCGCAAGCGCAGCGAGATCCAGGCGGAGGTTACGGGGCGGCTCGGCGAGGCGCTGGGCGGCGTGCGGATCGTGAAGGTATACACGGCCGAGGAGCGCGAGGAGGGGATCTTCCGCGACGGGGTGGAGCGGCTCTTCAACAACATCCGGCAGACGATCACCGGGACCTCGCTGGTGGGCGCCGGCGCGACGCTCATCGTGGGCGCCATCGGGGTGCTGCTCATCGTGGTCGGGGTTCGATCGGTGCTCGGCGGCGACATGACCACCGGGGACTTCGTCATGTACATCTTCTTCATCGGGATGGTCGCCGCGCCGCTGGTGGGGATCGCGTCGATCGGCACGCAGATCACCGAGGCGTTCGCCGGACTCGACCGCATTCGCGAGCTGCGGGACATGGCGAGCGAGGATGCGGCCGATGCCGGAAAGGCTCCCGTTATCGATCTCGATGGTGAGGTGGCATTCGAGGATGTGACGTTCGAGTACGTGCCGGACGTGCCGGTGCTGCGGGAAGTCTCCTTCCGCGCGGGCCCCGGGTCGACCACGGCGCTCGTGGGCTCGAGCGGTGCGGGGAAGAGCACGGTGATCGGGCTGGTGATGGCGTTCAACCACCCCCGGTCGGGTCGCGTGCTGGTGGACGGGAAGGACCTCACGACGCTGCGGCTGCGGGAGTACCGCTCGCACCTGGGCGTGGTGATGCAGGACAATTTCCTCTTCGATGGCACGATCCGCGAGAACATCGCCTACGCCCATCCCGACGCGACCGACGAGGCAGTACGCCGCGCGGCACGCATCGCGCACGTGGACGAGTTCGTGGACAAGTGGGAGAAGCAGTACGACACCGTGGTCGGCGAGCGCGGCGTGAAGCTTTCCGGCGGGCAGCGGCAGCGCGTGGCGATCGCACGCGCGATCCTCGCCGATCCGCGTATTCTCATCCTGGACGAGGCCACCTCGAGCCTGGACAGCGAGAGCGAGGCGCTCATCCGCGACGGGCTCCGCTCGCTCCGGCGCGGACGGACCACGTTCGTCATCGCGCACCGGCTCTCCACCATCGTGAGCGCCGACCAGATCCTCGTGATGGAGGAGGGGCGCATCGTGGAGCGTGGCACGCACGCGGAGCTGATCGCCCTGGATGGCCGCTATCGCGAGCTGTACGACCGGCAGTACGGGATCGAGCAGGACCGCTTCATCAATCCAGGCGAGGATTTCACGCCGGAGCCGGAGAGCGTGCGCGAGGAAGCCATGCGGGCGGTTCGGCCGGGGACGTCGCTCTGACTCGTCTCTCGTCAGCGGTCACGCGTCACCCGTCACGCCCGACCCACCGGTGACGGGCGACGAGGGGGTCGCCGCTGCGACATCCGTGAGCACGCCGCGCTCGCTGGCGTCGGCACGGCGATCCGCGCTGCTCGGCGCGGCGTTCCTCATGGCCACCTCGGCGATCGGTCCGGGGTTCCTGACGCAGACGGCGGTCTTCACCGCGCAGCTCGGCGCGTCGATGGCGTTCGCGATCCTCGTCTCGGTGGTGATCGATCTCGGCGCGCAGCTCACCACCTGGCGCGTGATCACCGTGACCGGGCGCCGGGCGCAGGACATCGCGAACGCGGTGCTCCCGGGACTGGGAACGCTCCTGATCGCCCTGGTGGCCCTGGGCGGCCTGGCCTTCAACGTGGGCAACGTGGCCGGCGCGGGTCTCGGACTCAACGTGCTCACCGGCATGCCTCCGGCGCAGGGCGCGGCGCTCAGCGCGGCGCTCGCGGTGGGCATTTTCGTCGTGAAGGAGGCTGGGCGTGCCATGGACTGGTTCGCGAAGCTGCTGGGCTTCGTGATGATCGCGCTCACGGTGTACGTGGCCGTGTCTTCGGGGCCTCCGGTGGGGGAGGCGCTCGTGCGATCGGTCGCCCCCGAGCGCGTCGACCTCCTGTCGATCGTCACGCTGGTGGGCGGAACCGTGGGCGGGTACATCATGTTTGCGGGAGCGCACCGGCTTCTCGACGCGGGAGTGCACGGCGTGGAATCGCTGGGACAGGTGACGCGCTCCGCCGCCAGCGCGATCGGCATCGCCTCCCTCATGCGCGTGCTCCTCTTCCTGGCCGCGCTGGGCGTGGTCGCGCACGGCGCCGTCCTCGATCCCGCGAACCCGCCCGCCGCGGTCTTCCGCCTCGCCACCGGCGAGGTCGGCTACCGCCTCTTCGGCGTCGTGATGTGGGCCGCGGCGATCACTTCGGTCGTCGGCGCCGCGTACACGTCGGTATCCTTTCTCCGCTCGCTGCACCCCGTCATCGAGCGGCACTGGCCCCGCGCGATCATCGCGTTCATCGTGGTGTCCACGCTGATCTTCCTCGCGGTGGGGCGACCGGTGCGCGTCCTGATCCTCGTCGGGGCGATCAACGGCCTGATCCTGCCACTCGCGCTGGGCGCCATGCTGCTCGCGGCGCGGCGTCCCGACATCGTCGGGCGCTACCACCATCCGGGGTGGATGACCGCCACCGGCTGGCTCGTCGCCGTCGCGATGGCGGCCATGAGCGTGATCACGCTCGTCCGTGAGCTCCCGAGGTTCTTCGCCTGACGCGTCGGGTCAGTGGCAGGTGCCCACGCCCTGGTCCCGGACATTCGAGTGGGGCGTGTTGAGGAACTTCCACGTGTAGCGGCCATCGCCGAGCTGCAGCTGCAGGATGCCGTTCCCTCCGCTGCGGTACTCGCTCAGCGGATGAACGATGACCTCGGGTCGCGTGGTCAGTGGACCATTGCCGATCAGCCCCGAGCTGATCTGGCGGATGCCGCGCAACGAGTCCGCTTCGAACTCGGTGTCCGTCGGGCCGTCGTACGCGCCGCCGTACTTCATCGGCGCAAAGCGCTCGTAGACGTGCCGCCCTCCGTTCACCACCAGGTCCGCGCCGTACTCGTACAGCGCGATCCAGACGCCGCGAATGGGCTGGTCGCGGTAGCCATGATTGGGATACGGATCCCACGGCGTGGGCGGGTCGCTGGATGAGATCCACATCGGATCGTGCCAGAGGGCGAGGGTGCAGCGCGCGTTGCGATTGGCGGCGAGATCCGCCCGCAGCCAGTTGAGCTGGTCGCTGCCGTTGTTGTACCGCACCGGGCGGAGCGGGCCGCCGCTCACCACGTTGAGCACGATGATGTGCCACGCGCCCAGGTTGAAGCTGTAGTAGTTCCGGCCGGGCGGTCCCACCCGTGCCGGGCCGAAGTACCCGTCCGCGCCGGCGGAGACGCCGAGGGAGTCCTGCTCCTTTTCGCCCACGGCGGCGTACGTGATGCTCTTGAAGCGACCCCAGACGGGATCGTAGCAGGTCATGTAGTCGGCCAGCGTGGTCGGGAGCCCGGCCTGCGGATAGGCGTTGTCCCCCAGGAGGAAGACCCAGTCGGGGTTCGCCGCCGCCACGACGCTGGCGGTGGCGCGCTGCAGCGAGCCGCCGCAGGTCCCCGGGTTGCCGCCCGCCACGATGAACGGCCCGCCGACGTTAGGCAGCGGGGGGAGCGGCGTGTCCACGAGCGTGAGCGTGAGAATGAGATTCTTCGGGCTGTTTGTCGCGTCGGGGGACTCGATCGGCACCGTCGCGGCGTAGACACCCGCTGCCATGCCGCTCGTGGCCACGAAGAGGGTGAGCGTCGCGGGGGTCACGCTCTGGCTCAGTCCCGCCGTGAGCCAGCCCGTGGCGCCCGCGCCGTAGACGATCGGTCCCACGGTCAGGTCGCCGATGACGTCCGTCTCCACGGCCGTGACCTCGACCGTGATCGGCGGCGGACCCTGCCCGATCGTGTCGGTGATCGCGACGTTCGATTGGCTCAGCTCGATCATGCCGGCATCCGGGACGAGCGGGCCAACGCCGTCGTCGTCCGAATCCTCGCACGATGGCACCAGCGCCACGAGGCTGCCGCAGATGAGCGCCGTCGTGATCCGGCGTCGCCGGAGTGGTCGGTGCCTCGGTTGATTCCGGGGTGCGCGTCGCATGCACGTCGTCCTGCAAGGGTGAGAGTCCGCACGCCGGATCCGTGCGCGGGCCTCACGGACCAGCTCGGAACCGCGCGGGGGCCGGCGTTCCAGTCGCGGGATACACCAAGGGCCAGAATCGTACCGGTGACGACCCTCGTGCCTGGCCCGCAGGGGCGCGCGGGCTGCACCGATGTTGGGCATTCCGGCGCGCGTCATGAATCGGCGCGTGGCACGTCGGGCGCGGCGCGTCGGCGGGCTCGAGGGCGCCGGGAGGTGCGTCCACAGGATGCGCCCTGCAATGGAATGATGACGCGTCCAGGCCACGCGGAGGCGATGGTGTGCCCATGCTCGCCGCCGTCCGCTCCGCCGCCGTGGTCGGAATCGACGCGTACCACGTCGTCGTGGAGGTCGACGTCGCACAGGGTCTTCCCCAGTGGACGATCGTCGGCCTTCCCGCGGGGGCGGTAAAGGAGAGCCGCGAGCGCGTGAGCGCGGCGCTGGTGAACTCGGGGTTCCGGGTCCCGCCGCGCCGGATCACGATCAACCTGGCCCCGGCCGACACGCGCAAGGACGGGACTGCCTTCGATCTGCCCATCGCGTTAGGCCTGCTCGTGGCCACCGGGCAGCTTGCCGAGGATCGCGTTGCGCCACTCGTGGCCCTGGGCGAGCTCGGGCTCGACGGCTCACTGCGCCCCGTCCGTGGCGTGCTGCCCGTGGCGCGCCTGCTGACGAGCGAGCGCGCCGCTCTCGTGGTCCCGCGGCTCAACGTGCCCGAGGCGTCACTCGTCTCATCACTCCGCCTGGGGGCGCCGGCCTCGCTCGGCGAGCTGGTAGCGGCGCTGCGCGAGGGGACGCTCCCGCCGCCACCGTCGCCTTCCGCGCTCCCCGCCGCGGTCGCCGACGCGGCCGACATGGCCGACGTCGTGGGGCAGGAGCTCGTAAAGCGCGCCCTCGAGATCGCGGCGGCGGGCGGCCATGCCCTGCTCATGGTCGGCCCGCCCGGAGCGGGGAAGACGATGCTCGCGCGGCGGCTGCCGACCATCCTCCCCGCGCTGACCGAGGCGGAGGCGCTCGAGGTCGTGGCGATCCACTCCGTGGCCGGCCTCGTGCCACCAGGCGAGGTGCCGGCGGGACGCCGGCCGTTCCGCGCGCCGCACCACTCCCTCTCCGCGGCGGCCCTCATCGGCGGCGGGAGCACGCCGCGGCCGGGTGAGGTGAGCCTCGCGCACCACGGCGTCCTCTTCCTCGACGAAATGCAGGAGATGCCCCGCCACGTGCTCGACGTGCTGCGGCAGCCGCTCGAGGAAGGTCGTATCACGATCGCGCGCGCCGCGAGTACCATCGCCTTCCCCGCGCAGTTCACGCTGGTGGGGGCGATGAACCCCTGCGCCTGCGGCAAGTCGGGGGTGGCCGACTCGTTATGCACCTGCTCGGCCACGGATATCGCGAAGCACCGGGGCCGGATCTCGGGGCCGCTCGCCGATCGCATCGACATCACGGTCTACGTTCCGGCGGTGCCGCTCCGCGCGCTGGCCGACGGAGGTTCGGCCGAGCCGTCGGCGTCGATTCGCGAGCGCGTGGAGATGGCCCGCGCCCGGCAGCTCGTGCGCTACCAGCACTTCGTGCGCGTCACCTGCAACGCGCACGTCCACGGACGCTGGCTGGACCTCCGCGGCGGCCTCGAGCCGGCGGCGCGGGAACTTCTGGCCACCGCGTCCGAGCGGCTGCGGCTCAGCGCGCGAGGGTATCATCGAGTGCTCAAGGTCGCGCGGACCATCGCCGATCTCGATGGAGAAGCGGCCGTCGAGGCGCGGCATGTGGCGGAGGCCCTGCACTACCGCCGCGGGGAGGGGACGCCGGTCGACTGACGTGCGCCTGCGATCGCGCACGCCGCTCTTCGAGCACCGGAACCCGCCGCGCATCATGCAGCGGGCCGCCTCCCGTGGCCGGCCTCGAGGTCGCCAGCAACGGCTGCACCCGCAGTACCGGCGTACCGGGCGCTGCTGAATCGGCCGACGTGCGGCGCGACGCTGCCTGGACGCACCCACAAGTCGCTCCGAACCTCCGCGCGCGCCGTTCATCACGGAGCACCTCCCGCTCCGTCGCGCATCTGGCGAGGATGCAGCGGGCGCCGCGCGCCCCGTCCAGGCGAGCGATCCGGAAGGCATCGCCCGCGAGTCCGCATCCACCGAGCCCCGTGTCCCTGCCACCCCACATCGACCTCACGCGACGCCAGGCGCTCCGACGTCTCGCGCTCGGCGCCGCGGGGCTCGCCACGGGGTGCAAGCTCGGATCCGCGCCGGAGCTGCCGCCGGCGGGCGACGGACGCCTCGCCGCACGCCCGACGGGGAGCCCCACGGGGCTCTCGCCGGGCGAGCACCGGCTGCTGCTGTCGGGGGGACGTGACGGTGTGCTGTACATGCCCCCCGGACTCTCGCAGGACTCGCCCTTCCCGATGATCCTGCTCCTGCATGGCGCCGGCGGCACGGCGAGCGGTCTCGCGACGCCGACGCAGCCCTACGCCGAGCAGCTCGGCTTCGCCGTGCTGGCGCCGGATTCTCGCGGCGGCACGTGGGACGCGATCCGCGGCACCTACTCCGTGGACGTCGACTTCATCGACGCGGCGCTGGCGCGCGCCTTCGAGCTCTGCAACGTGGATCCCACGCGGATCGGTGTCGCCGGATTCTCGGACGGCGCGACGTACGCGATCGGCCTGGGGCGCCTCAACGGGGATCTCTTCCGCCGCGTCGTCGCGTTCTCGCCGGGCTTCCTCATTCCCGCGAACGACGTCTTCAAGCCGCCGATCTACATCACGCACGGCCGCGGTGACAACGTCCTGCCGCTCGAGCTCACCAGTCGCGTAATCGTGGAGGAGCTCACGCGCATCGGCTACGACGTCACCTTGCGCGAGTTCGACGGCGGCCACTGGATTCCGGCGCTGTACGCCACCGAGGCGTTCGGGTGGCTGATCGGCGGGGAGCTGCAGCAGCCACCACCCGAGCCACCGGCCGCGGCTCTAGGCTTGCTCGACGTCGGGCGGCGGCGCGCCTAACAGCAGCTCGCGGGCCGACGTCACGGCGTCCTCGCTGCCGGCGAGTGCGAGCATGTCGCCACGCTGCAGGCGCTCCTCCGCCGTGGGCGTGATGACCGAGGCGCCGTCCCGGGAGATCGCGAGGATCGTCGCGCCGGTGCGCCCGCGCACGTTCAGTTCCGCCAGGCTCCGCCCCACGGCCGCGCTCCCCTCGGGCAGGTGCACGGCGACGAGCGGGCCCAGACCCGGCAGCAGGGCCGTGACCTCGGAGAGCGCACGTGGCGGCCGGTTCGTCTCGCCCGACCGCGAGTACGAGGCGAGCGTCTGGACCACGGCCAGCGCTCCCGCCTGCACGTGCCCCTCGAGGTTCGCGGTGCTCCTCCAGAGGGCGACGCCGAAGCCCAGCACGAGGATAAGGAGGAGCAGCACACCCGCGTAGCTTGGGAGGACGGCCTGCGTGGCCGCGATGACGACGACGAAGATCAGGAGGACCGTCCCGGCTTCGACGGTCACCAGCAGCGCCCGCCGAGGGGCGGCGTCGAAATCGACATTGCCGGCCGCCCGGGGGAGCGCCCGGATGGCCAGGGTGCGTCCCAGGCGGATCGAGAGGCGGCCGATGCCGACGACGAGGGGGAGGACGAGCGCGGCCGCGGCCGCGACGATCATCGCGCGTGCGGCGGGCGTACCGAGTCCCGCGAGCCTGGCGACGTCGTCGGCATAGCGCTCGAGGCTGACGCCGGCGCCGATGATGACCGCGATCAGTGCCACCGTGTCGATGACGAGGAGGCTGACGAGACGCGCCACGACGTTGCGCCCGCGCGCGGATCCCTTCGCGCCCAGCCGTTCGAGCCAGGCGCCGTACAGGGAGGCGAAGGTCTGCAGCCGGTGCGGCAGCATGTGGTCGATCCAGGCGGCCGCGGGTCCGGAGAAGCGGATCAGCCACGGCGTCGTGAGCGTCGTGATGGCCGATACGGCCACGGCGACGGGGAACAGGAAGCTCCGCGTCGCACCTAACGAGATCCCCAGCGCGGCGATGATGAAGGAGAACTCGCCGATCTGCGCCAGGCTCATCCCGGCCTGGACCGCCGTCCGGGTCCCGGTGCCGGTGAGAAACGCGCCGAGCGCGACGCTGACGATCTTGCCGGCGATGACCAGCAGGGTGAGTCCCAGCACGGCGCCCCAGTGCTGGATCACGAGAGCGGGATCGATCAGAAGGCCCACCGAGACGAAGAAGATCGCGGCGAACATGTCCTTCACCGGATTCACCAGGTGCTCGATCTCCTGCGCCGTCCCGGACTCCGCCACGAGCGATCCCGCGAGGAAGGCGCCCAGTGCCACCGAGTAGCCGGCTTCCTGCGCGATGTACGCCATCGCGAAGCAGACACCGATGCTGGCCACGAGGGTGGTCTCGGTTCGTCCGATCCGGATCACGTACCGGATGAACCGGGGGATGACAAGCATCCCGGCCCCCAGCAGCGCGGCCAGGAACAGCGAGAGGCGCCCGATGGTCGCGCCGACCTCGCCGGTCGAGACGCCCACGCCACTCGCCACGGCGGTCAGCACGGCCATGAAGACCACGGCGAGGAGGTCCTCGATCAGGAGAACGCCTACGACCAGTTCGCGCAGCCGGCCGCCGACGCGCTGCTCGTCGAAGACTTTGGCGATGATCGTCGTGCTCGAGATCGCCACGATGGCGCCCGCAAAGATGCTCTCCATCGTGGTCCAGCCGAAGGCGCGCCCCACGAGGAATCCCAGCCAGGCCATGGCGCCGGACTGGATCACCGCCGTGACCCCCGCCTTGGGCCCGACGCGCACGAGCTTGCGCAGGCTGAACTCGAGGCCGAGCGCGAACATCAGGAGGATCACGCCGAGTTCCGAGAGCGTCTGGACGACCGCCTCATCGGCCACGATGGGGAGCGGGACGTGCGGTCCGACGATGAGTCCCGCAAGGACGTAGCCGAGGACGACCGGCTGGCGCAGCCGCTGGAAGACCACGGTGGTGATGGCCGCGACGACCAGCACGGCCGTGAGCGATCGGAAGAACTCGTGGGCGCCGTCCATGGCCCAAAGTAACGAGCGAGTGCGCATTGCGAGCATGGGTCTCCGTCGCACGCGCGCTCGGGCAATGGTCATCGGGGTCGCGGGCCTCTGCGGGATCGTCCCCGGCAGTGCGTTAGGCTCAGGGCAGGGGCCCGAGGCCGTGGCGCGTGACGTGGCGCAGCGCTGCGCTGGCGACCGCACGGGTCCGTGTCCCGTGGGGCGGCCACACCTTTCGTGCCCTGTCGGCGGGGGCCACGCACACGTGCGGTATTACGACGGCCGGCGCCACGCTCTGCTGGGGTGATGGACGCACGGGGGCATTGGGCGACGGGCATCGTGCTGTCCGCCGGACGCCCGTGCGCGTGGCCGGAAGCGCCACCTTCCGCGAGGTGCGGGTGGCGTTTCCCCCCGCGCCGCGTCTCGGCGGCGCCGCGCACGCGGTTCTCGTCCGTCGCGAGCGGCGGCGTGCAGAGTGGCGCGCTCGCCGAGTCCGGCACGGTCCATTGCTGGGGTCGCGAACGGGTTCCGCCGCCCCGCGTCCCGGCCGTGTCGCAAGGCGTACGCCGGATCGCCATCCCGCGAGCGGCCGCGGTGACCGTCGGAGGGCATCACGCCTGCGCGATCCTCGCCGGCGGATCGGCGGTCTGGCTGGGGCGATCTTCTCCCCCCCCCCCGGCGCCCCGCAACGGCGTTAGGTTACCGGATCACCGGAGGACCTCATGCGCTCTGCCGTCGGACTCGTACTCGGCGCGGTATCCGTCATCGCCTGCCGTCCATCGGCGACCCCCGACACGCTCGATCTCACGCAGTACCGGGTCGTCGATCTCTCGCACTCCTTCGGTCCACGCACCCTCTACTGGCCCACCGCGACGTCGCGCTTCGATCTCGACACGCTCTCGCGGGGCATGACCCCGGGCGGGTACTTCTATTCCGCGAATGCGCTCGCCACCCCGGAGCACGGCGGCACCCACCTCGACGCGCCGATACACTTCTTCCAGTCGGGCCGCTCGACGGATCAGATCCCCGTCGAACAGCTGATCGCGCCGGCGATCGTCATCGACATCACGAGCCAGGTGGCGCAGCATACGGACTATCTGCTCACGGCCGAGGACGTGCTGGCGTGGGAGCGGGCGAACGATTCGATACCGCGCGGTGCGATCGTCCTCCTGCGCACGGGATACAGCCGGCACTGGCCCAACGCGCGCGCCTACCTCGGCGACGACCGCCCCGGCGACGCGTCGAACCTGCACTTCCCGAGCTTCGGCCCCGACGCGGCGCGGCTGCTCGTGGAGCAACGCGGCGTGGGTGCGCTTGGCGCCGACGTCGCCTCGATCGACCACGGGCCGTCGAAGGACTTCCAGGTCCATCGGATCGCCGCGGCGGCCAATGTCGTCGGGCTCGAGAACCTGACGAACCTCGACCAACTGCCGCCCACGGGCGCGATCGTGATCGCGCTGCCGATGAAGATCGAGGGCGGGTCGGGAGGGCCGCTCAGGGCGATTGGGCTCGTGCGGAGGTGAGAGGGAAGTGAGCTGGTTGCTGGTTGCCGATGGCTGGAGCTGGTTGCTGAATGTCGCATCGACTGACGCCTCCTTCGGGAAAACCGCCGCGTCCCGTTTGCGGGATCGCGTCACGATCTCAATGCCACGAGCGGATCGGTCCGGGCGGCCCGCAGGCCGGGAAGGAGGCTCGCCAGAAGCGACAGGAGCAGGAGCACCGCACCGGCGGCGGCGTAGGCTGCGGGTGCGCGCGCGGATGTCTCGAACAGCAGGGGTTCGATCCGGTGCGCGAGGGCGAAGGCGGCGCCAGTGCCCAGGAGTACGCCGGCCCCCGCGATGCCAACGCCGCCGACGAGCACGAGGCGGAGCACGGCGGCCGGACTCGCGCCCAACGCAGAGCGGATGCCCAGCTCCGGCGCGCGCTGGGTGACGCTGAACGACAGCACCCCGTACACCCCGATCGCGGCCATCAACAGGCTCAGGACGCCGAACGCCGTGAACATGGTCGCGCCGAGACGCCAGGAGCGCGCCTGCGGCGAGATCAGCGCCTCGTAGGGATCGATCCGCACATAGGGCAGATCCTCGCGCAGCGCCAGCAATTCCCGGCGCACGGTCTCGACCATGTGCTCGGGGCGACCCGTGACGCGGACGAGCAGGATTTCCGGGGCGTGATCCGGATCGATCGCGGCCAGCGGTACGAAGAAGAGGAAGAACGGCCGCTCCTGCAGCCCCTGGCGGTGCAGGTCGGCCACGACGCCGACGACGGGCGCGCACGGTCCGGCCTCCACCGCGAGACATTGCGCGAGGGGATCGCGGCCGGGCCACAGCGCGCCGGCCATGCGCTCCGTGACGACGACGCTCGGCACGGCACCCGGCCGGTCGTCGTCCGCCGTCAGTGCCCGCCCGCGCAGCACCCGCACGTTCAGCGCCTCCATGGCGCCCGCGCCGAGGCGGAAATAGTACGGCCCACCGCCCGGCTGGCGCGGAATGCTGTCGACGCCGGGGGTACGGATCGATTGCGCGTAGTTGGTGAGGAACGGCGCTCCGACGGCGACACCCGCGGCCTCAACGCCGGGCGTTGCCCTCAGCCGCGCCTCGGCCGCCCGATGAAACGCGGTGATCTCGCTTGTGCCCATTTCCAGGCGGTCGAGGTTCGCGTCGACGTAGAGGAGCTGGTCTGGTGCGAAACCCAGGTCGAGGGACTGCACACGCTGCAGGCTGCGCACGAAGAGGCCGGCGCCGACGAGGAGCACGGCGGCGAGCGCCGTCTGGACGAGCAGCAGCGAGGCGAGCAGCCGACGCGGGTGTCCGATGCGGCTGCGGGCGGCGCCCTGCAGCGCGGTGGCAAGGTCGCTTCGGGCGCCGCGGACGAGGGGCAGCACCCCCGCCACGAGGGCGGCCAGTACGGTGGCCGCGGCCGTCGCGGCCAGCACGCGCACATCGACGGGCGGAGTGTCCCACGTGAGGCCTGGGAGCAGGACGGCACGCACGGCACCGGCAGCCCAGTAGGCGAGCGCGAGCCCGGCCGCGCAGCCCAGCATCGCCAGCATGAGGCTCTCGGTGAAGAACTGGCGCACGAGGCGGCCGCCGCTGCCACCCAGCGCGCGACGGACCGCCACCTCGCCGCTCCGTGTGAGCCCTCGTGCCAGCATGAGGTTCGCGACGTTGGCGCATGCGATAAGGAGCACGATGACGGCCATCCCCAACAGCCACGCGGAGACGCGCGCGTTCCGTCCGGCGATGCTGCCGCCATCGAAGCCGGCGATCAGCGGCGACAGGCTCGCCACGGCCCGCGCCTCCGAGATGTGGTAGTTCGCGTGCCCTTCGTGATACGCGCGCTCGGCGTCCTCATTCGCCGCGGCAGGGTTCACGCCGTCGCGCAGGCGCACGATCACCCGGAACGACTGCCAGCCCCGCGATTCCACCCACCGCGGGATCTCCTCGCCGATGGTGGCCGTGAGCGGCAGCCAGACGTCCACGCGCGTGAGCTCGGTGCCCGTGAAGCTCTCCGGCGCCACGCCGATCACCTCGAAGCGCCGCCCGTCGAGCAGCATCGTGCGACCGATCACGCCGCTGTCCCCGCCGAATGCCGCGCGCCAGAAGGCGTGGCCGAGCACGGCCACAGGCTGGCCGCGCGGCATCCGGTCCTCCTCGTCGCCGAAGAAGCGGCCTAACGCGGGACGAGCGCCCAGCACCTGGAAGTACCGTCCCGTGGCGTGCACGGCGGCGACTTCCTGGCCGCGCGCGCCCAGCCCATACGACATCCCGGCGGCGTTGAACGCCGCGACGGCGGCGAAGGCGGTGGAGCGGTCACGAAGATCCTGAAAGGCCGGGTAGGACAAGGAAGGCCCCGGCGGACGCAGACCGTCGAACCACCGCGCCACGTTGACGCGCTGTACCCGTTCCGGCGCAACGATGTGCGGCGGAGGGCGCAGCAGGAGGCGGTCGACGATGCCGAACATCGTGGCGTTGGCGCCAAGCGCGAGGCCCAGCGTGACCACGACGATCGCCGCGAAGCCGGGGGCGCGGCGGATGCCGCGAAAGGTGTGGACGAGGTCACTGAACAGATCGCGCACGAGTCCTCCGAGTGGGGTGCGGGTCCTCCGGCGTCGCGGCACCCCGCCGGCGGACGTGAGGCGCGCCACGACCCGCGTCGCGGCGAGCGTGGCGCCTGCGAGGCGCCGCGGGCCGGTACGAGCCGCGTCCTCGAGCTCGGTGCAGAACGCCGTGGTACTCGGGGGACGCTGCTCGCGCGGGAGCGCCATCGCGCGCTCGAGGGTCGCCGCCACGCCCGCGGGCACCCCGGGCGCGAAGTCGGCGAGTGGCGGCGGCGGGACAATGAAACGGCGTGACACGATCTCCTGCGTGTTCGTGCCGTGAAATGGCGTGCGGCCGCTGAGCATCTCGAACGTCAGGCACGCCAGGCTGTACACGTCGGACCGCGCATCGAGATCGCGCTCTCCGGCTGCCTGCTCGGGGCTCACGTAGGCCGGTGTCCCGGCCGAAATGTCGAGGGACTCACGGTGCGGCCACTCGAGGACCTCGCTGTGCAGCTTGCGCGCGATCCCGAAGTCCATCATCCACGCATGGTCGCCGTGGAGCAGAACGTTCTCGGGCTTCACGTCGCAATGCAGGACCCGCTCGCCGTGCGCATGAGCCAGGCCCGCCGCCATGCCCTGCAGGAGCCGAAGCGTCTCCGCGAGCGAGAGCCGCGTGGACGCCCTCAGCCGCGCGCGGAGCGAGCCGCCGCGCACCCACGGCATCACATAGAAGGGATGCCCCGCCGCCTCCCCGGAATCGTACAGCGGCAGGATGTTCGGGTGGTGGAGCTGCGCGACGGTGGAGATCTCCCGCTGGAACTGCGTCAGGCCGATCCCGCTCACCGCTTCCGGGGAGATGACCTTCACCGCCACGACGCGCCCGTGCCGGACGTCGCGCGCCAGGTACACGGCACCCATCCCGCCCTGTCCAAGCTCCGCGTCGATGAGATACCGGTCGGCAATCGCGCGGCGGAAGTCCGTCCCGGCCAGTGGGTCGATACCGACCTCGATCGTGAACAGCTCCTCCATCGGTACCTTGAACTCCTCGAGCATCCGCGTGCGCGTTCTGGCGGAGGGGTAGGGATGCTTGCCGTTCACGATCTCGGACCAGTGCCCGCGCGCGAGGCCGAGCTTGAGAGCCCAGTGGTTCTGGCTCAGCGAGCTGGAGCCGAGGAGCTCGAGCAGGCGCTGCTGATTGAGACGAAGGCGCACGAGGCGGCGGGACAGCGGTCCGGACTGGGGAGTGGCTGCGCGTTGGACGCGCGAAGGTAGACGCAGGGTTGGGCGGGAGGTAGGCGACGCGGCGGGAAAGTGTTCGTGAATGTTCGTACTTCGCGTGACGGATGCCCGCCGCGGCGAAAACAGGCTTTCGTCCCCGCGACGGCCGGTCGCGCCACCGGAACGGCTGCCAACGAGGAGGAAGCCATCTAGCTTTCGGCGCATGGAGGCTGTTTCCCACGAACTGCTGAGCCGGGAGCGGGACCTCATCGCGCATCTGCGTGCGATGGGTTCGGTGCTCGTCGGTTACAGCGGGGGGGTGGACTCCACCTACCTCGCTAGCGTGGCGCTCGAGGCGCTGGGTCCCGGGAGCACGCTCGCCGTGCTCGGTAAGAGTCCCTCGGTGGCCCACGTCCAGTGGCGCACGGCCATCGATGTCGCGAATTCCGCCGGGATTCCGCTCCTCGTGGTCGACACGCACGAGGTCGACGATCCCCGCTACGCCGCGAACCCGTCGAACCGCTGCTACTTCTGCAAGTCGGAGCTGTGGACGACGCTCGTGCCGCTCGCGCGCGAGCGCGGCCTGGCCGCGGTCGTGGACGGCACGAACGCCGACGACCGCGGGGACTTCCGCCCCGGCGCGGCGGCGGCGATGGAGCGCGCGGTGTCGTCGCCGCTCGCGGAGCTCCGATTCACCAAGGAGGAGATCCGCGCGCTGTCGAGACGCCGGGGCCTTCCGACGTGGTCGCAGCCCTCATCCCCATGCCTCGCGTCGCGGATACCGTACGGGACCGAGGTGACCCCGGAGCGCCTGCGGCAGGTCGACACCGCGGAGCAGGCACTTCGGGCGCTGGGCATCACGGGAGATCTGCGCGTCCGCTTTCACGGGGAGCTCGCGCGTGTGGAGCTCGTGGGAGCGGAGCTCGAGCGCTGGCTGTCGCCGGAGCGACACGAGGTGCTGAGGCAAGCGGTGGCGGACGCGGGCTTCAGCCGCGTGGCGCTCGACCTCCGCGGTTTCCGCAGCGGCTCGCTCAACGTGCTGGAGGGGGTGGTGGCCGCGTGATGGACGGAAGCCGTGAGCCGGCGGCCGCGCTCGAGCGGGCCCTCCGCGCCGAAGGGATGGCGTGCCGCGTCGAGGCCCGCGAACGGCTCGCGATCATGGTCCCGGACACCCTGCCGGCGCCGGGCGCGGGGATCGATCTCGCAACACGCACCGTCCGCGAGCGGGCGCTGGCCCTGGCCAGGGCGCACGGCTTCACCCATGTGGCGCTGGAGCTTCCGGCGTCCCCCGCTTCCGCCCGTGCGGGCCTTCCTGGCGCTTAACCTCGACGGCGAGCTGCGCGAGCGCCTGCATCGGGACACCGCCGCGCTGCGTGCCGCGGCGCCTGACGCGACATGGGTCCGCGCAGAGAATCTGCATCTCACGCTCAAGTTCCTCGGCGACGTGGATCCGCCGCACGCGAGGCTGCTGGCGGACACCCTGCAAGCCACGGTGGCCCGGCATCCGGTCATTCAGGCGACGCTCGCGGGAGCCGGTGCCTTTCCCGACCTGCGGCGACCGCGCGTGATCTGGATTGGTGCCCGTGACCAAAGCGCGCTGAAAGCGTTGGCTGCGGACGTGGACCGGGCCTGCGCCGCCGCGGGCTTTCCGCCCGAGGCGCGTCCGTTCAGCGCGCACGTCACGCTGGGTCGCGTCAAGCGCCCGCTCGGCCGCGATGCGGCGGGGGCGCTCGCGAGCGCGGCCCACGCTGTCGCGGCCTCCTATCCGGTGCGGCTCGGCAGCGTGGATCTCATGCAGAGCGAGCTGGCCCCCGGAGGATCTCGCTACTCGGTCGTCGCCTCGCTCCCGCTCGGGTCTGCATAGATTTCCTTGACCCTGGTACCAAACGAATCGATCGAGCCCATCCTTCCGTAGAGCCTCATCGTGTTCGGGTGTCTCGGGCGGCTCGGCTGCCTTGTCCTGCTCCTGCTCGCGGCGGTCGCATTCCTCACCCGCGACCGCTGGGCCTCGCGCATCTTCGGAGATCGCGGGACCACGACCGTTGTATGGCAGCCCGTGACCGACTCGGGGGCGATCCGGGCGGGTGAAGCGGTTGAGTCGCTTTCGCGAGGCTCCGGCCCGGCGTACGTGACCCTGACGGCCGCGGAGCTGGCTTCGCTGATCGCTTCCCGCGCGGTGGGCGGCCTGCCGTCCTCGGTGGATTCGGTACAGGCCGCGATCGAGGAAGACCGCGTGCGCCTGCGGGCGCGCATCAACCTGGAGCACATCCGCGGATTGGATGACCTCGGCCCGCTCGCGAACCTCCTCAACCGCCGCGAGCGATTCGAGGCGTCCGGAACGCTCGACATCGTGCGCCCGGGTCTCGCGCAGTTCCTCGTGACCTCTGCGCAGATCGGCGATCTGCCTATCCCCACCGGCATGATTCCGCGGGTGCTCGAACGGCTCTCGCCCGCCCCCCGGCCCGAGGGGGTGGCAGAGAGCGGGATCCCGTTCCAGGTGCCCGAATCCATTGGCGACGTGCGCGTGGCGCGTGGCCGGGTGACTCTCTACAAGCGGACCCCATGAGCCGCCGCATCCTGGTGATCGACGACGAGCAGGGCATCCGCGCCGCGCTCGGCCAGTTGCTCGAGTACGAGGGGTACGAGGTCAAGGCCGAATCGAGCGCGGTGCAGGGCATCGCGGTCTACGAGAAGTGGCGTCCGCAACTCGTTTTTCTCGACGTGAAGATGGCCGGGATGGACGGGATCGAGGCGCTGCGCCGCATCAAGCAGCTCGATCCCGCCGCCACCGTCGTGATGATCAGCGGCCACGCGACCATTCAGACCGCCGTCGAAGCCACGCAGCTCGGCGCGTACGACATCCTGGAGAAGCCGCTCGACACCGATCGGATCCTCGTGCTGCTCCGAAACACCGTGCAGCACCTGTCGCTCCAGGAGGAGAACGCGCGGCTGCGCGAGTCGATCGAGTCGCGCTACGAGATCGTGGGCAAGTCGTACGCGATCCGCGCCCTGATGGCGCAGATCGAGAAGGTCGGGGTCACGCCGGCGCGTGTCCTGATCACC
>DATIGO010000306.1:0-9793 GCA_035454665.1 Gemmatimonadaceae bacterium | reverse complement strand
CTCGCGTCAGGCGGGATTTCTTCGAGGCTCTCGACGCATCCGGCCACGCCTTCCACGCCGGCGAGCAGACGCACGAGAACGAGCGGCGCCCAGACGAGCGTGCGACCAACGCGTTCCGCCACGTGCGTCAGGAATCTGGCGAAGAGCACCGTATCGCCGATGCCCCCGTACGCGACGACGCAGACCGTCAACGCGGGATCTCTCTCGCCCATCCACCAGGTGTGACGGCCGAGCATCGCCGCGTAGCGCTGGCGCCAGTGCTGTGTGAACTCCGCCCAACCCCCCGGATCGCCGGCCGCCACCCGGTACAGGGCGCGCTGCTCTCCACCTTCAGCGCCGGGCGACACGTCGAGACGAAGCGCCCGGGCGAACTCCGGTTCGGCCGCGGCCGCGCCGAGCATGTGCTGCATCTGTGCCAAGGCGAGTCTTGCCGGGAGCGACGCAGGATGGCGCTCGACGGCGGAGCGGAGGATCACCAGGGCGCGATCGAGAGCGAGCTGGTTGGAGGCGGCCGTCGCTTCGCACAACATCACCTGCACGTCGTCGGGAGCGAGATGGCGGCACTCGCGAAAGATGGACTCCGCGAGCGAATGGTCTCCCGCATCCGCCGCGATCAGGCCGAGACCCGCCATCACGCGCGGGTGAAACGGATCCTCTCGCCGCAGGTCATTGAGGATCGCCGCCGCCTCACCTGGGCGATTCGCAAGGCGCAGGGCATCGGCCGTCGCGAGGCGCTCCTGAAAATCGGGCGTCCCCGCGCGCGCTTCGCTCACGCCGTCAGATCCCAGCGACGGTATTCAGGGAGATCGGGATCCACGCCCGTCTCCACGCGTGTGGCGAGGTCAGACGCGATCGCGCGGCCGACTTCCGTCCACTGCCACGTGTTCGCGCGACGGAACAACCGCGCGCTGGGATACCAGGGCGACCGCGACGCTCCGATGGGCCAGCGGAATTCGGGAATTGTCGGAACCATGATCCAGGTCGGTACGCCGAGAGCGGCGGAGAGATTCGAGACGGCCGTGTCCACGGAGATGACGAGGTCCATCTGCCGGAGGACGAACGCCGTGTCGCCGAAATCCTGCACCGGCGGCAGGGGGTGAATCCCGAACCGGTCACCCTCTGCACTCCGCGCGGTCCGTGGTTGCACGTCGTACCATTCGACACCCGGCACGGTGAAGAGCGCCGACAGGTGCGACAGATCGGGGCAGGATCGGTCGAAGTCATGCGCGCAGCGGGCGCCGCCGAACCATGCGATACCCGCGCGGAGCTTCGTGGTCTGGGGAAGGACCGGGCCGGACCCGGGCGGCGACAGGTAGGGGACCGTCATTGGAATCGTCTCAGGTGTGGAGCGCAGTTTTCTGGGAAGGGTCCAGAATCCGGACACGACGATGTCCCCGGCTACGTCGTCGATGGAACCCGCCACTGCGTCCAGTCCGTCGAGCGTCTCCAGCAGGCGGCGCAGGTCGGGCTGCACGATGGCCACGAGGCGACGCACGCGCGCGCGAATCTGCCGAGCGTAGCGTGCGAAGAGGATCGTGTCCCCGAAGCCGCCGTCGACGGTGAGGCAGACCGTGGCGTCGGGAGCGGCCGCACCATCCCAGATGGGCCAAGGGGACCTCGCTGCCCGCGCCGCCACCCACTGGTTGTCGAACTCACGCCATCCGTCGACGAATTCCCCACGCGCTACACGGACCAGAGCGCGGAGCTCCTGGTCGACCGGCGAAGCCGGCGGAGGGAGCGAGAGCGCCTGATCGAAGGCGGCGCTAGCTTCCTCGTGCCGGCCGACGACATACAGCATCTGTCCCAGCGCGATGCGCGCGCGCAGGAAGGAAGGGTCGATTGCCAGTGCCCGCTCATAGCTCCTTACCGCGGCGATCGGATCGCCGAGCCGAAAGGAGCAGTGCCCCACGTTGTAGGCGGCTTCCTTGTCCGACGTGACGACGCTCACGCACATCTCGAAGAGCTGCTTCGCGAAGGCGAAGTCGCCCAGCTTGATCGCGAGTGAGCCCCCCTGGAACCAGCACTCGGGGTTCATCGGATCCTGCATGACGGCCGTGCGCAACGCGGCTGCGGCCTCGGCGAGCCGGCCCTCCTTGCGATGCCTCTTGGCCAGCTCGATGTGGTTCATCGGCCGGTGGATAGCGGATTGGGGCGCATCGTCTCGAGTACGGGTGGCAGGAAATATGCCTCGGCTGGGTGGCACTGGTCGACTCGGCGGGGTTCTGCTGGAGCCCGAGCTTCTCGACCCGTTACCGGGGCTGTCCACCGGCTGTCCGCGAAGCGGCAATGTCGGCCAGGAGGCTAATATTTCCCGTTTCGAGGTCACGTCGTGAGCTCTTTCTCTTTGGCATTGCCGCGCGCACTCCGTTGAGATCGCCCGTTCCACCGACGCCGGCATGAACCGGCTCCGCAGCTATCGGCGTCGCTTCGCGCGCGGGCTGCACAACCTCAGGCGACTCGCGGGACTTCCTCCCGCCGAGGTGCGGCGTCTCGTGCGTGCGCAGGTCGCGCTCATCCGCGCGCGCGTCATGCTTTCGGTGCGGAAGACCGGGGAGCTGGTCCAGCCGGAACCCGTGGCGCCAACGTACTCGCGGGCGGATCTGGTCCGCGCGCGGGAGTGGGCGTTGATGGTGCGACGCGCCTCCGTGTACGGCATTTTTCAGCCGTCATGCCTCACGCAATCGATCGCCCTGAGCCAGCTTCTCGAACGCGATGGCATCGAAGGGGCCCGGATCCGTGTGGGCGTGCGCCATGTCGCGGGTGCGGTGCAGGCGCACGCGTGGGTAGAATACGGCGGTGAAGTGATCGGGGATTTCGGCGAGCACGTCGCGACGTTCACGCAGCTGACGGACGTACGGCTCATCCGGCCGGAGGACTCATGAGCGATCGAGGGCGGGCGTCGGAGCCAGCGCGAACAGGCGCAGGGCCTGCCGCGGGGCTGCTCTCGATGCTGTCGCCCGAGGCGGGCCTGCTCTTCCTCGCCGCCGATCCGTCTCGGGATCGCGACCTGGCCGCCGCTATCATCGGCCGCGGTATCTCGTGGGATCGCTTCCTGGAGCTGGCCACGGCGGAGGGCGCGTCCACGCAGGTCCACCACGCGCTGCGCGAGCTGGCCGTGCCGGTACCGGCGGCCGTGCAGCGAACCGCCCACGTGCAGGCGGTGATGGCGGAGTTCCGGCTGCTGCATGTGGCACGTCTCCTGGAGCGCACCGTCGCCGCTCTGCAGCGAGAGGGCATCGACGTGGTGCTCCTGAAGGGAGCGGCGCTGGCCCCGTTCGTATACCGCGATGCCTTGCGGCGGAACATGTCGGATCTGGATCTCCTGGTGCCCGCGGGCGACGCCCAGCGCGCGCAGCAGATCGCGGAGCGGATCGGGTGGCGCGGGGGCACGTCGCCGCTGCCGGACTCGTTCTACGAGACGCATCACCACCTGCCGCCGATGACCGACGGTCAGGGCATCGACGTCTGGCTGGAGATCCACCGCGACGTACTCCCGAAGGGGCACCCGCTTGGCTTTTCGGGGACAGACCTGCGGGCTCGGTCGCGGCGGGTGCCATTCGCCGGCGGCAGCGTGCTCGTACCGACGGCCGAAGATCTGCTGCTTTTCACGTGCGTGCACTTCGCCTGGTCGCACGAGATGCGCGTGGGAAGCTGGAAGACGTTCTGCGATGTGGTCGAGCTCGTCAGTCACGCCGACTTCAGCTGGGCTCGCTTTCTCGAGCGGGCAGCCGAGCGGTCCGTTGCCACGTCCGCGTACTGGACGCTTCGGCTGGCGTCGCGTCTGTGCGGGGTATCGGTTCCCGGCGAGGTGCTGGGCCGGCTGCGTCCGGCGCTCCCGGATCGCCTGCTCGAGATGGTGGAGCGGCACTTCGTGCTGCAGCTGTACCCCGCCACGCCGCTCAGTCCGTCCGTCTGGCTTGCACGCGCGCTCTGGAGTGTGGGGATGCGTCCGCGCCGTTCGGGACATCGGAGGGCCCGGCCATGGCGGGTAACGCCGGGCTGGCTGGTGGAGGGGGGAGAGGGGGCGGGCCGTGGTCCGGCCCGGTGGCGATACCGGCTCAGCGGCCCGGTTCGCACAGCGATCTACCTCCGTCGCGTCGCGAGCGGGCCAGCAAGCCCGTAGCCCTGGGCGCGGGCCCACGAGGGCCGAGCGCGGGCTCGGTTCGGGCGGCGGGAGGTGTTTCTCGGAGCGCCTGGCTCGGCGTGGGCTGACGCCCGACGGGGCAGGTCACTGCGTTGACTTCCCGGTCTCGCGCGCGCAAATTAGCTGGCTCCGGTGGTCAGGCGGATTATCCGATTGCTGCCGGAGACGATCTTGCCGACGAACTGCGCGTCGGCTCCTATGGGTCCGCGACCGTCGCGGAGGTAGCTCGCTGACCGGAAGCCGCGCCGACGGGCGTGTCTTCTCCCGACAAGCGACGCAGGACAATCAGACGCCGAGGGAGTCGGGCAGCAGACTCGGCGCGCCATGGGTCCCCTCCCGCGGAGCAGCGCGGGTGCACCCGGCGAGAGCGGATGGATACCGGTCCCTGCTTGAAGGGATGCCAGGTCCACCCGCGTTTTTGCTGTCACAGGTCAAACACTTCGAGGACTGCGCGGGATTGGCGCCTGTCAGGGCGACGGCTCGCGAGCCGCATCAATCGCATGCCACGAACCACACCGCTCGAGCACTACCGCAACATCGGCATCATGGCGCACATCGATGCCGGGAAAACGACCACGACCGAGCGCATCCTGTACTACACGGGCAAGTCGCACAAGATGGGCGAAGTCCACGACGGTGCGGCTACCATGGACTGGATGGAGCAGGAACAGGAGCGCGGGATCACGATCACGTCCGCGGCGACGACCTGCTTCTGGCGGCGCCACGGCTCCAGCTCCGACGGCGGCGAGGGCCCCGAGTACCGCGTGAACATCATCGACACGCCCGGCCACGTGGACTTCACCGTCGAGGTGGAGCGCTCGCTCCGCGTGCTCGACGGGGCGGTGGCGTTGCTCGATTCGGTGGCGGGCGTGGAGCCGCAGACCGAGACGGTCTGGCGGCAGGCCGACCGGTACCGCGTGCCGCGGCTCATCTTCGCCAACAAGATGGATCGCGTGGGCGCGAACTTCGACCGCTGCCTGGAGATGATCCGGGACCGGCTCACCAAGAAGGCCTTCCCCCTGCAGCTCCCGGTGGGCTCGGGCGAGCTCTTCACGGGGCATCTCGATCTCATCGAGCGCAAGGAGTACATCTTCCACGATGAGACGTTAGGCAAGACCTTCGACGTCGCCGAGATCCCGGAGGAGTTCCGGGCACGCGTGGAGCAGGCGCGCCACGACATGATCGAGGCCGCGGTCGAGTACGACGAGGAGCTGCTGGACAAGTATCTCCACGGCGGCGAGCTCACCCCGGACGAGATCCGGCGCGCGATCCGCAAGGCGACGATCGCGATGCAGTTCGTGCCGGTGCTCTGCGGCGCCTCGTTCAAGAACAAGGGCGTGCAGGCGCTGCTCGACGCGGTCATCGACTACCTGCCGGCGCCGATCGACGTCCCGGCGGTCGAGGGCCACCTCCCGCATCACGACGAGACCTTCGAGACGCGCGCCGTGAGCGACGAGGCGCCGTTCTCGGCGCTCGCGTTCAAGATCGCGACCGACCCCTTCGTCGGAAAACTGACGTTCTTCCGCGTCTACTCGGGCGTGCTCGCCTCCGGCAGCTACGTCTACAACTCCACGAAGGACCGGCGCGAGCGCATCGGCCGCCTGCTCCAGATGCACGCCAACAAGCGCGACGAGATCCAGGAAGTCCGCGCCGGCGACATCGCCGCGGCGATCGGGCTCAAGGACACGCGCACGGGCGACACGCTCTGCGACGACGACAAGCCGATCATCCTCGAGGCGATGAAGTTCCCGGCGCCGGTGATCGACGTGGCCATCGAGCCGAAGACCAAGGCCGACCAGGACAAGCTCTCGATCGCGCTCCAGAAACTGGCCGAGGAGGACCCCACCTTCCGCGTGCACTCCGACCAGGAGACGGGGCAGACGATCATCTCCGGCATGGGCGAGCTGCATCTCGAGATCATCGTCGACCGCATGATGCGCGAGTTCAAGGTCGACGCCAACGTGGGGCGCCCGCAGGTGGCGTATCGTGAGACCCTGCGCCGGCGCGTGGAAAAGGTCGAGGGGAAGTTCATCCGGCAGTCGGGCGGCAAGGGCCAGTACGGGCATGTCGTGATCAACGTCGAGCCGATGACCGCGGGCCAGGGCTTCCACTTCGAGGACAAGGTCGTGGGCGGTACGGTGCCACGGGAGTACATTGCGCCGGTCGAGCAGGGGATCAAGGAAGCGCTGGAGAACGGCGTGCTCGCGGGGTATCCGATGGTCGACATCAAGGTCGAGCTGATCGACGGCTCGTACCACGAGGTGGACTCGAGCGAGATGGCGTTCAAGATCGCCGGCTCGATGGCGTTCAAGGAGGCCGCGCAGCGCGCGAGTCCGGCGCTGCTCGAGCCCATGATGAAGGTCGAGGTCGTCGTGCCGGAGCAGTACATGGGCGACGTGCTCGGTGATCTCTCGGCGCGGCGGGGGAAGATCGGCGGCATGATGCAGCGTGGCGAGGCGCAGGTGATCGCCGCGACGGTGCCGCTGGCCGAGATGTTCGGGTATTCCACGAAACTGCGGTCGATGACCCAGGGGCGCGCGGTCTACTCGATGGAGTTCTCGCACTACGAGGAAGTGCCGAAGAGCAAGGCAGAGGAAATCATTTCGAAGGTCAAGGCGTAGGGCGGACCGGGGGACGGGAGCGTCCGCCGCTCCTGCCGTCTCCCACGCTCCGTTTTCCGTCTGACTCCGGGGCCCTCACTTAAACGGGATAGCACCATGGCCAAGGCAAAGTTCGAGCGGACCAAGCCGCATGTGAACGTCGGGACGATCGGTCACGTCGACCACGGCAAGACGACCCTCACCGCCGCGCTGACGAAGGTGTCATCGGACAAGGGGTGGGGCACGAAGTACGTCAGCTACGACGAGGTGGCGAAGGCGTCGGAGTCACAGGGCCGACGCGACTCCACGAAGATCCTCACGATCGCGACGTCGCACGTGGAATACGAAACGGCCAACCGCCACTATGCCCACGTCGACTGCCCCGGCCACGCGGATTATGTGAAGAACATGATCACGGGCGCCGCGCAGATGGACGGCGCGATCCTCGTGGTCTCGGCCGTGGACGGCCCGATGCCGCAGACGCGTGAGCACATCCTGCTCGCCCGCCAGGTGAACGTGCCGTCGATCGTGGTCTTCCTGAACAAGTGCGACCTCGTCGACGACGCCGAGCTGCTCGACCTCGTCGAGCTCGAGGTGCGCGAGCTGCTCAACCAGTACCAGTTCCCGGGCGACGACACGCCCGTCATCCGCGGCGCCGCGTCCAAGGCGATCCAGGGCGACGCGCAGTGGGTGGCCAAGATCGAGGAGCTGTACAACGCGATCGACTCGTTCATCCCCGAGCCCAAGCGCGAGATCGACAAGCCCTTCCTGATGCCGGTCGAGGACGTCTTCTCGATCACGGGCCGCGGCACCGTGGCCACGGGCCGCATCGAGCGCGGCATCGTGAAGACGGGCGAGGAGCTGCAGCTCGTGGGCTTCAACGCCGAGAAGAAGACGGTCGTCACGGGCGTCGAGATGTTCCGGAAGATCCTCGACGAGGGACGCGCGGGCGACAACGTCGGCCTCCTGCTCCGCGGCGTGGACAAGAAGGAGATCGAGCGCGGCATGGTGCTGGCCAAGCCCAACTCGATCACGCCGCACACGAAGTTCGACGCCGAGGTCTACGTCCTCACGAAGGAAGAGGGTGGGCGGCACACGCCGTTCTTCAACGGCTACCGCCCGCAGTTCTACTTCCGCACGACCGACGTGACGGGCTCGATCCAACTCCCCGGCGGCACCGAGATGGTGATGCCGGGCGACAACATCCAGATGCAGATCGAGCTCATCGGCCCGATCGCGATGGAAGAGGGGCTGCGGTTCGCCATCCGCGAGGGTGGGCGCACCGTCGGTGCGGGTGTGGTTACGAAGATCCTCCAATAAGAGCCGTGACGCGTGACGGCTGACGAGCCCCCGGGCCCGCCGATCCGTCACCCGTCACCCGTCACGCGAGAACGCCACATGGCTGGACGAATTCGAATCCGACTGAAGGCCTTCGACCACGCGGTCATCGACGCCGCGGCGGCGGACATCGTGCGCACGGCGGAGAAGACGGGCGCGCAGGTGTCGGGCCCGATCCCGCTGCCCACGAAGACGCGGCGGTGGACCGTGCTGCGGTCCCCGCACGTGGACAAGAAGTCGCGGGAGCAGTTCGAGCTCAAGACGCACAAGCGCGTGATCGACATCCTCGACTCGCGCGCGCAGACGGTCGACGCGCTGACGAAGCTGGACTTGCCGGCGGGTGTGGACGTGGAGATCAAAGTGGAGTGACGGCCGACGCGTGACGCGCCTTCGGGCCCTCGTCACTCGCCTCTCGTCACCCGTCACGAACTATATCAACGATGCTAGGACTGATTGGCCGTAAACTCGGCATGACGCAGGTCTTCAACGAGCAGGGGCAGCAGGTGCCCTGCACGGTGGTGGAGGCGAAGCCCAACCCCGTGGTGAAGGTCCTGTCCGGCGAGCCGGCGAAGCCCGGGTACGTGGCCGTGGAGCTGGGCTACGGCACGCAGCGGGTGCGCCGCAAGTCGAAGAAGGGGGAGGGGACGCCGCGGGGACGGCGGGCGCCTAACGCCGAAGTGAAGCACGCGGCCAAGGCGGGACTCGAGGCGCCGCCGCGGGTGCTGCGCGCGTTCCGGCTCGACGACATGCCGAAGCGCCAGACGCCCGCCGACTACAAGCTGGGCGACGTCGTGGACGTCTCGATCTTCGCGCCGGGCGAGATGGTGAAGGTGACCGGCACGACCAAGGGACGGGGCTTCCAGGGCATCGTGAAGCGCTACGGCCGCGGCGGCGGGCCGAACACGCACGGCAACACGAAGCACCGGAAGCCTGGCTCCGTGGGCGCGGGGACGGATCCCTCGCGCGTCATCAAGGGCAAGCGCATGCCCGGTCATTACGGCGCGGAGCGCCACACCACGTCCAACCTCCGCGTCGAGAAGATCGACTCGGAGCGTCATTTGATCTATATCCGCGGGGCGGTGGCCGGGCCGACGAACGGCCTCGTCCTCGTTCGCAAGCAGCAGGGCTGATCGCATGGCTGAGCGTACGGACGACACGACCACGAGAGAGGCGGCGGCCTTCACGGCGCTGGGCACGCCGCGCGAGCGCGTGCCGCTCCCGGCCACCCTCTTCGACGGCACGATCAACGTCCCCGTGATGCACCGCGCGGTGAAGGCGTTCCTCGCGAATCAGCGCGAAGGGAACGCGGCCACCAAGACGCGGGGCTTCGTCATCGGCGGCAACCAGAAGCCGTGGCGGCAGAAGGGCACGGGCCGCGCGCGGCAGGGTTCGATCCGCTCGCCGCTCTGGCCGGGAGGCGGCACGGTCTTCGGCCCGCAGCCGCGGAGCTACGACGAGACGGTCCCGCGCAAGATGCGCGCGCTCGCACGCAAGAGCGCGTTCAATGCGCGTGCGCAGGAGAACGCGATCTTCGTCATCGACCGCTTCACCTACGAGGCGCCCAGGACGCGCATCCTGGCCGCGCTGCTGGAGCGCCTGGGTGTGGCGGGGCAGAAGGCACTCATCCTGACCGACGGCGTGAAGCCGAACGTGTATCTGAGCGGCCGCAACCTTCCCGACGTGCGGGTGATGCCGTACGCCGACGTCTCCA
>DATIGO010000305.1:0-4079 GCA_035454665.1 Gemmatimonadaceae bacterium | reverse complement strand
GTCGACCACCGGAAGCTTCTCGATGCGGTGGCGACCCAGGATGCGTTCCGCCTCGTCGAGGGTCGTGCCCTCGGGGGCCGTGACCAGGTTCTGCGCCGTCATCACCTCGCGCAGCGGCCGCAGCAGGTCGCGCTCGAACTGCAGGTCGCGATTCGTGATGATCCCGACGAGATGTCCCTCGGGGTCGACGATCGGCACGCCGGAGATCTTGAAGCGCGTCATCAGCGCCACCGCCTCGCGCAGCGTGGCCTCGGGCGAGAGCGTGATCGGATTGAGAATCATGCCGCTCTCGGAGCGCTTCACCCGATCGACTTCCGCCGCCTGGCGGTCGATGGACATGTTCTTGTGCAGGACCCCGATGCCGCCCGCACGCGCCATCGCGATGGCCATCTCCGACTCGGTGACGGTGTCCATGGCCGCCGCCACGAGCGGCACGTTCAGCGTGATCGTGCGCGTGAACCGCGATCCGGTATCGACGTCCCGCGGATGCGTGGGCGACCAGCGCGGCACGAGCAGAACGTCGTCGAAGGTGAGCGCGAACGACTCGCGGACGCGCGCGAAGGGGGTGGCGCCGTTGCCACTGATACGCGAAGGCCCGCCTTCCCCCGGAGTGGACGCGGGCCGGCTCTCTGCCTGTCGTGGGCCAGTCTGACTTCTGCTCGCCATAGCCAAAGTTAATCGCGCCGGCGCCTCGGCCATAGACCTCGGCCGGCTGCGGAACCTTTGGGAAGAAGTCCTTTTTCCCCGGGCGCCACCGGTCAGACTGGCCTTTTTCACGCGGCATGGTGCGCCAGAGGGTCAGACTCCGTTCCGAGCGAGTCAAACGCGGCGGCAATTGCCGGCGCTCCGGCGCCGTTTTTCGGTCTACTCCGGCGGTTGGGCCCGGGGCTGAACGGGAGGCGGCGGCTCAGCCGCCTCCGGCAGTGGCTCGGCAGGGACCGGCGCCGCTGCCGTGGCATCGGCGGGGGGTACGGGTGCGGACGACGTCGCCCGGGAGGCGGCGGTCACGATGTCCGAGGCGACGGAACGGCCCGCCGCCGCGACTCCGCTCAGCACGCCCACGGCGCGGTTCAGCAGCCCCATCGTCTCCGCGATCGCCGCCGTGGAGACCCGGCCCGCGCGCAGCGTGTCCTCGACGCCTTCGGTGAATCGCTGGAAGACGCTGGCCGACGCCGGAGCCCGCTCGGCGTACTTGGACTCGAGGAACTCGATGTAGTCCAGCACCTGGTAGGCGCGCTCGTCGGGGAGCGATTCCAGGTGGCGGACGATGCGATCCCGGAGGTGGGGATTCATGAGGGCGGGGACGGAGGACGGGTGACGAGTGACGACAATGCGGCTCGCGACTCAGCGGCGCAATTCTCTACGCTGCAGCGGGCCCTTCGAGTTTCGCAATCGAAGCGGGCGCCGGCGACCTCGTCACCCGTGACCGACTCTAGCCCCGCCAGCGCACCCGCTGGCCGCGCGCATCGATGTGCACATACGGCACGCCGGCACGGGCGTAGATCCCCATCCCCCCGGCCAGGTCGGGATGGGACCGCTCCACGATCTCGACGGCGAGCGCCACGAGGCGCGTGTCCTTGGAGTTGACGTGGCCGTCACGGTTGGCGTCGACGGCGAGATCGAGCGCGTCACCGAACTGGTGCCGGCTGTCGCGCGCCGCGGCCTTCACGCGCCGGTTGTACAGCGGCGTGCGGAATCCCGAGTGCACGTCGACCTCGACACCGGCGCGCTTTTCGCCGCCGTACCAGCTCGCGATCTCGTCGAGCACCAGTTCCACCTTGTCGAGCAACCGCGGATCGACGGCCGCATAACGAGGCCACGTGGACTGGTTGTCGCGCGTCACGAAGTCACCGAGACGCAGGTGATCGGAGACCGAGAGGTCGAGATGCACCGTGTCGATCTCGACGAAGCCGACCGGAGCGTCGGGGGCCAGGCTCCGGGCGCGTTCGCCCCGGTAGAACCCGATCCGATAGCCGTTCAGCGTCGCGCCGCTCTTCGCCGTGAAAGGAACGAGCACCGCCAGCGAGAGCCCGTCGACCGCGCGGCGCGCGCTGTCGGACTGGATCTCCAGCCGGTAGAAGCCCGGATCGGTGGGGGCGACGAGCCCGTCGACGAGGGCGCGCGCCGGACCGGCCGAATCACCCGGGGCCAGCGGCAGCCAGGTGTAGCGCAGCGCGGCGAGATCGCCCTGCACTTCGATCGGATAGTCCACGAGCGTCCCGGGCAGGGCGAAGCGCATGCGCAGCCGGCCACTGCGCCCGAAGGCATCCGCGGCGGGCTTCGCCACCGGCGCGTGCCGCGCGACTGTGGCGCGCGTATCCAGGCCCTCGGCCGGACGGAGGAAGCCCAGATACGCGAGCGCCGCGCTGCCGAAGACGAGCAGCGGGACGCCGCGGCGCGGGCGCCGGCGCGGGGGATGTCGCCTGGGAAACGGCACGTGATCGTGGAAGAGGGGTCCGATGTAGACGTACTGCCCGACGATACCGCATCAATCCCGCGCGACGACGGAAGCTCCATCGCGAGATTGTCGTGACCTGCCGCACAACCGGTTGAGGCCGCCGCGCAACAGCGGGGGAAGATGCGCGCCCGCGCCATCTGGTGCCACCCCTTCCACCACCTTCTTAAGACTCCAAACAGGGGGGCGAGGTTGCCGTGATTCCGTGATTCAATCCATGACTGGCAGGCGGGACGGCGTGGCCCGAAACCCGACGGGGCAGTGCCGTCAGTAGATATACACCGGCGTACCAACCGGAACGATGCGGAAAAGCGTCTCGATGTCCTCGTTGCGCAGGCGAACACACCCGTGGCTCACCGAGCGACCGATGGACGAGGGGACATTCGTCCCGTGCAGCGCATACCCGTCCCCGAGCAGCAGGCGGTGCGAGCCGAGGACGCCGTGATAGCGGCGCTGATGCGTGCCGAAGGGGGGCACGATCAGCATGTCGCCCACGACAATCTCGCGGCCGTCGGACGCCTCGAGCGGTTCCTCGCGACCATCCGCGTGACGGCGCACGACGTTGTTGCCCGACACCGTGATCGCGCTGCCGTCGCCGGCGTCGATGGCCTGGCCTCGCAGCAGCGGCGTGACCCGCAGGCGGCGGTTGCGCGCCGCCTCCACGTAATGCCAGTCGGGCGGCACCCACGCCGGATTGGCCTCCTTTCCGACCACCACGAGCCGGCCGCGCGGCGTCTCGAATTTCCAGTGCGTACTTCCACGCTCGTGCGTGAGGATCTTTCCGCTGCCGGTCGCCACCCGGGTCTCGAACACCACCTGATCATCGAGGCGGTACCACAGACGATGCTCCTCGATGCTCACCACGATGACGCCGCGCCGTGCGGCACTGTCGGCTGGCGCGTCGAGGATCGCCTCGAGCGAGTCGGCGCTCAGGCCCACGCGGCGGCGCACGTCGTCGAGCAGCTGCAGATTGTCGTTGAACACCATGCGGGCCACGTCGCGCTCGAATCGCGCGTGCATCGTCCCGCTCACGACGCGCGCCGTCGCCGCGACGACCGTGAGCAGGGCCGCCACGAGGGCGACCCCGCTCAGGCCGCCGGCCACGAAGAAGCCGGCCACTCCGCGCCGTGCACGCATCGGTCGCTAGTAGAAGTAGACCGACATGCCCGGCGTGATGTTCGGGGCGATGGCCCGCAGGTCGGCGGGCGCCACGCGAACCGCGCCCGGCATCACCCAGGCGCTGTCGGCCAGCGGCCCGGCGTCCGGAAGCGCGTGGATCACGGCCCCGCCCGAGAGGACGATGCCTAACGAACCGAGCGCGCCCCGGACGTCTCGGTCCTGCGGGACGGGAAGCCCCCGCGCCGCGAAGACCCAGGCCGGCACCTCCCAGCTCTCGTTCGCGCCGACCACGCGGGTCACCGTCCGCGCGCCGCGCGGCGCCACCAGCCGCACGGTGTCCGGCGGCACCCCCACGACGTGCGCGGCCCCCACCTGCACCGGCATCGTCCGCAGGACCACGCCGTCGCGCTCCAGAATCATCCGTCCGCTGTCCACCTCCACCGCCAGGTGCAGCTCCCGGTCACCCCGCGCCTGCCGCCGTACGAGCTCCAGGGTTACCCGCATC
>DATIGO010000304.1:0-7579 GCA_035454665.1 Gemmatimonadaceae bacterium | reverse complement strand
GGTTCACCGGCGCGCCGTTCACGAGGCAGCCCGGCAGCGTAGACTGCCACAGGTTGCGCGTGATGCCTTCGCCCACACCGTAACCACCGGTCCAGACGATGAAGCCCTCGTCGTTCGCCTGGTACTGGCTGCCAGGACCGCCGCACTGCGAGCGGAACGGCTCCGGGAGCTGCAGGCAGGACGTCGCGAAACGGGTGCCGCGGATGGTGCCCAGCCGCTCACCGTTCCGGAACTCGAACCGGCTGCCAGCGCTTGTTTCACTGAATTCCGGGACGTCCAGCCCGGTCAGGAACGCACGGTTGCGATCATACGCCAGACGCGTCGTCCAGACCACGTCGCGGTTCGTGATGAGCGGCGCGTTCAGCGAGATCTCCCACGTCTTGTTGTCGATCTGCGCGGCGTTCTGCCACTGGGTGCTGAAGCCCGACGACGCAGCCGCCGGCACCTCGAGCATCACGTCTTCGGTGATCGAACGCGCGTACGTGACGTTCAGGCCGTACTTGTTGAACAACTCGGCGTCGAAGCCGAATTCGGTCTCGGTCGTGAGCTCGGGCTTCAGGAAGCGGTTGCCGAGCTGCTCGGACGACACCGAACCACCGGTGCCAAGCTCGAACGTCTCGTACTGGTAGTCGAACTGCGGACGGCCACCAGCCGTACCGACCGACGCCCGGAACTTCAGGTCGTTGACCGCGCCCTTCCAGGGGAAGAAGCTCTCGTCAGACAGACGCCACGCCGCGGAGCCGCGGTAGTACGGCTGCCACCGCTCGGCCGCGCCGAACAGCGAGCTGCCGTCGCGACGGAACGTCGCGTCGAAGATGTAGCGACCCTTGTACTCCGCCGCGACGCCACCCAGCACACCCATCGCGCGGATCGAGTTGCGACCCGAGTTCGGGGCATTCGGAACCGTCACGTTCTCGAGCGTGAGCAGGCCCGGCACGGCCAGCGTGTTGCCGCCGGCGCTCATGTTGCTGCCATCATCGCGCTCGAACGAGTAGCGGAAGTTGAGGCGCGTCTGGAGATCCTGCATGCCGAACGGATTGTTCTGACGCGCCGTGGCGTTGACGCCGAAGTTGTACGCCTGGTTCTCACCGGAGTTCTCGGACATGGTGCCGAGATAATTGGTGTTCGCCGAGCGCGTGACCCGGAAGCCCTTCTCGCGGAACGTGAACTCGTTGTCGCGGCGGCGGTCCATGCTGGCCTGCGCTTCGAGGTCGAGCCACGTAAAAGGCGTATAGCGACCCGAGAGCGAGCCGAGATACCGGTCCACGTCTTCCCGGTTCAAGATGTTCTCGGCGTCCTGCAGCGGGTTCTCGTTCTGCGACCCCTGGTTCAGCGGGTTCGAGCGAACGAAGAGACGCCCGCGGTTGTCGCGCCGGAGCAGGTCGACCTGCGGCGGCGTGCGCGTGAGCCGGAAGAAACTGGGAACGTTGCCGTAGTCCGTCGAGCGCGCGTACAGCGACGTGAGGTTCAGCGTGACTTCCTCACCGATCTGCTGCCCGAGGTTCAGGCGGGCGGTGTTGCGGCGGAAGCCGTCCACGTAGCGGAACGCACCCTGCTCGATGAGGTTCGACGCGCTCGCGAAGTAGTCCGTGTTACCGGAACGACCCGAGAGGTCGACGTTCGTGTTGTGCGTAAGCCCGGGGGTGACGGCCTGCGCGATCGGGTTGAACCGCGTCGGGAACTGGTTGACCTGGAAGATGCCCTTCAGGTATGGCTTCGACATCGTGACGCCGATGCCCGCGTCACGCTCGAACGTGCGCGGCGTGAGGGCGATGTTCTCGCTCTGCTCGTTCACGCGCAGCGCCTCGTCCTCGAAGCTCACGGTGCGCGAGCAGGCGGGCTGCCCCGTCTCCGCGATGCAATACTTGTTCTGGTTCTCGTCCATCAGCAGCCAGTGGCGCAGATTGAACGGATACTCGCTCTGGATGTCGCTCCACCCCGTCTCCGAGCGCACGTTGAAGCGCGCCGACTGGCCCGTGGCCGACCGGCCGCTCTTCGTCGTGATCTGGACGACGCCGTTCTGTGCGCGCGAGCCGTAGGTCGACGACGCGGCGGCGCCCTTCACCACCTCGATGCTCTCGATGTCCTGCGGGTTCAGATCGGAAAGGCCGCCCGCGAGGAGCACGCCGTCCACGATCACGAGGGGATCGAGACTCAGGTTCAGCGACTTCGCGCCACGCAGGATGATGTCAGGCGACGCGCCGGGGCGGCCGCTCGGCATCACGATCTGCGCGCCGGTCACCTTGCCCTGCAGCGACTGCAGCGCGTTGTTCGCCGGCACCGGCAGACTCGCCTGGTCCACGCGATCGACCGTGAACGCGAGCTTCCGGGTCTCCGTCGCACCTGTCACGCCGGTGACCACCACCTCGGAGAGGCGGTTGATGTCGATCCTGAGCTCGAAGTTCTCGGTGATCGTGCCCGCATTCAGCGTGATCGGCTTGTTCTGCGGCTGGAAGCCGATCGCGCGGACGCGCAGCTGCACGGTCTGGCCACGCACCCGTTCGGGGGCGAGGACGATCCGGTACACGCCTTCCTCATTCGTCGGCACCGAGACGTTCATCTCGGTGATGAAGACGTTGGCGCCGTTCAGGTTCATCCCCTGTTCGGACCGTACCGTGCCGGTAATCGTGGTGCCTTGCGCATACGCCGTCCCGGCAAGGGCGACGGATGCGAGCCCCGCGAGTAAACCCGCGAAGCGTCTTGTGTGACGGAACCTGGTCATGTTGTTCCTCTCGGTGTTGAGGGGCTGTTCCGTTTCGTTCGCCGCCAACACCCCGCTGGCGGTCGATCCTGCGTCTCGCACACCGGTCAGGTGGCCCGATATGCGGGGTGGGGGTGCCTGAGTTGATGGTCCAGCCGGAACCTAACGACGCCCCGAAAGCCCCGAATCCGAGCCGGTACACAAAAGCTTCCGGCCCGTCACGGTACTCTCACGGCTTGTGACGGCCACCATATTGCTGGTCAACACTGGGAAGCGCAAGAACCTGGCTCGAGTGTCGCGAGGACGAACCGACGCCGCCCCGTCACCGCAACCCGCCCGCGCGGGGCCGGCCGATGCGCCGCCGGTTTCTCCGCTCCGCGAACTATCACAGCCCCTCCAAACCGGGATGGAACGACGGATCGCCGGACGGCGCGACCGATGCCCCCTTCGGACACCGACCCGCGGTTCGCCGACGCTGGCTCCCCACCGCCGGTGAAGCGCCACTCAATGGTTGTCGGTCCCACCGCCAGACGGCCCCGAACCGGTCACCCCGGCCGGCTTCCCCACTCCTCGCGCCAGAAGAACCCCGACCCGAACTCCGCGCTCGGGCAGGCGCGCACCGCCAGGTCCACGGGCACCCGGCCGCTCACCCGCACCTCCACGCGATCGGCGTCCGGCAGACCACCGTGTCCCTCGGCGGAGGAAAGGATCCGACGTCCGTCCGCGTAGACCTCCGCCGGACCCGCAGACCCGAATCGGATGATCAACATCCCGTGGCGTGGTGCGGCCGGTACATACCGTCGGCTGGCCCACCAGCACCCCCCGGCCGCCGCGCCGGGCGCTGAGACCAGCGCCCGCGCGGTCCGCGGATCGTATGGCGCCGACACGGCCGCCGGCGCCACGCGAGCCCGCCGCGCCACGAACTCGGCGTAGGAGGCCGTCGCCGCGGTGTCCAGGCGCCAGTCCGTCACGAAACCGTGGCCGCGCTCCCGGTCCACCGCGACCACCTGGTGATTCACCGACTGGAACACCGGTATCAGCCGCGGGTCCCGGCCAACGCGTATGTCCAGATCCTGGAAGAGGATCGAGTTGTAGGCGAGGTAGTCGGAGTCGAGCGGTTCGGTGAGCGCCCCGGGCACGTCCGGCACGCTACCGGCGTACAGGCGCTCGAGCAGCGCGTAGGCCTCCGGATACGGCGTCGACATGAAGATCGGGTCCAGCACGTTCAGGTAGCGCCCCTGCGGAGCGGCGAGAAGGTAGTAGGGGGTGAAGTCCCACGTCGCCGCGACCTTGGCCCCCGCGGGCAGCGCCTGCCGGAATCGCCGCGCGTCGTCCAGCGAGGCGAACCCCAGGGCATGGTTGGCCCGCATCACCCGGGTCGTTTCCGCGAGGCGGACGGCCGCTCCAATGGCGATGGCCAGGGTCATGACCAGTGCCGCTCGCGGGCTGCCGAGGCGGCGCGCCACCCTTCCGGCCTGGAGCCGGCCCCAGAGCGCGAAGGCGTACAGCGTCGCGAACGGGATCGCGTACTCGGCAAACCGGATCGCCCGAAAAAAGAGGATCAGGGTGGCAGCGGCAAAGACTCCCAGAACCATTTCCAGGTCGGATGCCCGTGATACCGTGCCCCACGGCCATCGCAATGCGGCCGCGAGGGCCAGGAGCACGAGCCCCGTCCACGCCGACCTCGCGAGACCCGCCAGGCTCTCCGGATTGATTTCCGTCCCCACGGGGAGCGCGTCCTTCTGCTGAAAGAACGCCAGATTCTGAAGGGTCCAGATGTGGACGTTGTCCGGGAAGCCCGGGTGCGCGAGGATCCCCGCGGCGAGACCCAGCACCGGTGCCCAGAGCAGCTCCCACCGCCATTCCCGGCGCAGGAGCGCGAAAGCCGCGAAAACGCCCGCACAGAGGATCGCGGGCGTCTGCCACGCCGTGTACGAGAGCGCGTAGAGAAACCCCAGCAGCACCAGCGTCCAGCGCCGCCGCGCCGCGGCCTCGTGCGCGAGGAGCATGAGGAGGATGAGCGACAGGTTGTGCGGCCGGAGCTGGTCCATGCGCACGGTGAAGAACGTCGTGATCCCCATGGCCACGGCGGGCGCCGCCCACCCCGAGCGCCCCGCGAGTCGCACGGCCAGGAAGGCCATCACCCCTGCCGCCACCCCGTTGAGCACCGAGAGCGCGACCTTCGCCCCCGCGAAGAGGTTCCCCCACGCGAACGGGATCAGGAACCAGTGGAAGAGGAGCTCCTTGTCGCCCCAACGGTCGGTGAAGACCGACATCCGGGTCCACGGGAGTCCCTGCATGTACAGCGCGACTCGCTCGCGCAGCTCGGCGGCGACGCGGATGTGATAGTGGCCGTCGTCGCCGCCGATCCACCAGTACGAGAGCCGAACGACGACCAGGATCAGGCAGAGCGTGACGGCCCAGGCCACCCCCGCCCGCGCGGCGTCACGTGGGACCGGCAACGCCGGGCGGGCCTCAGGGGTCGCCGGCGGCGCGACCGAGCCGGGATCGCCCCGTTGTCCGGGGGAGCCGGCGCTCGCGGTCCTGGGCGGCGTGCGGGGTCGGCGTGGCAAGAAATGGGGGAGCGGAGCCCCAAGTTACCACGGGCGCGAGGGACCGGCACTCGGCCGGCGCGGGAGTCACCCCTGCCACCCACCGACGCCCGCCGCCGAACGCTTCCCCACGGCGCGCGCCCTTACGGCGTCCGTGCCGACCGTACGGTCACCGACTGCGCACGCCGCCCGTCGAGTCGGAGCGTCGTGATGCGCCGCTGCCGGTCTTCGCCGAGCGGGACGCCCAGTTCCAGGGCCACCCCGGGCGGGAGCCCGCAGAAGGTGACGCCGCCACGGTCGTCGGTGGTGCCGTTCACGGCGTACGGGACGAGGCGACGCACGATCAGGCCGCCGGCCTGCGCGTTCGCGTATTCACTCCAGGTCAGCCGGACCGCGGCGTTCGCGAGCGGCGTGCCGGCCGTGCTGTCGATCAGGGTCACGCGGGCCGCGAGGCGTCCCTCGTCAGGCACCCGCCCGTCGCACATCCGCTGCACGAGGGCGTTGGTGTCGAAGGCGCGCAGGGCCAGGGCCGGCGGGGCGGCCGCGCCCGTGTCGGCCACGAGCTCCGCCTCGGCGGCCGGGATGCCTAACGCCGCGTAGCCGGGATGCCCCGCCGTGACCACATAGAAGCCGCGCGAAAGGCCTTCGAGCCGGAAGGCGCCGGCGCTGTCGGCCGTGGCCGCTCGCTCCGTCCCGACCAGGCGCACCGTAGCGCCTGCGAGCGGCCGGCCCGTGCTGTCGCGCACCGTGCCCGTGACGGCGACGCGCATGGCCGCGGGAAGCCGCTCGTCACCGAACTCCCCGCCCTCTTCCAGGATCTGCGCGATGCGCGGGAGCTGGAATCCCTGCGCCGACCAGGTCCTCGTCGAGCCCCTCGCGAAGTTCGCGAAGCCGAAGCGCGGCATCCGGATGTGCCAGCGCCGCACGACCCACGCGCCGTTCGCCATCCGGGCGAAGTGTACCTCGCCGCCGATGCGCTCCACGTGCGGAATGCTCGCCAGCCCCGTATAGCGGAACTCCACGAGGCGGAGCTCACGCGAGGCCTGATCCATCCAGAGCGTGCCGCGGATGTCGTTCACCCGCCGGTCGGGCGCCGGCTCGAAGGCGAGCCCGAGGAGCCCGGGGCGATCGCGCCGGCCGGAGCCGACGAAGAAGCAGTGGTCGCGGCGGAAGGCCGGACTCAGCAGCACCTCGGTGTCCGGGCCGAAGAAGGTGATCGTGTCACCGGTGATCTCACCCCACCAGCCGTGCGCGGAGAGCGAGTCTCCGCTGGGGCTCGCGAACGGACGATCGATGAGCCCCTGCGCCTCCGCGCTCGCCTCGCGCAGCACGCGCAGCGACGCCGGGTCGAGCAGTCGCGCATAACGCGACGCGCGACCCGTGATGAGGGTGTCGCGCGAGGAGATCGTGGTCGCACTGAGCGCGGTGCGGATGTCGTCCCACATCGCGGCCACCCGCCCGGTCTCCGCCTCGTGCAGCACGCACATCGATTCCCCGGCCACGACGACCTCCTCCAGCGTGTGCACGACGACCTCGAGGGCCACGTCGATCACGCGCGTCTCGCCGATGGCGAGCGAGAAGGTATCGGAGAAGAAGCGCTGCGCGCCGATGCGCTTGGCGCTCAGGCGGTAGCGGCCGGGGGCGGGGGCACGGAGCGCGAAGGTGCCGCCGTCGCCGGTGAGGACGCTGCGCTGGCTCAGGCTCGTGCTCGTGTCGCCCTCGGCGCGCTCGAGGGTGACGAGGACGCCGGGGACGGCGATCCCGCTGCCGCGTTCCGTGGCGGTACCGCGGACGAGCTGGGCACCGCTGAGCGCCGGCAGTCCCGACACGCCGCCGACGAGCAATGCGGCCGGGAACCACGGACACCTAGCCATGAAAGACCGCGAGCGCATGGGTGCCGATCACTTCGTCCAGAGCAGGATCACACCGCACCGCCCGTTGAGCGACTGATACTGCGGCGGCGCATCGACCGGATACGGATAGATCTCGATGGCAGCGACATCGGTCGGGATGACGAGGGTATCCAGCGAGTCGTCCACCCTGGTCCCAGCCCCACCGCCTAGCGTGGGGAAGACGCGAAGGCCGTCCAGGTAGATGGTCATGGCACAGCGATCGCCGCCCGGGCCGGTCCGCAAGGGCCCGTACACCACCTTGTCACGCCGTCCATCGCGGCCCGGCGGGAACTGTACGCTGAGGCCCGGGATTCCCTGGAAGACCCGTGTGATCAGATCGGGCTTGCGCCGGTCCAGCTCTTCGGGCGTAATGAAGAAGCCGCGATTGATGCCCTTCTCCGCGTCCCGCATCCGTTCGTAGAACCGTGTCATCC